>DATBDN010000206.1:0-30323 GCA_036269895.1 Thermoleophilaceae bacterium
TACACTCGTTACTTCAATGGGTTAAGTCGATTTGTCCGATCGCAACCGATCTGGACAACTTCTGGACAGACGAAAATCGTACCAAAATTATGAGGAAAATCAATTAGATGCCCGCCTACCAGTACATCTATGTGATGAAAGGCCTGGGGAAGAGCTACCCGGGCGGGCGCGAGGTGCTGCGCGACATCTGGCTGTCGTTTCTGCCGGGGGCGAAGATCGGCGTGCTCGGGCTGAACGGCGCCGGCAAGTCGACGCTACTGCGGATCATGGCCGGCCACGACACCGAGTACCGCGGCGAGGCTCAGCTCGCTCCCGGCGCGACGGTCGGGCTGCTCGAGCAGGAGCCCCAGCTGGATCCCGAGAAGGACGTCCGCGGCAACGTCGAGGACGGTGTGCGCGAGCTGCGCGACATGCTCGATCGGTTCAACGAGCTGGCCGCCAACTACTCCGACGAGACCGCCGATGAATTCGCGCGCCTGCAGGACCGCATCGACGCGTCCGATGCCTGGAACCTCGACTCGCATCTGGACCAGGCGATGGACGCGCTGCGGCTGCCGCCCGGCGACGCCGACGTGACGAAGCTGTCGGGCGGCGAGCGCCGCCGCGTGGCGCTGTGCCGGCTGCTGCTGCAGGCGCCGGACCTGCTGCTGCTGGACGAGCCGACGAACCACCTCGACGCCGAATCGGTGGCGTGGCTCGAGCGCCACCTCGAGCAGTACAAGGGCACGGTCGTTGCCGTCACCCACGATCGCTACTTCCTTGACAACGTCGCCGGCTGGATCCTCGAGCTCGACCGCGGGCACGGGATCCCGTTCAGGGGCAACTACTCCAGCTGGCTCGAGCAGAAGGAAGAACGCCTCAAGCAGGAGGAGAAGACCGAGAGCGCGCGGCAGCGCACGATCGCGCGCGAGCTCGAGTGGGTCCGCACGAACCCCAAGGGCCGCCGCGCCAAGGCGAAGGCGCGACTCAACAACTACGAGCGCCTGCTGGCCGAGGAGCGCAACGCGAAGATCGACCAGGTCCAGATCCACATTCCGGCGGGCCAGCGCCTGGGTGACAAGGTCATCGAGGTGCAGGGGCTGCGCAAGGGCTTCGGGGACAAGCTTCTGATCGACGAGCTGGCGTTCTCGTTGCCGCCGGCGGGCATCGTCGGCGTGATCGGCCCGAACGGCGCCGGCAAGACGACTCTGTTCCGGATGATCGTCGGCGAGGAGAAGCCGGACGACGGTTCGATCGAGCTCGGCGACACCGTCGACCTGGCCTATGTCGACCAGAGCCGCGATGCGCTCGATCCCGAGAAGACGGTCTGGGAGGAGATCTCCGACGGCAAGGAGTTCATCCAGCTCGGCGACCGTCAAGTGCAGTCACGCGCGTACGTGGCCGGCTTCAACTTCAAGGGATCCGACCAGCAACGCAAGGTCGGAGCGTTGTCGGGCGGCGAGCGCAATCGCGTGCACATGGCGAAGCTGCTGCGGCGCGGCGGCAACGTGCTGCTCCTGGACGAGCCGACGAACGACCTGGACGTCGACACGCTGCGCGCGCTCGAGGAGGCGCTGCTGGCCTTCCCGGGCTGCGCCGTGATCATCTCGCACGACCGCTGGTTCCTGGACCGCGTCGCCACGCACGTGCTCGCGTTCGAGGGCGACTCGCAGGTCGTTTGGTTCGAGGGCAACTTCGAGGCCTACGACGAGAATCTGCACACGCGGCTGGGCGCCGAGGCCGATCGGCCGCACCGCATCACTTACAAGAAGCTCGTGCGCTCCTAGCGGACGATCTTGAAGGTCGTCTGCTTCGACTTGCCCCTCGCGCCGGGAACGCTGGGCACGACCGTGAGGCGGTAGTTGCCGCGCGCGAGAGCGCGCTTGCCGATCCGGCCCGAGAACGCGACGTTGTTGCGGCCAGTCTTCGCCTTTCGCGTGAGCGCTCCGGCGTTGACGAAGCGGGTGCAGCGCTTCGCATGACTCAGCCGCTTCACCGGCTTGACGCAGCGCTTGCCGGACTTGCGGCCAGGCAGTGCCCGGGCGCTCCGGATCGCGACCGATCCTGCGCGGTCGAGCGTGAAGCGGATCGTGGTGCCGGTAGGCACCTTCTTCTTCCTCTTCTGCGCGCTGATCGCCGTGGCCGCCTTCCCCACGCGGAACGTGCGATGGGTGAGCGATAGCTTCGAAAGGACTGGCGCCACTGCCTTCGGGGCGGCGCCCGGCGCAACTGCGATCGAGGCCGTCTGGGAGGACGTGTTGCCGGCAGAGTCCGTCGCCGTGACCGTGACCGGGTGCGCGCCGGCGCCGCTGAAAACATGCGACGGCGTGGGTCCGGTGGCGGTTCCGTCACCGAAGTCCCAACCGAAGGTGACCGGGCCCCAGAGGTCGAACGCCTGTGCGGCAAACGGCGCTGCGGTGCCAACAACCGCAGTGGGCGGAATCGTCACGCTTGTGAGCTGGGGAGGCGTCGCGTCAAAGCCGCGCGCGTGGGCGCGGTAGGGCGTCCCGTCCTGCTGCAGGAAGGTGACGATGCCGTCGCCGAGCGCGTCGAGGTGAGTCGACGTGTTCAACACGTCCGAGCTCCCGTCGCTGGCCTGACCGGCAGCGCCGAACGGGCCTGCGGGCGGCCTCGACGCGACGTGGACCGTCGCTTTCCCGTTCAACGACTGAGCCCACGCGTACAAGGTGCTGCCGGTTTCGGACACGGCCAGATTGCCGAAACCGAGCGCCGGGGCCGACCCGTCGATCGACTCGATCGGTCCTGGGCCGGCCGTGCCGTTGGAGCCATAGACGCGCGCGACCGGCTTGGCGTTGAAGCCGCTGCTGTCAGCCGCGAACCAGCCGACGACGACCTGGCCACCACCGACGCCGATGCTCGGCACCTCGACGTCATTCGGCGGAAACCCGAAGCCGAAGGAGGTACCGGACTCCGCGATGGTCGGCCCGGCCGCCATTGCGCCCCCGACGACGGTCGCGAGCAGCAGCGAGTCCTTCTGCGTCATGAAGATGCCGCAGTCCGAGGTGCGGTCCGACCGCTCGACAACGGCGGCCGCATGCCCCGTCGCGTCGATTCCAAGCCCACCCACGGTGAAAACGGTGCTGCTCGAAAAGCCCGGGCAATTGGTCGAGGAGTTGAAGAACAGCGACGACTCGGTCCAGGTTCCGTTGTGCCGCAGCGCGAACCCCGCGCCCGAGCAGTTCAACCCGGCGAGCGCGTCGCCCGCCGCGTTCTCGACCAGCCCTGCGTTGCGGCAACCGGTCGTCCCCAGCCGATGCGCGCTTGCGGTCGTAATCGGCGAACCGGCGGGTGCAGTGTTCACGAACGCGCCGTTGCCCGGGCCGACGCCCTCGACGTCGTAGAGCAGCGTGACCTGACCAGACGCGTCGACCCCGACGCCTCCCGCTTCCTCGTTGTCGACGACCTCAGGAGTCGTGAACGATCCGCCGGCGGACCGGGTCGAGACGTACAACAGGTTCGTGGTGTTGATCGCCTCTTCCCACGCCACGGCCGCGGCGCCGTCGTTGTTGATCGCGGCCGCGCGGAGGATCAGGATCTTGTCGGTGAGGCCCATGGGAGTGGGCGCCGACCAGTCGCCGCCAGGTGGGCGCACCGACACGTCCAGCTGATGCTGCGTGTCCGAGACCGCCTCGCTCCAGGCGACGATCGCGTAGCCGTTCGGGGCGATCCCCGACTGCACGGCGGACGTGTCCTTCGCCGGCACCGGGAACGCGTGGTCCTCGGCCGCGATCCCGCCGGCCTGCGCAGTGCAGGGAAGCACGCAAAGCACGGTCGCCCCGGCCAGTAGCGCCCTCCGCAGCCCCATCGGCCGAGCATATGTGCGGACCCGCGATCACGCCAGTACCGTGTTCGCCATCACCCGCGCCGCCGCCGCGTCGGACAGCCCGCGATCAGCCAGCGTCCTCCAGGTCGTGAACGTCAGGGCGACCCGTATGAGCGCGCGCTGCTCGTGCGCCTGCCCGAGCGCATCGGCGAGTGCGTCGAAGCGCACGTCCGAGGTCTCCCGCATCAGCTCGTCCAGCGCGGGCATTGCTCCGCGATCGCGCGCGACGTTTCCGGACATCCCCTGGTTGGCACGCCACCACGCGTAGAGCTCGCGCAGGTTCGGCTCCAGCCCCCGCGCAGGATCGAGCGCCGGCGGCGGGCTCTCGCTCAGGAAGTGCGCCTGGCAGGCGGCGAACAGCTCCTTGTCCGAGCTGAAGTTGTTGTAGACGGTCGGTCGCTGCACGCCGGCCCGTTTCGCTATCTCCGCGATCGTCGTCTGCGCCGGCCCGAGCGATGCGTGCAGCTCGGCGGTCGCGGCGGCAATGCGCCGCCGCGTGTCCGCCTGCTTCTCCGCTCGCGCCCGCTTCTCGTATTTCCGCTTTTCGCTTGACATCGCGTAAAACGAATATTACAGTGCTCGCATGACGACTTCAACGAGCATCAAGCTCGCTTCCGGAGAAGGCCGCACGGCCGACCTCGCCACCCTCGGAAACCGCTACATGATCGACGTGGCGCAGACCGACGGCCGCTTCGCGCTGATCGAGCACACGATCCCGCCGCGCGCTCTTGCGGCCCCCATGCACGTGCACGAGCGCGAGGACGAGTACTCGTTCGTGCTCAGCGGGCGGATGGGCGCCCAGGTTGGCGACGAGGTCGTGGAGGCCGGACCGGGCGAGTTGGTCTTCAAGCCGCGCGACATCTGGCACGCCTTCTGGAGCGCGAGCGACGAGGAGACACACGTGCTCGAGCTGATCTCACCGGGCGAGTTCGCCCACTACTTCGAGGAGATCGCACCGCTGCTCTCGGCCGAGCAGCCGGACTTCGAGAAGCTCGGCGCGGTGCAGGCGCGCTACGCGCTGACGATGGACTTCGAGTCGATCGGCCGGCTCATGGAGCGGCACGGGCTCCGGCCGTAGCCGGTTCAGGCTCCGGCGAAGAGCTGGTTCGCGGCGGGGTCGGTCAAGAGCGCGAGTGTCGAGGCGTACATGCGCTGCTTGATCGTCCCCACCGTCGTGCCCAGCTTCGGCGCGTGCGTCGCGGCCAGCTCGATCGCCCTGGCCAGCACCTGATCCTCCGGCGCAGCGGCGTCGACGATGCCGTGCGATGCCGCCTCCTCACCGCCGATGCGCTTGGCGCCAACCATCGTCAGCGTCGCCGCAGCCGGCGTCATCTTGCTCTGCAACAGCGCCGACATCCCAGGGGTGAACGGGATGTTGATGTCCGCCTCCGGCAGGCAGAAGTAGCCGCGGTCTGCGCGCATCACGCGCCAGTCGTGCGCCAGCGCGAGCATCGCACCGCCGGCGAAGCAGTGTCCTTGCACCGCCGCGACGGTCGGCAGCGGTGCGACGAGGAATTTCGCGAGCAGGTCGTGCACCTGGTCGACGAACTCCTGGACGCGGTCCTGGTTCTGCCCGAGCCAGTCCAGGTCCAGGCCGTTCGACCAGATCTTGCCGCCGGCAGTCGTCACAAGCGCGCGCGGCTCAGGCTTGGCGGCCACTTCGTCGAGCGCGTCCGAGACGGCGGTCATCCAGTCGGGGTTGAAGCGATTCTCGTCGTCGCCGAGGTGGAGGATCCACACGTCACCGTCATTGTCGAGCGTTGGCATGCGCGGCAGTTTGGTCGAACGGGTAGCCAGGCTGTGTGGCGCGTGCACCCAGCGAGGAGCCCGAAGGGCTGGTCTACCGGCCGGAGCTCGTGCCGGAGGGCGTCGAGGCGGACCTCCTGAAGGTCTTCCAGACACTTCGCTTCGAGCCGATCGTGATCCGCGGCCAGGCCGCTCGCCGCACCGCGCGGCACTACGGGCTCGACTACGACTACGAGGCGCGGACGCCGATGCCGGGCGAGCCGGTCCCTGACTGGCTCGAACCCGCGCGCGCGATCGCCGCGGAGTTCGCGGGCTTCCAGCCGGACGAGCTGGCCGAAATCCTGGTGCAGCGGTACCCGCCGGGCTCGACGATCGGCTGGCATCGCGACGCGCCCGCCTTCGACACGGTGATCGGGCTGTCATTGGGCGGCTCCAGCCGGCTGCGCTTCCAGCGCGGCAAGGGCGACGACCGCCGCGTCTACGAAGTGCTGCTCGAGCCGCGCTCGGGCTACGTGCTCGCAGGCAAGGCTCGCACGTCATGGCAGCACTCGATTCCGCCTACCAAGGAGGAGCGGTACTCGATCACGTTCAGAACTCTCCGGCGGGGGGCGTAACGTTGGTCGGTCATGGACCAGCCCGGCTACACGGTCGAGGTCGACGAGGACGGCGTCTGCGTCCTTCGTTCACCATGGGATCCCGCTCTGCGGCGGGCGATCCGCGCGATCCCCGGACGCTTCTGGGACGAGGACCTGCACGCGTGGACGATCAGGCTCACTCCCGACCGGGCCGAGTCGATCGCGCGGCTGCTGCGTTCCTTCCCGGTCTTCGAGGCGGAGCCGGGCGCGATGGGCGCGATCGAGTCCTTCCGCGACCGCCGCAACCTGCGCAAGCCGATGATCGAGGGGGTCACTCCCGACGACGAGTACTGCCTGAGCTTCTGCGACGACTGGGTCCACCCGGTGCTGGACGAGGTGCGCCGCTTCCTCCGCCCCCGCCCCCACCCCGAGGTCGGCCGCCTGTCGGTGCCTGTCACGGACGAGACCCGTAACCCGCTGCTGACGCTGATCGAGCGCAACGGCGTCGGCCTGCACATCCGCGCGCGGCAGCGGCTGGCGCCCGCGCCGAGCGGCGGCGCGACGCGACGCTCGGCGGTGCTCGGGCTCACCCCGCGCAGCAACTGGCGCGGGTGGGTCAGCACCACGATCACCGACGACTTCCCCTACTTCGTCTTCGCCACCCGCGGCGGCATCCCGCCGCAGGAGCTCTACGACGCCGGCGGTGTCCGGCAGATGGGCGACGTCGCGCTGGTGCCGATGGACGGGCGACGCAAGCCACACATCGAAAACCTGCTGGCGCGCAACCGTCAGATGCTGGCCGACCCGCGCGTCTATGGCTGCCTGGAGCACCTGTCGGAGGACCGCCCGGACGACCCGCCGCCGCGGGCTGTGGTCACGATCGTGCGCGACCCCGAAACGGGCGTCCGCGAATTCGTCGTGAACGTGCTCTGGGACGACTCCGCGGTCGAGTCGCTGCGTCTGTTGCCGGAGAGCCGGCCGCTGCAGGCGCGCCTCGGCCAGGGCGCGGGCGAGCCCGAGGGCGAGGGCGGAGCGGTCGTCGCGGATGCGTCGACTGTCCCGTCCCTGGATGCGCTTGTGCGCGAGCACATGCTCGGCGTCGACGAGGAGGCGCAACAGCTGCTCGACGAGCTCATGGCCGAGCACGAGCACGGGCAGGAGCTGGTCGCGCTGTCGCGGGCGCACTCGGCCGACTTCGACCCGCCGCGCGGGCTGCACGGCAAGCTGATGCCGTTCCAGACCGCCGGCGTCGTGTACGCCCTGCGCCAGCGGCGGACGTTCATAGCGGACGAGCAGGGGCTCGGAAAGACTCTGCAGGCGCTGACGGCAGTCGAGTCCGCCGAGGCGTACCCCGCCGTTGTGGTGTGCCCGGCCTCGCTCAAGCTCAACTGGCTGCGCGAGTGTGCGCGCTGGCTTCCAGGTCGTCGCGCCGAGCCGCTGTCGGGGCGCCGTGGCCCGCTGCCGCTGGCCGACATCGTGGTCGTGAACTACGACGTGCTCGACGCGCGCCTGGAGTCGCTGGCGGCGCTGGAGCCGGGGGCGATCGTCTTCGACGAGTCGCATTACGTGAAGAACCCCAAGGCCAACCGGACAAAGGCCGCGATCGAGCTGAGCGCACGCCTGCCCGACCAGGCGCTTCGGCTGGCGCTGACCGGCACGCCGCTGGTGAACCGTCCGCGCGAGCTCGTGCCGCAGCTGCGCGCGCTCGGCCGGCTGGGAGACTTCGGCAGCGGAGCGTCGTTCGAGCGCCGCTTCGAGGGGCAGGTGGCGCGCGAGCGACTGCACTGGCACCTGCGCAGCACGTGCTACGTCCGGCGGCGCAAGGACGAGGTGCTCACGCAGCTGCCGCCGAAGCGGCGAATCACCGTCCCGGTGCCGCTGGCGAACGAGCACGAGTACCGCCACCTGGAAGAGGACCTGGTCGACTGGCTGCGGACGGCGGTGAACGATCCGCAGCAGCTGGCCGAGCGGATCGACAACGCGCTGCGAGCGGAGGCGCTCGTGAAGCTGAACGCGCTGAGGCACGTCGCGGCACGCGGCAAGCTGCACGCCGCGATCGAGTGGATCAAGACATTCCTCGAGTCGGGCGAACGCCTCGTCGTGTTCGCCCATCACCGCGACATCCAGGACGAGCTGGTCGCGATGTTCCCGCGGGCGGCGCGCATCCTCGGAAGCGACTCGGTCGAGGAGCGTCAGCGCAACGTGGAGCTGTTCCAGCGGAAGCGAGGCGGCGCGTCGTTGTGCATCTGCTCACTCGAGGCGGCGTCGCACGGATTCACGCTGACGGCGGCGGCGAGCGTGGCGTTTCTGGAGCTGGGCTGGACGCCGGCGAAGCACGACCAGGCAGAGGATCGCGTGCACCGGATCGGACAGGACCGGCATGTGACGGCGTGGTACCTGCTGGCGGCTGACACGATCGACGAACGGATCGCGGCGCTGATCGACTACAAGCGCGCCGTGGTGGGGTCGGTGACGGATGGGTCCGTGGGGTCGGAGTCCACGGTCATCGATCGGCTGCTGGTGGATTTGGCGTCTTCGGGTGGCGCGCTCGAGCGGGCTGCCTGAGCTCGGGCCCTCCCGCGGGCTCTCGCGTTCGTGAACTGCGGCTACCAAGGGGGTGACGGGATTGGCGGATGCGCGGGTCGCGAGGCGCCTCGGTGGGCCGATTCGCGGCAAGCGTCCTGCTTTGACCACCGTATAGGTGGCCAGGGCAGGACACTTCGTCCTTGGATCCAGGATTGCTTCGCGCACCGGCTCGTCGAAAGCGCTACGCCTTCGCAGCCCGGGCGCGCTGCCACTCCGCCTTGTGCGCGCGCTTCGCCGCCTGGTAATCCGCGAGAGCCTGCGCCGAATCCACATCCCCAAGCGTCGGATGCGGCGGCACCAGCGCATCTGCCTTCGCGATTCCAAACCGCTTCGCCAGCACCGCCCCGAGCGCCTTCACCTTCATCTCGCCGAAGCCCGGCAGCGCCTCGATGTTCGCGCGCAGCCCATCGGAATCGGGTGCGTCGTTCCACACACGCGCCGCGTCGCCGTCGTATCGATCCTGCACATGCGCCGCTAGCTCCTGCACGCGCTTCGCCATCGCGCCGGGGAAACGGTGGACCGCCGGCTTCTCGGCGAACACCGACTCCAGGTCCGTGTCGGCCAACGTCGCCGCGTCGATCGAGCCGAGACGCTCCTTGATCACCAACGGGCCCGCGAACGCCTTCTGCACCGACACCTGCTGGTCGAGCGCGAAGCCGATCAGCAGCGCCATCGGGTCCTTGGCGATCAGCGTGTTGGCTTCGTCGGAATCCGTGTAGTACAGGCGATCGGGCACGCACTGATCGTAACCTGCTCGGCTTGCCGCACCCGTTAGTGGAAGCACTCCAGACCCGCCCGCCCGACGCGCGCATCGCGCTGGTCGTGGAAGGCGGCGGAATGCGCGGCGCGGTCTCGGGCGGCATGGCGCTGGCGCTCGACGAGCTCGGTTATCGGCACGCATTCGACGCCGCCTACGGCTCCTCGGCGGGAACGCTGAACGCGATGTGGCTGGTCAGCGGCCGCGTCCGCGAGGGCATCCCGACGTGGATCGATCCGACCCTGGTGCACCAGCTCATCAGCCGGCGACGGCTGCTGCGCGGCGGTCCGGTCGTCGACATCACCACGCTGGTCGAGGAGCGCTACGAACAGCTCGCGCCCGGGCTCTTCGACGATGTCCTCACGGCGCCCACCGAGTTGCACCCGATCGCCACCGACGTCGAGACAGCCGCGGCAGTCGACCTGCACGACCAGATCACCGACAGCCGCACGCTGCGGCTGGCCCTGCGGGCGACCGCGTGCCTGCCGATGCTGGCGGGACCGCCAGTCGAGCTCGACGGGCGCCGCTTCATCGACGCCGGGCTGTCGGCGGCGATTCCGTTGCAGGCCGCGATCGACGACGGCGCGACGCACGTGCTCGTCCTGCGCTCACGTCGCTATGGCGAGCGCGTCGAGCCGACCACGGGCCTCGGCGCCGCGCTCACGCGACGCGCTCTGCGGCGCATGAGCCCCGCGCTCGAGCACGCCTTCCGCACGCGCGTGGAGCGCGAGCACGCCGACGAAGACCTGCTGGACGAACATCGCGACGACCCGACGCTGACGCCGTCGATCCTCGCGATCCACCCGGCGCCCGACTCACCGGTGCCCAGCCGGCTCGAGCGCGACATCGAGCTCGTTCGCGCCGCACTCGAGGCAGGCCGCCAGGCGGCCCACGCGGCCCTGGCGGCCGCTGACTAGGCGCTCGCTACCGAGCGCAGCACGGTGTTGAGCAGACCCGGGAAGCGCGCATCGAGGTCCTCGCGACGCAACGTGTTCATGCGCGCGGTGCCCACCTGACGCTGATTCAGCACGCCCGCGTCGCGCAGCACCTTGAAGTGGTGCGTGCAGGTCGACTTCGTCACCGGCACGTCGATCGCGCCCATCGCGCACTCGCCCTCGCTCGCGAGCGAGGCCACGATCTTCAGCCGCACGGGATCGCTGAGCGCGTGCAGGACACGGCTCAGTTCGAGCTCTTCGCGCGTCGGATGTGGGAGTGCCTCGATTACCGATTGCATGGTCTGGAGCCTTTGTACGACGATCATCGTACTTGTGCTAATGTTCGACACCCATCGTACAACAGATTGCCGGGAGGCATCGATGAAGGAAACCGCTCGCACCGAACGCCAGGACGCCGCCAGTGTCGCCCGTTACATCCTCGCCCTGGCGGTCCGATGACGGTCGAGGCAAACCGGGCCCGCTGGGCCGCCCTGATCGTCCTCTGCACCGGGATGCTGATGATCATCCTGGACTCGGCGATCGTGAACGTCGCCCTGCCGTGGATCCAGCGCGACCTCGGCTTTACGCAGGCGACACTGGTCTGGGTCGTCAACGGCTACCTGATCACGTTCGGCGGCCTGCTGCTGCTTGCCGGGCGCCTCGGCGACCTGGTGGGCCGTCGCCGCATCTTCCTGATCGGAATGACGGTGTTCACGGCCGCGTCGCTGCTGTGCGGCATGGCGGGGTCGCAGGCGACGCTAGTCGGCGCGCGCTTCCTGCAGGGTGCCGGCGGAGCGCTCACGTCCAGCGTGATCCTCGGGATCATCGTCACGATGTTCCGCGACCCGGCCGAGCAGGCGAAGGCAATCGGCGTCTTCTCGTTCGTCGCCGCGGGCGGCGCGTCGCTGGGCCTGCTGCTCGGCGGCATCCTGACCCAGGCGCTCAACTGGCACTGGATCTTCTTCGTGAACGTGCCGATCGGCATCGCGACCTTCGTGCTGGCGCGGCGTCTGGTGCCTGACGAGGACGGCATCGGCCTCGAACACGGCGCCGACCTGCCGGGCAGCGCGCTGGTCACCGGCGCCCTGATGCTCGGCGTGTACACGTTGCTCGAGGCGCCTCGCCACGGCTGGGCATCCACGCGGACGCTCGGGCTGTTCGCGCTCACAGCGGCGCTGCTCGCGGCGTTCGTCGCACGCGAGGCGACCGCGAAGACACCGCTCGTGCCGCTCGGGATCTTCCGCTCGCGCACGATCGTCGGCGCCAACCTGATCCAGGCGCTCGGGGTCGCTGGGATGTTCGGGATGTTCTTCTTGGCCGTGCTCTACCTGCAGCGCGTGCTGGGCTACAACGCCCTCGAGACCGGCGTCGCGTTCTTGCCGGTGAGCGGGCTGATCGGCGCCCTGTCGCTTGGCGCCTCCGCGCGCCTCAGCACCCGCTTTGGCGCGCGTGCGGTGCTGATCCCGGGCATGACGTTGATGGCGCTCGGCCTGCTGCTGTTCACACGCGTGCCCGTCGACGGCCAGTACCTGGTCGACGTGCTGCCGGTGATGATCGTGCTGGGAACCGGCGCCGGCCTCTTCTTCCCTTCGCTCACGACGCTCGCCATGTCCGGCGTGAGCGAGAGCGAGTCGGGCCTGGCGTCAGGGCTGATCAACACAAGTCTCCAAGTCGGTGGCTCGATCGGCCTGGCGGTACTGGCTGGGCTCGCGACGACGCGCGCGGACCGGCTGCTGGGCAGCGGCCACTCAACGGCGGCGGCGCTGACCGGCGGCTACCACCTGGCGTTTCTCGTGGCGGCGGGGCTGGTGATCGCGGGGATCGTGGTCGCGCTGCGAGTGCTGGACCCAGAGCCACGACTCGCGATCGCGACCGACTGCGCCTAGGCGCGGCCGTAGTCGCGAAGGCCGGCCTCGAGCAGGTCGTATGCCTCGTCGGCCTGCTTGCGCAGGTCGCGCGCGACACGTTTCTGGTCCTCCCCCGCCAGCAGCCGCGTGAACGCGGCTCGGAAGGTGATGCGATGCGTCCAGGCGAGCGTTCGCGCAACCACTGCCGAGACGATCGTGCCGTCCCTGTCCCCGGCGGCCCGGGCGATGACCGGAGCCAGCAGAGTCGCCTCCTGCTCCCACCACACGAACAGGCGCCCACGCAGCGCAGAGCTCGCCATCACCAGGCGCGGACGCGCGACTATCTCTTCGACGTCGCCGTTCGCGACCTGGTCGAGGAATTCGCGCGTGGCGGCGCGGAACGGCGCCACCACGGACGCGCCCTCGGGCCGGTCGCGGATCGAATCGAGCAGGGCGGCCCAGCGCGCCTCGCCGTCGGGGAAGACCAGATCCTCCTTGGCCGGGAAGTAGTTGAAGACGGTCTTCTCGGAGACACCGGCAGCCACGGCCACCTCCGCGACCGTGACAGCATCGAAGCCCCGCTCACCGAACAGCTGCATCGCGGCTGCAGCGATTACGTCGCGCGTCTGCTGCTTCTTGCGCTCGCGCAAGCCCGTTGGAGCCGCCATCGGTCAGAATCTTACCGTGAATATAAATTTCTATTTGCTGTAACTTTCTACCCGTGATCGAAGTCGACCAGCTCCGCAAGCATTTCGACGAGATCGAGGCCGTGCGCGGCGTCAGCTTCGACGTCGACGCTGGTGAGGTGTTCGGTTTTCTCGGGCCGAATGGCGCGGGCAAGACCACCACGATCAACATGCTCTGCACGCTTGCGAAGCCCACCAGCGGGCGCGCGCTCGTGGCCGGGCACGACGTGGTCGAGGAACGCGACGACGTGCGTCGCAACATCGGTCTGGTCTTCCAGGACCCCACGCTCGACGGCTACCTGACCGCGGCGCAGAACCTGCGCCTGCACGCCGAGCTCTACGGGGTGGATCAGGCGCTCGTGCCGGCCCGCATGCAGCAGATGCTGGAGATGGTCGGCCTCTGGGAGCGCCGCGACAGCACGGTGATGACGTTCTCGGGCGGCATGCGACGACGCCTCGAGATCGCGCGCGGGCTCATGCACTCACCGCGCGTGTTGTTCCTCGACGAGCCGACGATCGGCCTGGACCCGCAGACGCGCAGCTCCATCTGGAGCTATATCCGGACCCTGCGTGAAACCGAGGAGATCACGATCTTCATGACCACGCACTACATGGACGAGGCGGAGTACTGCGACCGCATCGCGATCATGGACCAGGGCGAGATCGTCGCGCTCGACTCGCCGGAGACACTCAAGGCGAGTGTCGGAGCCGACCGGGTACGCATCGAGACCGACGACAACCAGGCCGCGATCGCCGCGCTGCGCGAGCGCTTCGGCATCGACGGGCGAGTTGCCGAAGGCGCGGTGATGTTCAACGTGTCGCGCGGCGAGGAGTTCGTGCCGCGCCTGTTCGCCGAGCTTGGCCTGCCAATCCGCGCCGTCAGCGTCGCGCGTCCCAGTCTCGACGACGTGTTCATGAAGTACACCGGCACGACGATCCGCGACGCCGAGCAATCGACGGCCCAGGCGCGCAACCGCGTCGCCATGCAGATGTTCGCCGGAGGCCGGCGATGACCACCACGACGGCGGCCCCCGCCGAGGTCATCCGCGTCAGCGTTCCCCCGCGCTCGTTCCGCAGCGAGCTGCGGGCGATGAAGATCGTCTGGCGACGCGAGCTGATCCGCTTCATGAACGACCGGATGCGGATCGTGACTGCACTGGTCCAGCCACTGTTGTTTCTGTTCGTGCTCGGCTCCGGCCTGCAGCAGCTGTCGCGCGCGGGCACTCACGGAGTCGACCTGAAGACGTTCATCTACCCCGGAATCCTTTGCATCTCGGTGATGTTCACCGCGATGTTCTCGGCGGCATCGATCGTCTGGGACCGCGAGTTCGGCTTCCTGCGCGAGATGATGGTCGCGCCGGTGCGGCGTAGCTCGATCGTGATCGGCAAGGCACTTGGCGGCGCGACCGTTGCCAGCTTCCAGGGCGTGATCCTCATCCTCCTGGCGGGGACCGTGCACGTGCCCTACGACCCTGTGCTGATCCTCGGCATCCTCGCGATCCAGGCGCTCTTGGCGTTCAGCATCACGTCGTTCGGCCTGATGGTCGCAGTGCGCATCAAGACCATGCAGTCGTTCATGGGCGTGATGCAGATGATCATCATGCCGATGTTCTTCATCTCCGGCGCGCTCTTCCCGGTCATCGGGCTGCCGGCGTGGCTGGCAGTCCTGAACCGTCTGGACCCGCTCGCCTACGCCGTCGATCCGATGCGGCGGCTGGTCTTCTCCCACCTGGACATCTCGCCGGTCGCGCGACACGCACTCGACCCGGGCCTGACCTGGTGGGGCTGGCACGTTCCGGCGTTGCTCGAGGTGACGATGGTGCTGTTGCTTGGGCTCGCGCTGCTGTCAATCGCCATCTGGGAGTTCTCCACGACGGAGTAGCTCGGCCGCCGCGACGCGCTTCGGCACCACCATCCGCCACGCGTCGATGACGTACTCCTGCATCTCGCGGCGACTCAGCTTGTCCAGCCTGCCGACGACCCAGTTGAAGCGCATGTCGGACGGGCGCGGATACATGAACTTGTCCGGCTCGGTCTCGATGAGCATCTGCCGCTCCTCCTTCGGGAAGGCGAAGCCCATCAGCGTCTCGTCCTTCGAGAACGACAGGTAGACGATCTGCCCCACGCGGTACTTGACGCGGCCGCGCACGAACACCTCGTAGCTGCGCGGGAGATCGGCGACGTAAGCGCGGACGTCGTCGATCGTGACCGCCATCGTCACACGCGCGCGGCCACGCACTGCCGGACGACGCGGTTCAGGCGGAACAGGTTCAGGTCGCCGAGCGGCGTGGTCAGCGACCCGATCCGGTTCGTCACGAACCCGACCGACAGTCCCGTCTGCGGATCGGCCCAGCCACCGGAGCCGCCGTAGCCGTAGTGGCCGAACGCCATCCGGCCGCCGCTGCCGAACCCCTGGTGGTAGCCGAGCCGCCAGCGCATGCTCAGGCCGAGCACGGCGTCCCTCGTGCGCACCTGCACTCGGCCGAGAGCGTGGACGGTGTTGCGCGTCAGGAAGCCTTGTCCGCCGTTTGCCAGAGGCGCGTACATGTCGGCGAGCGCCCGCGCGCTGATCACTCCATTCACCGCCGGCATCTCGGTGTGCCAGATCGGCGGGTCACTGCCCTCGAAGAGGCGGTGGAAGCCCGGGACGTGCAGCGCATCGAGGGTCGTGCGGCTGACGCGGTAGCGCCCCCAGAGCGGCTGTGTGGCGTCGGCTGTGGAGCCCAGCTGGCGCAGCGCCGACCCGACCGGCTCCGCGACGAACTCGCGCGCCTCGGCGGGGACGCCTATGTGCAGGCCGGTGATGCCCAGGGGCTCCGTCACCTCGATCCGTGCCAGGTCGGCCAGGCCGTGCCCGGTGATCCGGCGAGCCAGGCCTGCGACAAGCCAGCCGTAGGTGATCGCGTGGTAGGCCGACCGCTCGGTCGGCGCGCGAACGGCACGCGCCGCGAGCTTGTCCTCGAGCGCGACGTGGTCGAGCAGGTCCTCCGCGCGCTTCGCCACTGCCCGCACGCTGTACAAGCCCGCGCGATGCGTCAGCAGCTGGCGCACCGTCACGCGCTCCTTGCCGCCTGCCGCGAACTCCGGCCAATAGGCGGCCACCGGCTCGTCGTACGCGAGCTGACCGCGGTCGGCCAGGCGGTGGACGACCGTCGACGCGACGCCCTTGGTCGTGGAGAAGCTGATCGCGAGCGTCTCGGGCGTCCACGGCCGCGTGTGTGCCTTATCGGCGTACCCCGTCACCAAGTCGACCACCGTCTCGCCCCGCACGCGCACGGTCAGCGCACCGCCGCCCTCGCGCCGACCGACGATTCGCCGGAACGCCCGCGCGACCGGCTCGAAGCCCGGAGCCGTGTAGCCCGCCATGCCCGAATCGTTGCAAGTCGCGCGCGTCGCCACGGGGCGGCGCGCGGTCCGCCCGCGTAGGTTCTGTGCGTGGCACGCCAACCGACCGCGCACCGGGTGCGCCGCAGGCGCATCGCGGCCGTCGCCGTGCTCTCGGCGATCGTGGTCGCCGTCGCCCTCGTCCTGCTGTCGGGTGGCGGCAAGGAAGCTCCAAAGCAACTCGTGCCCGGCGGCGGCGAGGCGGCCGGGACCTATGACCCACTCGCCTACGACCCGGACCGCGAGCAGGAGCTGCAGCAGCGCGCCGCCGCCGGCTTCTCCGACGTCGTGTACGAGAAGAGCCCGGCCGGCGTCGTCGCCAGCGCGCGCCGCGTCGCGCGCTGGCGGCCTCTCGTCAACCGCGCCGCCAAAGCGAACGGCGTCGATCCCGCCACGCTCGAGGCGATCGTGTTCCTCGAGAGCGCCGGCCGCCCCGACGTCGTCGCCGGCGGCGACCTGCAGGGCGCGGTGGGCCTGACGCAGATCCTGGCCTCCACTGCGACCGCTCTGCTGGGCCTGCACGTCGACCTCGCGCGCAGCCGGACGCTGACGAATCGCATCGCCGCCACCAGCAACGCCAAGAAGCTGCGTCGGCTGGAACGCGCCCGTCGGCGCGCCGACCAGCGCTTCGACCCCGCTCTCGCGATCGCCGCTGCGGCCCGTTACTTGAAGATGGCGAAGGCGAAGTTCGGTCGCGACGACCTCGCGGTCGCCACGTACCACATGGGCATGGGCAACCTCGAGTCGATCCTGCACCGCTACCGCGCCCAGGGCGGCGATCAGCACCCCAGCTACACGCGCCTCTACTTCGACAGCACGCCGCTGCGCAAGCCGCGCGCATACGCGCTGCTGAGCAGCCTGGGCGACGACTCCTCCACGTATCTGTGGCGGGTCCGCGCCGCGCAGGAGATCATGCGCCTGAGCCGTGACGAGCCGAAACAGCTCGCGCGGCTTGCGGGACTGGACGCCACCGGCGGAGCGGGTGCCCGGCGCCTGTATCCCAACGGCCCACCCGGGACAACCACGAAGACGCAAAAGCCGCCCGCCTGGGGGCCCGCGCTCGGGCTGCGGCTGACGCAGCAGGCGAAGACCGACTACGCACCGGACCCCGGCACGGCGGCTGTGCTCGCCTACATCGGCGCCGGCACGCGCAAGATCAGCGGCCAGGCGCCGCTCGTGGTGACCAGCGCGCACGGCGTCCGCATCGAGATGGCCCGCCGCTATCGCAGCGGCAAACAGGCACTCGCGTTCCAGTTCATGCTCGACCGCCTGCAGGCGTGGAACCTGATCGCGTGGGGGCGCGGCGGCGACACGCTCGCGATCGTCGTCGGCCCGGACGCGGCGAAGCGGTTCCCGGCGGCGAGCCAGCTGGTGCGCGACGCGCAGCGCCGGCCGTCTGTGTGATCGCTTTTTACCCGCGTTTGGGCGCGCCAGCTTAGGATCGACCGGTCAACGAACAGGAGGTCGGGATGGACCTTTACGTAATCCTCCGACGCAACGGCTGGAAGACCGGGCAGGACTTGGAGGCGGCCGCCGCCCGCTCGACTGAAGAGGGCGACAAGCCAGCCTCGGGCGTGCGCTGGATCCGCAGCTATGTGCTCGCCGAGGACGCCGGTGGAGTCGGGACCGTGTGCATCTACGAGGCCGAAAGCCCGGAAGCGATCCGCGCACATGCGGACGCCGCCGACCTGCCGGTCGACGAGATCATCCCCGTGGCCGACACGGTGATCGTGCGACCCGACCCGGCTCCGGTAGCCAGCTGAGGTAGCGCGCCACTAACGCGTTAACAACCATGGGGTGGGTCCGGCCACCCATTGCCCCGCCCGATACAGCGGCTTAGCGTCCCCCTTGACTCGCAGGACCTCACCAAAGGTGGTACGCAATGGCCGTCGTCACGGACGTAGACCCCAGCGTGGTCGTGGATCGCGCACCCGCGGTATCGGGGGTGGGCCTGACGCGCCAATACGGGGAGGGCGAGTATGCGGTGCACGCTCTTCGCGGCGTGACCCTGGACATCCCAGCGGGGCAGTTCGCTGCCGTCATGGGGCCATCAGGCTCGGGCAAGTCGACGCTCATGCACATCCTTGCCGGGCTCGACGAGCCGACCGAAGGTCAGGTCTTGATCGGCGGCGAGGAGATCACCGCCATGGACGACGACGAGCTGACGCGTCTGCGGCGCAGGCAGCTCGGATTCATCTTCCAGTTCTTCAACCTGCTGCCGATGCTCACGGCAGAGGACAACATCACGCTGCCGATGTCGATCGCGGGCAACAAGCCCGACGCGGAGTGGCTCGACGCCGTGATCGACAAGGTCGGCCTGCACGACCGCCGCCACCACAAGCCGGCGGAGCTGTCGGGCGGCCAGCAGCAGCGCGTGGCGATCGCGCGGGCGCTGCTGTCGCGTCCAACGATCCTGTTCGCGGACGAGCCGACCGGAAACCTCGACTCGACGACGAGCGCGGAGGTGCTCGACGTTCTGCGCAGCACCGTCGACGAGTTCGGTCAGACCACGCTGATGGTCACCCACGATGCCACCGCGGCGGCCGTCGCCGACCGCGTGCTCTTCCTCGCCGACGGCTGCGTCGTGCAGGACTCGGCCGGGCTCGTCGAGCACGAGGTCCTGACGACGATGGAAGGTCTGAGGAAGCGATGAACAAGGCCGTCGTGCAAAGCCTTCTGGGCCGGAAGCTGCGCACGGTCCTGACCGGGCTCGCAATTGTCCTCGGCGTGGCGATGGTCAGCGGCACGTTCGTCCTGACGGACACGATCAAGGCGGCGTTCGACCAGATCTTCACCAGCTCCTACAAGAACACCGGCGCCGTCATCTCCGGAAGGGACGTGGTGCCCGGCTCGCCCAGCGGCCGCGCAACTGTGCCCCAGTCGCTGCTCGGACGCGTCAAGCAGCTGCCCGAGACCGGCGCCGCCACCGGCGCGATCTACGACGTGACCGGCACCACCGACCTTGCGCGCATGATCGGCCGCAACGGCAAGCGGCTCGGCAACGACAATCAGCCGCACTTCGGCTGGGGCTTCGACGCGAGCCAGCCGCGCTTCATCCCGCTGAACCTGCGCGCGGGCCATTGGGCGACCGGCCCCAACCAGGTGGTGATCGACCTGGCCACCTTCAAGAACCAGCACTACAAGGTGGGCAACACGATCAAGGTCGCTGCAGAAGGCCCCACGCGCACTTTCAAGATCGTCGGCACCGCACGCGTCGGCAACGTCGAGACGCTTGGGGGCGCGACGTTCGCCGTCTTCACCGTGCCGGTGGCCCAGCAACTCGTGAAGAAGCAGGGCCAGTTCGACTCGATCTTCATGGCTCCGAAGGCCGGCGTGTCCGACAACCAGCTTGCCAACTCCGTGAAGCCACTGGTCCCTCCATCGGCGCAGGTCCGCACCGGCGACGAACAGGCAAAGGCCGACTCCAAGGACACGAACGCCGGCATCAAGATCATCCAGTACATCCTGCTGGCGTTTGGGTTCATCGCACTGCTGGTTGGCGGGTTCGTCATCTTCAACACGCTGTCGATGAACCTCGCGCAGCGCGTGCGTGAGCTCGCGACGCTGCGCACGCTCGGCGCCTCGCGCAAGCAGGTCAGGCGGTCGGTGCTGCTCGAGGGCTTCCTGACCGGGCTGATCGCGTCGATCATCGGGTTGTTCGCAGGACTACTGCTGGCGCTCGGTCTGCAGGCGTTCTTCAATGCCATTGGCGTGTCGCTGCCGAAGCAGAACCTCGTGTTTGCGCCGCGCACCGTAATCGTGTCCCTGGTGCTGGGGACCGGTGTGACGGTGCTGGCGACGCTGTCGCCCGCGCGGCGCGCGACCGGCGTGCCGCCGATCTCGGCCGTACGAGAGGGCGCGACCCTGCCGCCATCGCGGCTCGAGCGGCACAGCGAGCGTTACGCGGTGATCGTCACCTGCGTGTCGCTCGCGATGCTCGCGCTCGGGCTGTTCGCATCGCTGAGCGCGGGCCCGACGGCGCTGCTCTTGGGGCTCGGCTGCATCGGCCTGTTCATGAGCTTCGGCCTGATGGCCGCGCGCGTGGTCCGGCCGCTTGCGGCGCTGTTCGGCGAACCCGCCGAGCGCCTCGGAGGCGCAATGGGACGCCTGGCGCGCGAGAACGCGATGCGCGACCCACGACGGACCGCGCGCACAGCCGGTGCGCTGATGATCGGCCTCGCACTGGTGACCGTCGTCGCCACGCTCGGCGCAGGCCTGAAGACGACCGACCGCAACGCGCTCGACACGCAGGTCGGCGGCGACTACGTGCTCACCAATGTGAACGGCTTCGACCCGTTCACCGCATCCGCGAGCGCGGCGGTGGCAAAGACGCCGGGCGTGGTCGTAGCTTCGAGCGTGCGCTCGGACAACGTGCGGGCGTTCGGAAACAGCGCGGGTGTCGCGGGCTTCGACCCGCAGACGATCGCGCTGGTCTACCACTTCCGCTGGACGAAGGGCTCCGGCGAATCGCTGTCAGCTCTGGCCGCCGGCGGCGCGATCGTGAAGGAGAGCTACGCCAACGACAACAACCTGAAAGTCGGGAGCGTCTTCAAGATCACGAACGGCAACGGCGAGGCGCGGACGTTGCGGGTGGTCGGCATCCACGACCCGCCCGCAGACGAGCTCGACCCGCTCTATGGACCGATCGGCATCGGCCAGGCCACCTTCGACGCTGCCTTCCCGCGGCCGAAGGATCAGTTCACGTTCATCCAGACACGCCACGGCGAGAGCCCGGCGCAGACGCAGCGGATCGACCAGTCGCTTGCCGCGTTCCCCGACGTGAAGCTGAGCACGCGTGCCAAGTTCATCGACGACCGGGTGGCCGGCATCGACGTGATCCTGAACATCTTCTACGTGCTGCTTGCTCTGTCGGTGATCGTGAGCCTGTTCGGGATGGTCAACGCCCTGGCCCTGGCCGTGTTCGAGCGCACCCGCGAGCTGGGAATGCTGCGTGCGGTCGGAACCACCCGCCGCCAGGTGCGGCGGATGATCCGGCACGAAAGCATCATCACGGCGCTGATCGGTGCGGCCCTCGGGCTGCCGCTCGGGATTGCCGTCGCCGCGGTCGCGATCCGGGCGCTCAGGAGCGCTGACATCGCATTCACGCTCCCGATCGGCGGGCTCGTGGTGTTTGCGGTGATCTCCGTGATCGCGGGCATAGGCGCGGCGGTGCTCCCGGCGCGGCGTGCCGGAAGGCTGAACGTGCTGAAGGCCCTGCAGTACGAGTGAGAGCTACATGAGGCGGCCGAGTGGCCCGAGGTTGAGGTTGAGGTCCTCCTCGGTCAGCCCGAACTCGTCCCTGAGCTGAGCCATCCGCTTGTCGAGCTCCATGAAGGTCTGACCCAGACGCTCGACCTGCTCTTCGGAGAGGCCGCCGCCGTCGATACGGCGCAGCGCCTGGCGCTCCATAAGCTGACGCAGCAACTCGATGATCGTGAGCACCAGCTGGGCCAGACCCCGCTCGAGACCCTCGGGATCGGCGTTCACCCGTCCCGGCAGAGCGTCCCTGAGGCGTGGGTGATCGTCTGCGAACAGGTCGATATCGGGTGGAGCGTGAAGGAACTTGTCACTCATGAGCCCGCGAAGCTGTAGGGCGGCCAGGGTCCGGTGCACAACAGGCGCAGGTGCGGGTTGGCCTGCTGGAGGTCCTCGACGGATTGCACGAAGGAGCCGACGGTGTGGCGGTCGACCAGGTAGGCGCCGCGCAGCAGCTCGCGCGTGGCACGCCCCGGCTGGCTGGTGCTCGCGCGGGCCATGCGGGCGAGCGGTCCGTGGACGCCGCCGGCGGTCGCTGCCTCGGCGGTCGCCCTACGCGCCTTGGCGCGCAGGTAGTCGGTCCCGCTCGACGGCTGCTCGTCCGGCTCGAGCTCGTCGCCGAGCACACGCAGCGACAATTCGACCGCACCCCGCACCCGCTCGAGCGCCTCGAGCAGCTCCGCGCGCCGCTCGTCCAGGGCACGCGCCGCGGCGGCGTCGTCCTCTACGCGCGTCCCGTAGCGGGCAGGCAGCAGGTCGCACTGCTCCATCAGGGCCTCGATCACTTCCTCCCGCTGCCACAGCCGCTCCGCCGACAGCTCGTCGTCCTGAGCCGGTGCGCACAGCGCCACCAGCCCGGCGCTCTTCACCGCGCTCAGCCCTGGCTCGGGCGGAAGGCGTTCGGGCACCTGATCGCTGATCGCGTAGATCTCGATCACAGCGCGCTTCCGAGCTGCGGCAGCAGCCCCTTCTCCTCCGCCGTCGCAACCGACGTGACCAGCGCGCGCAGACCGACGTAGACGAGATCGACGTCGGCGGCCGCGAGCGTGATGTCGCCCACGATCACGACGCCGCCGGCGAGCAGGCGATCGACCAGGTCGACCAGCGCGACGTCGCGGTCCGGGATCGCCGTCATGCCAGCGCGGCGGTATCACCGCCGGGGACGAAGTTGTACGGCGGCCACGGGCCTGTCAGCTCGACGCGCGCTCCAAGACGCTCGTGGCGTTCTTCGATTTCGGCGGCCAGCTGCCGCAGCCGCTCCAACCCGGCGACGTCGACCAGGCATGCGGCGTTCGCGAGCATCTCGCCTTCGTGCCCGGACAGCTCGCGGTTCTGGGGCGGGCGCATGACGACGGCGATGTCGCCGGTGCTCTCAAGAATCGCGCGAACGTCCGCGGCGGCAGAACCCGCGAGCGCGCCCGAAGCCTCGCGCAGGTGACGCTCCAGGCGGCGGCCGAGCATGTACGCGCCGCCACCGCTCTGGCGCTCGACCTCTTTGCTGAGCTCCGCGATCTCGTCGCTGCTGCTGCGTGCCTCCGTCTCGACCTCGTCGGGGTCGACGAAGAACTTGAAGCCCCACTCCTGGTGGCCGACAAGGCCGGCGAGGGCGGCGCTGAGCGCCTGATGCTCCTGCGTGAGCATGCGGCGGACGCCGTCGGGGTTCTCGTAGATGGTGCACAGGCGCAGCGGGACGATCGTCGCCTCGGCCAGCACGGCGTCCAGCACCGCCTCGTGTGCGCGGGCGACGCGCTCCAGCCAGTCGAGGTCGTTGAGGTTTTCGCGCAGCGGGCCGGCGTCGAATTCGGACGCGGGGACGCGACTGACGAGTGCAGCGAGCCCGCCCGCGTCGACTCGCTCCACCGGATAGCGGCTGTCGATGCCGACGACGTCCGCCGGCTGCGGCGCGGTGGCGCCGAGCACGCAGTAGGCCCAGAGCAGCTCGCCCTGATCGGCTGCTGGTGCAGACGCTGTTTCGGCCCGGCGCGCTTCGCTCCGCCCGGCGCTCGCCGCATCCGCTCCGGCCGCGTCTGGTGCCACCGCCGACGAGGGCGCATCCAGGCGCGCCGCTTCGGGCTCGCGGGCCGCCGCATCCGAGCGCGCCGCAAGCGCCGCCTCGACGAGCGCGTCGCGCAGCATCGCGACCGCCTCGGCTTCGGCGCGGGTCAGCAGGCCGGGCGCCTGCTCGCGCGCCCAGCGATTCAGGTCGTCACGACCGCTTGGCACCTGTGCCCTCCGTCGACACACCGAGCTGCCGCTCGAGCCTCTCGAGCCTCTCCCTCAGCTCGCGATTCTCGCGCTGCAGGTCGCCGCCGTTCCCCTCCCCCGGCTCGACCCTTTGCAGCGAGCTGTCGCTCTCCCACCAGTTGATGCCCATCTCCCTCGCGCGATCGACCGACGCGATCAGCAAGCGCAACTTGATCGTGAGCAGCTCGATCTCCAGCAAGTTGATCTGGATGTCACCCGCGATCACGATGCCCTTGTCGAGCACGCGCTCGAGGATGTCCGCCAAGTTCGTCGCCTCAGTCGGACGCCCCGGCAGCACGCCCGGGTGACGGACGGGGATGTTGCTGCTCTCCATCGTTTACCCCTCCTCGGTGCCGTGAGCCCGGACGAAGCGCCTGGTGCGTTTGTAGCCGCGCAGCGTGCCCTTGTCGTCCAGCTGGACCACGTACTCACCGATCACATCAGTGGTGCTTGGGATCCGCTCCAGTTCGAGAGCATCGACGGTGATGCGCCAGTACTCGCCGTCCCACTCCAGGCCCGTGACCGCCTCTGGCTTGTAGCCCGTCAGCTGTCGCACGGTCACCAGCGCGGCCTCACTCAGCTCGGCTGCCGACAATCGGCCGTTGTCACTCGAGTCCGCCATCGTTCCTCGCCCCCTTCTGATAGCCGCGGATCAGCATCAGCCGCTCCAGCAGCTCGTTCTCGGCCTCGACCAAGTCGGCCTCGTCGTAGTCGCCCGACGCGCGTGCAGCCTCCAGGTCGATCAGGCCCTGCCTGATCGCCGTCTCGTCGTTCATCTCAAGCTCGGCCTGCTCTTGGAGCTTCTCCGCGATCCATACCGTGCCGCGGACCGGCGCGAGTGGCAGCAGCAGCAGGCCGCTGAATAGCCCCATCACACCACCCCGATCTCGAGGTTCCCCTCGGCGAAGCTGTAGGGCGGCAACGGCCCGACGTAGCGGATTTCCACGCGCTCGCCAAGCTCGTCGTTGAGTGCGGTGACGCGCTCGTCAAAGGATTCCTGCTTGCCGCGCGGCACCAGAAACGACAGGTCGAACGCGGAGTCGGCGGTCGATGGATTCTCCACGCAGGCCGCCTGCGCCGCCGGCTTCAGCACCTCGAGCGCGTGCTCGGTGTCGGCCTCGCGGCGGCGCGCGATCTCGCCTGCCACCAACTCGCCCAGGCGGATCCGCTCGTAATACGCGGCCTCCGCCGACTTCGTCCGAACGCGCTCACCCAGCGCCGCAATTGAAGGCGAGGTCGCGAGCACCTCCGTAAGCAGCGCGCGCTCGTCGTATTGGCCCTTCACCGTCAGCTGCACGCAGCCCTTCAGCCGTTCGAGCAGGTCGACCAACCCGGCCGCGTTGGGCTCGAGCAGTTCGTCGCGAACTGCCTGCTCGCTCTCCAGCACAGTGCCGAAGCGGACCGGCAGGACGGTGGCCGACTCCGACGCTTCCTGCAGGACGCGCCAGTGCGCGCGAACCTCACGCGCCGCCGCGAGGGCACCACCCTCAAGCGGACTCGTCAGAGCGGCAAGCCCGCTGGACTCGACCGTCCCGACGGCAGCGCCCTCGACGCCCGCGATCGACAGCGCCTCCCGCTCGCCGGCGGCAAGCACTCCGTAGACGTAGAGCGCGCCGCCGGAATCCGTCACCGGCTACTGCTCCTTGAGCGGGAACGCGAACGTGAGGACGACGAGGACCGCCCGTTGCCGCTCGACGACTTCGAGGATGAGCTGCGCCGCTTCTTCGAGGAGCGACCCTCGTCACCATCATCGTCGTCGTCGCTGCCGAGCAGCTTCTCCTTCACGCCCTCGAGTGCGCCCTGCGTCTTCGACTTGGCGCCGCCGGACGTGATCGACTCCATCAGCTGCGGCAGGCCCTCGTACTGCTCATCGTGCGCGATGTCAAGCCGGTTGACGGCCTCGGCGAAGCGCAGGTAGGTGTCGACGCTGGCGATGACGATGCGTGCATCGATCGTAAGGAGCTCAATCCCGACGAGCGCGACGCGCACGTATGCGTCGATCACGAGTCCCTTGTCGAGGATGATGTCGATGACATCCGCCAGGCCGCTGGGCCGGGGTCGGTCGATGTATCCCCGCGGTTGTGTTGATATCGCCATGTCGAGTTGTCCTCCCTAGTACCTAGGTGCTGTCAGGTTTCGTTCGTCTGCTGGTCCGGCAGTGGCTGCTCGCTCCTGCCCATGAGGTTTCGGCGGATGTAAGAACGGTTCTGTGCGAGCGCCTTCGAGATCCCGGTCTTCTTGATCCCGTGCAGGTAGCCGATCGCCCAGTCGAGTTGTTGCAGCGCGTCCTCAGCTGCGCGGCGGTAGCGGTCCGCCTCCTGCTGGTTGCTCTCCGAGCTGCCGTTGCTCGAACCGCGCGACCTGCTGCGCGAGTTGCGTGACTTCGAGCTCGTGCCGCGCTTCTTCGCGGAACTACTCCTACTGCTGGTCGTAGCCATCGAGGTTGCCTCCCCAGCCGGCTAGCCGGCCTTCGCTTTCGTCTTTCTGGATCGCGCGCGCTTCGGAGGTCGTGGTGGACGGGCGGTCGGCTCGATATCGGGATCGACGTCCTCTTCGTCCTCGTCGTCCTCGTCGTCGTAGTCGTCCTCGTCGTCGTAGTCGTCCTCGGCTTCGTCCTCGGGCTCGTCGTCGACTTCGTCCTCGGGCAGGTCCTCTTCCTCGTCCTCAGGGAGGTCCTCTTCCTCGTCGTCGGGCTCCTCGTCGGCCTCGGCGTCCGGATCCTCGTCGGCCTCGGCGTCCGGATCCTCGCCCTCTTCGTCCTCGGCCTCGTCGAAGTCGTCCTCGGGCTCGGCTTCGGCCTCAGGCTCGTCGTCGACTTCGTCCTCGGGCAGGTCCTCCTCCTCGTCCTCGGGGAGGTCCTCAGCCTCGGCCCCCGGATCGCCGTCGTCGGGCTCGTCGTCCTGGTCGACGTCGTCGTCCTCGTAGCCGTCGTCCTCGTCGTCCTCGAGCCAGCCGTCGAGCCGGTCGCGTACGCGGTCCGTGACGCCTGCGAACCGATCGGTCACGTCAGAAAGACTCGGGACTGGAAGCAGCTTCGTCGCGAGCTTCGGCGTCTTCGACGCAGCCACGCGAGCCGCAGCCGCGATCGCGACGCCTGCAACGATCCCCTTCAAGGCGCCGTGGCCGTGCTGACCGCCGCGGGAGCGCGATTGCTCCTCCGACGAGCCGTCCGTGTCGTTCAGTGCCGCCTGGATCGCGCTTGCGAGCACCCGCTTCATGTCGATGTCAGTCGTGTTCTTCGCCATTAGCTAGCTCCGAAGGGCTCGGTATGTGATTCCCGCCGCCGCCGCTCCAGCAACCACCGCGACCGCGGCGGCGCGCAGGGGCGAAGGCCGGTTGCCACCGGCCTTCTGCGCAACGACGTTGCCGATGAATCCGCGCATGTCTTCAGGCCCTCCTTGGCCTCGGTCTAGGACCGCGAACCTGACCGCTTCTTCGCACTCGAACTGCTGCGGCCGTTCGACGAGCCCTGCGTACGGCTCGACGACGAGCGACCGTTGCCGCTCGAGCTCGCCCGTGTCCGGCTCGACGACGAGCGGCCGTTCGAGCTCGACGACGACGAGCGCTTGCTTGCCGAGCGCTTCTGCCCGCCGCCCGACGAGGTCTTCTGGCCGCCGCTTGACGAGCGCTTCTGGCCGCCGCTCGACGAGGCGCGTGTGCGCCCACTCGAACTCGACTGCTTCCGTCCGCTCGACGAGCTGGAGCGCTTCCGCCCGCCCGAGCTGGCCCGACTGCGCCCATTACCGCTCGACGATGACGATGACGACGAGCGCTTGGTCGCACTCCGCGGGCGGGACGAGCTGCTCCGACTCGAGCTCTGCTCGCGCTGCTCGGATCCGCTGCTCGAGGAGCCGTCCTCCTCCATCAGGACGTACGCCTTGAACCGCGACAGGTCGGCGCGCGCCGCGCGCTTGACGTGGCGCATCCCCCGGGCGGCCTTCTCGATCATCCCGCCGGGCTCGACGTCGAAGCTCACCTCGACCCGCGTGAGCCGCGGGGCGAGCTCGTGGAACGTCACGACGCCCTGATGAGTCAGGCCCTCAGTGACCTTCCACTTGATCCGCTGGTTCTCCTGCTCGTCGCAGATCTCGGCGGTGAACTCCCGCGAGATCCCCCAGATCTTCGCCTTGAACTTGACGGTGTCGTCGTCCTCCTGCGAGACGCTCTGGAGGCGGTGCATGAAGTTCGGCCATTCCTCGTAGTCCGTCCAATGCTTGTAGACGTCCTCGAGTGGGACGCCGATGTCGATGTCCCACTGGAACGGCATGCGCCGGCCCTTGCCAACGCCCGGCTGGCCCTTTTTCTTGTCTCCGCCGCCCCCCGGGAGCATGCTCTTGCCGGCTTCCTTGGCGATCCCGCCAGCGCCACCGGCCTTCTCGACCTGGTCGCCCACGGCGTCCTTCACCTTGCCACTCACCTTGCCACTCACCTTGCCGCCGACCTTGTCGCCGGTTCCGCGTGCGAGCTTGCCCGCGCCCTTGGCGACGAGCGGCACGAGTGTCGCAAGACCTGCTCCGGCAGCTACGCCCTTAGGTCCGGACAGGGCGCCATTCATGCGGTCTGACACCGCGTCGTTAACACGTTCCATCAGGCCACCGCGCGAACGCTTGTTGGCGCTGACCTGTACGTTCTTGGCAGCTTCTCGCGCAACTCGTCCAATAGCGGTACCGAGTGCGTCGGCTACATCCTTGGCCATTCCAAGCCTCCTACTCTCCGTTGTCCTCGTTCAGGCGGTACCCATCTGAGCCGGGGAATAACGGAAAATGGTGCGCGCTCGAACATGTGCCGAGATTTGTGTAGAACCCGTTGCTTCGGGTAGCGCGCACAAACGCACGACGGGCCGGGTAACCCCGGCCCGTCTTTTTACTCCCTCGATCGAGGCTGTGCGTCAGGCGCGCAGTAGCAACAGACGCCGCAGCCCGAGGCCGATCAGCAACACGACGCAGCCGCCGAGAAGCACGATCAGCACATCGCTGCCGGTGAACGGAAGCGATCCGCCGCTGCTCGCCCGTGCGGGGCGAGACGCCACCACCGAGGCGGGCGCAGTGGGCGCCGTGGTCGAAGCAGCCGGCGAAGTGCTGCCGCTGCTGTTGCTCACGCCCAGCACCGCCGACTGCGGCGGGGGCGTCGACTCATTGGAGTGCTGCGTCGAAGGCGACGATCCACTCGGCGAGCTCCCGGACACCTTGGTGCCGAGCACCTCTTGAGACGGCGTTTCGCTCGGCGGACTGTTGGTCGGAGGCGTCTCGGTCTTGCCCGGAGGCGTCTCGGTCTTGCCCGGAGGCGTTTCACCGCCGCCACCGCCGTGGTGGTCACAGCCCTCCGGCTTCGTGCAGCCGCCGCCACCGCCACCGTGGTCACAACCCTCCGGCTTCGTGCAGCCGCCGCCACCGCCGTGGTGGTCACAACCCTCCGGCTTCGTGCAGCCGCCACCGCCGTGGTGGTCACAGCCCTCCGGCTTCGTGCAGCCGGACGGCGGCGGTGGAGGAGTCTGCTGCTCGGAGCCGCACCCCGTATGCGCCGGGTTCGAACGCCCGATGCCGTGGTTGCGGTCGCACTCGTAGCCGGCGTTGTGGTCGGAGCCGTTCGGATACTGGCCCTTCGGGTTCTTGTCGTCGGCGTTGCCGACGCAGCCGGCGCACGGCTTGCCGGTGGCGTTGCCGTTGCCGTTGCCGTTCTGTGACGGCGAGCCGTCACAGGTGTTGTCGTACGGCCCCGAGTGATTGGCGCCGTGACCGGTGTCGGAGTTGTGCGATCCGTCGCACCCCTGGCCCGAGTTGCCCGGGCCGGACGTCGCGGTCGAGTGGCTGCCGCCACCCGCGAACGCGACAGCGGTGACGCCCAGCGACAAAGCGCACACCGCCAACGCGGCCACAATGGCCGCGACCATGAATCGGAACCTCATTCTTTCCCCCTTGCTGGGTTCCCGTCTTTTTTCCCTGTCGCCGTGTACTGAGCCCGTTAGCGGAGCCGGTGCCGAACGGAGTACGCGGTCTGTGGCGACTGGTACCCGGGACAGCGCGTCCCAACCGCAAGAACAGCTACGTCCCCCAGCCTTTGTCGCTGCTGCGCGATCTCAGTCGCGCCCGAGCAGGCGCGCCGTCGCCGAGCTGGAGGCGCTCGCCGCCGGCGCTCAGTCAGGATTCGCCGCGAAGTACTCGAGCGCGGTCCGCGTCTTCGTCTGCTGATCGCCGCCTAGGTCGACGCCGCGCTCGAGCAGGAACACGCGTCCCTCCGCCGCGACCTGCACCGCCTCGTGAGGCATGCAGCGCGTCGAGAGCTCGAGGATGCGGCCATCCGGATACATCCAGAGCTCAACTGCGAGCTTGCGACTGCTGCCGGGCGGCGTGCCCTTGAGCTTGAGCACGAAGATCGGCCCGAAGACCGACAGGTCGTCGAGAGCGATGTCCTCCGGCGCATGTTCGCGGTAGAACGCGCGCTGTTCCTTCGAGAAAAGGCGGCGAATCGGAGCCCGCCCAAGGCC
>DATBDN010000207.1:0-4318 GCA_036269895.1 Thermoleophilaceae bacterium
GGCTCGCCCTGCGAAGCGGGCTCGTCTCCGAGCGGGACTTCGCAGGGCGGAGCTGATTCGTCTAAGGCAGCCGGTAGCCGACGGGCGCTGAGGCGTCCGCCGACAGGCCGTGACAGACGGGGCTGGCTCCGGCAAGCGACACTCGCGCGACCGCGAACGCGCACGTGACCAGGACGGCCAGCAGTGCGCAGATCAGGAGAATCGAGTGCGTCCGGTTGGTAAGTGAGTTGGCCACTGTCCTTCCCTTCTGGAAGAGGTTGACTGGACGCTGCCAGCATCCCGTCGCGGAGCCTCCGCGCCCAGGGACCCTGCGCGTGATCCGGGCCCGCCCTGGGTGTCGCGATTTGCCACCCTGGGTGTGGCAAGTTCGCGTGGCGCAGGCCCCAGCGGGCGTACGCTTGTCCCAAGTGGTTCAAGTCCTCGACGTGGTCGCTGGGTTCCAGCTCGAGCGACGGCTTGGCCGGGGCGGAATGGGAGTTGTATACCGCGCCCGCGACGAGCGGTTGGGGCGCTGGGTGGCGCTCAAGCTCATCGCGCCCGAGATCGCCGGCGACGAGACGTTCAGGGCGCGCTTCGAGCGTGAGTGGCGGCTTGCGGCGACGGTTGACCACCCGAACGTGATCCCGGTCTACGAGGCCGGACAGGCCGATGGGCAGCTGTACCTCGCGATGCGGCTCGTCGAAGGCACGAACCTGCGGGAGCTGATCAGGGCCGAGCTGCGGCTGCCACCCGGGCGCGCGGTCCACCTGATTGCACAGGTGGCAGCGGCGCTCGATGCGGCGCACGACCACGGACTCGTGCATCGCGATGTCAAGCCACAGAACATCCTGGTCGTCGACCCGGGCGTGTCGGACCACGTTTACCTGACCGACTTCGGCTTGGCGCTGGCGGCGGAGGACTCCGCGCCTTTGACTGAATCGGGACACTGGGTCGGCACGCCCGACTATGTCGCGCCTGAGCAGCTCACTGGCGACCCGGTCGACCGGCGCGCGGACATCTACGGGTTGGGATGCGTCCTCTTCGAGGCGCTGACGGGTCACGTGCCGTTCGTGGGCACGAGCCGTGGCGAGAAGCTCATGGGGCACCTCTCATCGGCGCCCCCACGCCCCACGGACGAGCTGACCGACGTCCCCGCCGGTCTCGACGAGGTCGTCGCGCGGGCCATGGCGAAGCGGCCGCAGGAGCGCTTCGAGACGGCCGGCGAGCTCGCCGCCGCCGCGCTCGCCACGATCGAGGACGCGCCCACCGATCGCCCTCCCCCGCCGCCGCAGAAATCGTCAATCCGGTTGCCATCGCCCGCGACGCCGACCTTCGGCCGCGATGACGACGTGGAAGCGATTCGCGCACTCATCGCACGTGCGGAGGTCCAGTGCGTCACGCTGACCGGCGCCGGAGGAGTGGGCAAGACGCGGCTGGCGCAAGAAGTGGCGCGTTCGGACGGGTCGTTCCGGGACGGCGTGCGCTTCGCCTCGCTGGGCGGCGTGGGCGACGCCGCCGATGTGCCGGACGCGCTTGCCGAGCAGCTTGGGATCCGCACGGAGAGCAGCGCCAGAGCCGCAGCGGTGATGCGGTTCCTGGCCGGCAAGCGACTCCTGCTTGTGCTCGACAACTTCGAGCATGTGCTCGCGGCGGCGCCGCTGGTCGAGGAGATTCGCTCTGGCTGCGCGGGAGTGAAGGTCCTGACGACGAGCCGCGAGCCTTTGCGGGTCGCGGGAGAGCACGCCTATCGGGTCGAACCGCTGAACGACGATGCTGCCAGCCAGCTCTTCGTGAGCCGGGCGCGCGCACACGACCCGGCGTTCTCGATGAGCCCTGCGGATGCGACGGCCGTGCCCGAGATCTGCAGGCGCCTTGACAACCTACCGCTCGCGCTCGAGCTTGCCGCGGCCCGGACGGCCCTGTTCTCTCCCAGCGAGCTGCTGGCGCGACTCACCAGCGCCTTGCCGGTCCTCGGCGACGGCCCACGCGACGCTCCGAGCCGCCAGCGCACGCTCCGGTCGGCGATCGACTGGAGCTACGACCTCCTCGACGAAGACGAGCGCATCGCGTTCGCAGCCATGGCGGTGTTCGCCGACGGCGCCGACGTCGATGCGGTCGAGATCGTCACGCGGGCGGATGTGGGTTCGCTCGCGGCGCTGGTTGCGAAGAACCTGGCGGTGCGACGCGAGGCGGCGGACGGCCGCACGCGCCTGCACATGCTCACGACCATCCGCGAGTACGCCGAGGAGCGTCTGAACGAGGAAGCGGACGCAACGGCCGTTCGGGATCGGCACACCCGCTACTACGTCGAGGTCGCGGAGCGGGCCGAGCTCGGCCTTCGAGGGCGCGACCAGCGCGCGTGGGCGCGCCGCCTCGACGACGAGCTGGGCAACCTGCGGGCCGCGACCTCCTGGGCGTTGCGCTCCGAGCGTGCCGAGCTGGCGGTACGCCTGGTCGGCGCGGTGGGACTGTTCTTCGGCTTCCAGCGAGGCCGCCTGCGCGAGGTCAGGGACTGGCTCGAGGGTGCATTGGCAGCCGGTCACAGGCTGCCGCTCGCGGTGCGTGCGAAGGCGTCGCTAGCGCTTGCGGTCGCGCTGCAGAACCTCGGCGAGGCAAACGCTGCGCTTGGCCGGTGTCGCGACGCCGTCCGCCTGTACCGCAGAGCATCCGACCTACCAGGGCTGGCGCAAGCGCTCGCCGAGCTGAGCTTCATGGAGTTCGAGGCTCCCAAGCTCGGCCCCGGTCGGGCGCGGGCGGCGGGTCAGGAGGCACTCGAACTCGCACGCGCGGCGGGCGATCGCTGGACGACGCTGTTCGCTCTGTCCGCCAATCTCTGGCTCGCTCCCGACTACGTCTCGGCGAAGCACCTGGCCGAGGAAGCGCTCGGGATCGCGCGCGAGCTGGGAACTGTCGATCAGCAGGCGATGGTCCTCTCGAACATCGGCTTCCGCGCCATCGAGGAGGATGACTACGCGTACGGGCGGGCCGCAACCGCCGAGGCGGTCGCGCTCCTCCGGTCCGACGTCGACGACATCACCGGTTTCGCGATCGGCCTCGGCAACCTCGGCCTAGTCGCCACGCTCGAGGGCGAGAACGACGAGGCGTACACGGCGCTCGACGAGGTGCTTCGCGCGTGCCGCGAGCATGGCCTGGTGCGGCCGGTCTCGGAGAGCCTCGTGGCGATGGCCACGCTCGCCGCCCGCCATGCAGAACCCGCGCGCGCCGCACGCCTCTGCGGAGCAGCAGATGCAATGGCGTGCGACGCGGCGACGGGCACCGACCGCAAGCTCCTGGCCGAGGCGCGCGAAGCGTCGTGCGCAATCCTGGGCGCGGAGCGCTGGCAGTCGGAGTGGGAGCGCGGCCGGGAGCTTGGGTTCGAGGACGCGATCGCGTACGCGCTCGGAGAGCCCGAAAAGGCCGCGAGTTTGCTCACGGGACGGCCTTCCGCGCCGGCACCTTGACGTGCGCGTAATAGATGCCTTCGGCGCGCCCCGAGTAAGCGCGGCTCGTGTCGAAGGCGATCCGATAGCTACCCGCTGGGACGGGCCGGAACGGGAACTGCTTCATCTTCTTGGTGACGTTTCCGCAGTCGCCCGTCAGCGCCCCGATGCGCACGGTCTTCTTGAGCTTCCCGTGGAGCACGTAGTGCGCGTACAGCACCGGCGCGAGCCCCTCGAAGCCGTACGCGCGCACGGTCGTGACCTTCTTCGGGTCGACCTTGTGACGGTCCCACGGAGCGACGAAGACGTCGAAGGTGCTCAGCTTGAAGAACGCACTGCCGAACGGCGCGCTCTGATCTCCGTTGTGGTCGTAGGCGGCGAGCCCGACGCTCTCGACGACGTCGTCCTTCAACGAAAGATCGGGTGCAGTCAGGTCAGCGCCGATGTTTCCTCCGCTGTCAGGGGTCAGCGGGTCCCTGAGGAAGTAAGGCGTGACTCCCCCGCGCGAGATGACGCTCATGCTCATGTCGACTTGCCCACCGGGCGGATAGCCCCCACCCGCCGCCTTGATGTCCTGGCCCGGCGTGTAGCACGGCCGATCGACCGTCAGTGTTGGATCGGCGGCCGCGGTACCAGGTAATGCAAGGACTGCGATTGGACCTAGCAGCGCGAGTCGACGCAGGTTCATGACGAGGCCCTCCTTTGTGATCGACAACGCCTCGTGGTGAAGGTCTGATCGTCGACCTGCGCGAGCCCCAGCGCCAGGGACCCTTGGTGTAGTTCGGCGCTACCTCGAATTGAGGACAGTTCCTGTCCTAAACGCTCATTAGCGTCGAACCGATGAGTCTTGCCTCCCCAACCCGTCTCACAGCGTGATGATGCTCAATCAGATTGCGGCC
>DATBDN010000208.1:0-3001 GCA_036269895.1 Thermoleophilaceae bacterium
CTCCCAGCGCAGGGCTCTAGCCTGGGAGTTGGATGACGCTGATCACCGACCCTTGGGAGCTCGGAGGCGTCCGCCTCCCGAATCGCGCAGTGCTTGCCCCGCTGGCGGGCATCGGCAACTGGTTCATCCGCATGCAGGCGCGCCGCCACGGCGCGGGCCTGGCCGTGTCCGAGATGGTCTCGAGCTTCGGGATCAAGTACGGCGACAAGCGGACCCTGCGTGAGTTCCTGCGGATCCACCCCGATGAGCACCCGGTTTCGATCCAGCTCTTCGGTCACGACCCGGAGGTGATGAAGATCGCCGCCGAGAAGGCGCGCGAGGCCGGGGCGGACCTGATCGACATCAACATGGGCTGCCCCGTCAAGAAGGTCGTGAAGACCGGGGCCGGCGTCTCGCTGCTGGAGGACCCGGACAAAGCCGTGGCCATCGCTCGCGCGGCTGTCGAAGGCAGTGGCCTGCCAGTGACCGTGAAGCTGCGCTCCGGCCTGGTTCCGGGCGACCGGCGTGGTCTGGAGGTCGCGCGGCGCCTGGTCGAGGACGCCGGCGTGGCCGGGATCGCGCTCCATCCGCGCCACGCGTCGCAGCAGCACAAGGGCAAGCCGGACTACGACCTGGTGCGCGAGCTGGCCGAGACGCTTCCCGCCCCGGTCCTGCTCACCGGCGGTCTCTCGAGCGCCAAGAAGGCCCAGGAGGCCTACGAGCGGACGGGCGCCGCAGCGGTCCTGCTGGCGCGCGGCTCACTTGGTAATCCCTGGATCTTCGAGCAGTTGCTCGGCACGCGGGCCGAGGAGCCATCCGTTGACGAGATCGTCGCGGAGCTCAACTGGGTAATTGACCGCGCCGAGGAGCATTTTGGAGTGGAGCGCGCCGGAAGATGGCTGAGGAAGGCCTATCCGTGGTACGGAGAGCGGCTCGGCCTGCCCAAGCGGATCAACCACCAGCTCTGCACGGCCGCAACCACCGCCGATTCAAGGTTCTTCTTGGAGACCTTCACAGCGTCAGGTATATTGCCCGCCCTTTCCTATGCCTAGAGACGTCATCCTCACCCCAGAAGGGCTCGAAGAGCTCAAATCCAAGATCGAGCACCTTTCGACGGACCGCCGTCGCGAGGTCGCGGAGCGCATCAAGGCTGCCCGAGAGTTCGGCGACATCGCCGAGAACGCCGAGTACGACGACGCGAAGAACGAGCAGGCCATGCTCGAGAAGCAGATCTCTGATCTCGAGGACAAGCTGCGCTCCGCCACGGTCATCGACTCGCCGCCCGCCGGCGACATCGTCTCGGTGGGGGTGACCGTCCACGTCAAGGATCAGAAGACCGGGAAGTCGCAGAAGTTCAAGATCGTCGGCTCCGCCGAGGCGAACCCCGCCGACCAGAAGCTCTCGAACGAGTCCCCGGTCGGCCGCGCACTGATGGGCCACAAGCGCAACGAGGAAGTCTCGGTGCCCGTGCCGCGCGGGCCGGCGCGCAAGCTGAAGATCACGAAGATCGAAGCCGCTTAGCCCGCACAGTCGGCGCAGGTGCCGACCAGCTGCAGCTGCGTGACTTCGACTTCGAAGCCGGCGGGGGCGGCGGCCGTCGGGACGTCGGTCGGATCGAGATCGAACATCCGGCCACAGGTCCGGCAGACGGCGTGGTCGTGGGCATCCGTTCGCGAGTCGTAGACCGCGACGCCCTCGAGCGTGCTGACCCGGCGGACCAGGCCCAGCCCTTCGAGCAGTTCGAGCGTGGAGTAGATCGTCGCGAACGACAGGCTCGGCAGTTCCTCATGGATGTCCTCCGCAGTCACGTGTTGCGGAGCCCTTGACACGAAGCGGTGCACCATCAGGCGCGGGAGCGTGACTCGCTGCCCGCGCGTGCGGAGCGCTTCCGTCAGTACCTGGTCCGACTCCATGTACTTAGGATAGCCTAATTTGAAATGATTTCAACTATCGGCTAGACTCTTTCCATGACGTCGCCGGCCTCCACGATCGACCGCATCCGCTCGCTCGACGAGCGCGATCTGCAGCTGCGGGTGATCCAGCCGGCGCTGATCGGACTCATCGATGGCACGGTCTCCACGCTCGCGCCGATATTCGCCGCCGCCTTCCTCTCGGGCTCGCACGCGGCCCTGTTCGTCGGCCTCGCGGCTGCGCTCGGCGCCGCGATCTCCATGGGCCTATCCGAGGCGCTCTCGGATGACGGCCGCTTGACCGGCCGCGGCGACGCAGTCAGCCGGGGGTTCATCACAGGCCTGGCGACGTTCGTCGGCGGCTCGGCGCACGCGCTGCCGTTCCTCATCGCGAACGTCCACACCGCGCTGGTGGTCGCCTACCCGGTGGTTGCGACCGAGCTGCTCCTGATCGCCTGGATCCGCAAGCGCTTCCAGAAGGTCTCGTTCCGCGTCTCGCTCGTCCAGGTGACCCTCGGCGGGGTCACGGTGGCGGCTGTCGGGGCTGCTGTCGGGCACGCCTAACGCATACATTCATCCGCGTGCCGGAGACCGACGACCGCCGGGAGAAGCTCGAACGCCTGCGCGCTGGGGGCATCGAGCCATTCCCGCACGCTTTCCCGAACGTCACCCCGATCGCCGAGCTCCGCGCCGCTCACGACGGCATCGAAGCGGGCGAGGAGCTACCCGACGCCACCTACCGCATCGCCGGCCGGCTGACCCAGCGGCGCGGCATGGGCGGCGCCACCTTCATGGACATCGTCGACCGCTCGGGGAAGATCCAGCTGCACGCCAAGCGCGACGACCTGGGCGACGAGTCGTTCGACACGCTCACTGCGCTGGACCTCGGTGATGTGCTGGGAGTCGACGGGTTCGTCTTCAAGAGCCGCCGCGGCGAGCTGTCGCTGCGGGTGACCGACTGGGATCTGCTCGCGAAGGCGCTTCGCGCCCCGCCCGACAAGTTCCACGGACTCGAGGACGTCGAGACCCGCTACCGCCACCGTGAGCTTGACCTGATTGCGAACGAGGACTCGCGAACACTGTTCATCATGCGCTCGAAGGTCGTCTCCGCG
>DATBDN010000209.1:0-7664 GCA_036269895.1 Thermoleophilaceae bacterium
CGTCCGAAGTAGTGGCAGACCGAGTTGATCGACCAGGTGACGTGGTGGACGAAGAAGATCCGCACGAGCCCGCCCCAGAGCAGGCCGCGCAGCGCGCCGCCGAGGCTCCAGTGCAGCAGGCCGCCGAGCAGCGCCGGCACAGCGAGCGACAGCAGCACGAGCCACGGGAAGCTGCGCGTGATCCGCCGCATCCCCGCGTCTTCGTAGAGATCGCGCGCGTAGCGCTTCCAGTCGGCCTGCCCGTGGTTGACGAGCAGCCAGCCGGCGTGCGCGTGCCAGAGGCCGCGCCAGCCTGAGCCGTCGCCGAGGTGTGGGCTGTGCGGGTCGCCGTCGGTGTCCGTGTGCGCGTGGTGCTTGCGGTGGTCCGCGACCCAATCGAGCACCGAGCCCTGAACCGACAGCGAGCCGAGGACGGCGAAGACGTACTCGGTCGCCTTGTGCGTGCGGAACGAGCGATGCGTCAGCAGCCGGTGGTAGCCGATCGTCACGCCGCCCGCGCTCAGCAGGTAGATCGCCGCGAGGATCCCGAGGTCGGTCGCATCGACGGCGTGGTTCCAGAGGGCGACGATCGCGACGACCACGCCGAGGAACGGGACGACGACGCCAAACAGGTTCGCTAACCGCTCGACACGACTCACCGTGGCGGTATATGCCCGGGTCCGTCGTCGGTAACGGGGCCGGCGGTCGAAACCCCCGAAACGGGGGGGAGGTCGCGGGCGCGACACCGAGGCGCGCATCTCAAAGGCCGTCTAGCGGCCAAAGCAGCGCGGCAGACCTCATGTGGCCGACCCTCCGGCAAGCCCGACGTGAAATGGTAAAGTAATGGTATGCGAACTACCATTGACGCGGCAGGGCGGCTGGTAATTCCGAAGCGCCTACGCGAAGAGATAGGCCTCGGGGTCGGCGAGGTGGAGGTGACCGCATACGGCGGCAGCCTGCGCATCGAACCGGTCGCCGCCGACTCGCTCGAGGAGCGCGATGGCCGGTTGGTCATCCCCGCCGCAGGAGCTGCCGTCGACGACGCACTGGTGCGGGCTCTTCGCGATGCCGACCAGAGGTAAAGGACGCGAGGCCCTCGTCGACACCAGCGTTGCCGTTGCGCTATCGGTCGCCGACCACGACCAGCACAAGGCAACCGCGGAAGCTCTCAGCGGAAGAGTCCTGGGACTGTCCGGGCACGCCGCGTTCGAGTCGTTCTCGGTGCTGACACGCTTACCGGCGCCGGCGCGCCGGGACGGCGCGACCGTGGCGGCGCTCCTCGCGCGGAACTTCCCGGCGACCAGGTTTCTCAGCGCGGAGGCCACCGCGTCACTGTTCGACGAGCTTGCGCGGCTGCGAATCGCGGGCGGCGCCGTTTACGACGCGCTCGTCGCAGCCTGCGCGAACGAGCACGACCTCGTTCTCGCGACGCGCGACCGGCGTGCTCTCGAGACCTACCGCACGCTCGACGTCGACATCGACTTCATTGGCTGAACGGGCGGCTCACCGGCATCGTCGCCGACGATCGCGCGGATCTTGTCGACGGCCCGGTTAGTGCCGATTTGATTCGCTCGCTGGACACTGGCCACCCACGGACGCGCCGCTCCTGGCCGGCAGGAGTGAAAGCCCCTGCCGGCCAGCGAGCGGCGATCAAGGCCGCGCTTCGATGGGTCGTCAGCGGACTGCCTCCGCGCTCTCGACGCGCGCCTCGCGAGCGGCGCGCTCGATCAGGTCGGCAACCGCCCTCGGCTGCGAGATGTAGATCGAGTGGCTGCCGGGCGCCTCGACGACGGTCGCGCCCGCGCGCTCGGACATGGCTCGCTGCGCTGGCGGCGGGATCATCCGGTCGTCAGTCGCAATGAGGTACCAGCTCGGCTTGCTGCGCCAGGCGGGCTCGCTGACGGCGCCGCCGAGCGCCTCGACGCCCCACGGGACCTGCGAGTCGGCCATGAACGCCGCCAACTCCGCCGGGACATCGGCCGCGAACGAGGCCGCGAACTTCTCGCGGTCGAGGAACAGGAAGCCGTTCTCGGGCGGGAGGATCGGCGGCACCGGCGCGCCGGGCGGAGGATCGGCGATCAGCGTGTTGACCGACTCACCCGCATCGGGCGCGAACGCCGTGATGTAGACGAGGCCGGCGACGCGGTCGTGGGTCCCGGCTTCCGTGATCACGGCGCCCCCGTAGGAATGAGCGACGAGGATCGCCGGGCCGTCCTGGCGGTCGAGCATGTTGTGCGTGGTCTCGACGTCGCTGTCGAGCGACAGTGTCTGGTTCTGCACGATGCTGACGTTGAAGCCGTCCGCCTTCAGCAGTTTGTAGACCCCCTGCCAGCCGGAGCCGTCGACGAAGCCCCCGTGTACCAGGACCACGTTTCGTACGTCTGTCATGGTGACCTTCCTTTCGCTTGGTCTTCCTCGGATGAGGTCGACATTGGTCATCCAGACTTTGGCCCTGCGGCGCTCCGGGCGCGTGCGTCGACTGACGGCACTTTTCGGGGCTCCCGTACGTACGTCAGGCCGGCCTCCGTACGACTAGCGCGCCTCTGCGCCCGACGCCAACGCCGCGCTCAGCTCGCCGCGAGCGGTGATCCCGAGCTTCGGGAACACCCGGTAAAGGTGCGTGCTGACCGTGCGATGCGAGAGGTAGAGCCGCTGCCCGATCTCGCGATTCGAGAGCCCGTCCGCCGCCAGCTGCGCGATCTGCAGCTCCTGCGCGGTCAGCTGATCGCGCGCCTCGGGCACGCGGCGCCGGCTGCGCTCGCCGGAGGCGCGCAACTCCGAGCGGGCCTGGTCTCCCCAGTTCGATGCGCCGATCGCGTCGAAAATGTCCCGAGCCTCGCGCAGCGGTGCCCGGGACTCCATCACGTGCCGCCGCCGGCGCAGCCACCGGCCGTGGGCGAGCAGGAGCCGGCCGCGCCAGAACGGCCAGCGATCGAGGTCCGCGCCGAGGGCCTCCTCGAAGCGCATGGCGGCTTCGTCGTCGTCCGCTGCGAGGAGGGCCCGGGCATGGCGGATATTGATCGCGATCCACTCGGCCGGCGCATCGCCCACGATCGTCTCGACCTCGGCCAGCCGCTCGCGCGCCGCCTGTGCGCCGCCGGCGTGAGCCGCGGCCTCCGCGAGGTCGCCAATGGCCATGCACGCGAAATGCAGATGATTGGCCGGGTCGCTCGGGTCGAACAGCCGCTCGGCAAGCCGGAGCGCCTCGTCATTGCGACCGTGCACAAGCGCCGACAGGATCGGCCCGAACTGGGCAAGCGCGACGATATGAGTGGCGCCAAGCGGCAGCGCGATCTGTTCGGCACTTGCCGTCGCGCGTTCCGTCGCCGCTGGGTCGCCGCGCACGGCGCCGATCATCGCGATCGCGGTTTCGGCGGTGGCGAGCCAGACGGGCTGGCCGAGCTCGGTCGCGAGCCGGCGCGCCTCCTCGGCGGCGGGGATCGCGATGTCCCAGTTGGGCAGGCGGACGGCCAGGATCGCCTGGGTCGCCAGCAGGCGCGGCAGACCACCGAGACGCCCTTCCGCCCGGGCGCTCTCGATCGCGGTCGTGCAGAACGTCAAGCTGTCGTAGAACGCGCCAGTGACCATGCCCGCCGAAGCCAGGTATCCGGCGGCCTCTGCACCAGTCACGCCGCTGTCCGCGGCGGCGCACAGGCAGTCGAGGACCTTCGCCGCGTTCGCGTGCGGATCTGCGTAGGCATGAATCGAGACGAGCCGCGCATCCGCGGCGGTGGGCATTCCTGCGCGATCCGCGGCATCCACGACCAGCTGCCGGGCGTCCGGGGGCGGGCTCGACCACCACGTGCGCGCCGCGGCGACCCAGAGCAGGTTGTGGTACAGGTCGCGATCGCCGGCGGTGCCGGCCTCCTCGGCTGTGGCGATCAGACTGGCCACGCGTGAGCAATCCGCCAGCGCACGTGCATCCAAGAGCTCGCTGATAAAGCGCGCTCGCGCAATCTGCAGCGGCTCGAGATCCAGGCGCTCGATCTCGCGCAGCATCGCGGCCGTGATGTCCGGTCGCCCGCGCTCGTACGCCAACTGCGCGGTCGCGAACATGCGACGCGCCCGGTGGCTCGGGGCGCTGAGCTCCACCGCCCGTCGCAGCGCGGTCACGGCGACATCGATGGCCCCTCGGCGGCGGGCGCGCAGCCCGGCCTCCTCGAGCTCGCTCGCAAGCTCCTCGTGGGTCCCGCTCATGAGTGCGGCGCGGTGCCACACGCGCCGGTCGGGGTCGTCGTCGAGCATCGCGGCGAGTGCCTCGTGCACGCGCCGGCGCTGCTGCCCGCCGGCGCTCTGGCGGACTGCTGAGCGCATCAGCGGGTGCCGGAATCGGATCGAGTTGATGTCGAGGTCGATGAGCGCCGCCTCGACGGCCGGCTCCGCCGCGTCGAGATTCAGCGGTGTGCCGGCCACGGCGCTGGCGGCTTGGAGGATCTCGCTGCTCGAGTCCGAATCGCTGAGCGCGGCAACGAGCAGGACGAGTCGGGTTGCGTCGGGCAGCTCGGATACGCGCGCAGCGAACGCACGCTCGAGGCGCTCGGTCAGCGGCAGCCCGCCGGGCGCCGATGGCTCGTCCTCGTGCTGCCCGAGAACGGCCGGCAGTTCGAGAAGCGCGAGCGGGTTGCCGGCGGCCTCACGCAGAACGCGGCTGCGCGCCGCAGGCGGAAGCCCGGGGGCCGCTGCCTCGAGAAGGCCCGTGGCCATCGTGTGGTCGAGGCCGCTGAGCCTGAGCTCCGGCAGCCCTGCATCGGCCAGCGCCGAGGGGTAGCCGTCACGGGTGGCGGCCAGCAGGAGAACCGGGTCGGACTCGATCCGCCGAGCCACGAAAGCGAGTGCGTCGGCAGTGGGGGGGTCGAGCCAGTGCGCGTCCTCGACGACGAGCACCACCGGGGCGTCGGTGGCGACCTCCGAGACGAGGTCGAGCGCCGCCATCGCGATCCGGTAGTGCTCGAGCGCGATCTGGTCCGTCAGTCCGAACGCGGCGTCGAGCGCGTGCCTCTGGATCGGCGGTAGGTCGCGTGCAAGTTCACGCACGGGACGAAGCAGCTGATGCAGCCCGGCAAATGGCAGATGCGCCTCTGACTGGACGCCCGCCGCAGCGAGCACCGTCATGCCGCGCTCGTGCGCCGCTCGCGTGGCCTCGGACAGCAGCCGCGACTTGCCGATCCCAGGCTCGCCGCGAAGCACGAGCGCCTGGCCGCGCGTTGCGACTTCGTCGAGAAGCGACGTCAGGAGGGCCTGTTCCTGGGCGCGGCCGATCAGGGGCACAGCGTGGTTGCGCATCGTGTCGAGCATCAGAGGCCATCCTCCCATCCGGGAGAGGGCTCGCCTAGCCGAGAGTTGCGGCTGGACGGAGCGAATCGTGTCGCGCAGCCACCGTTGGGCGGGGGGGTCGTGGTCGAGGCGCGGGTGCCCCGGTCGAGGCGCGGGTGCCCCCGTCGATACGGTGACCGACTGATGCGGAGCTGGCCGACACGCCCGCCGACGCAGTGCGCGAGGCCGCGTTCGTGATCACGATGCTCACCGGCGCCGCCGCGATCCTGGCGGTGATGGGGCAGGCGGGGGAGTCGGTCCCGGACGGCGCCATCTGGCTCCAAACCAGCATGGTCGGCAAGGACGTGGAACAGGTGGCCGGGCTCGCGCAGGGCCTCGGGATCACGTTCGTGAACTGTCCCGTGATTGGCACAAGGGAGACCGCGAAGCAGGGCCGGCTCGTCGTGCTCGCATCGGGACCCGGTGACACCCTTGACCGGGCACAGCCGGTCTTCGACGCGATCGCGTCGAAGACCGTCAGGCTCGCGCCGGATGCCGGCGCCGCGAGCCGCATGAAGCTCGTGGCGAACGCCTGGACCGTGGCGATCGTGGAAAGCCTCCTCCGCGCCCAGCTGAGGCGCGCAGCGCGCTGGGCGAGCTCGCGCAGGAGCGCCGGCGGTAGCGATAGGCACTCCTTGTAGAGCTCGCGCTCTCGCTGGATGCCCGGGCAAGCCTTGGTTACGAGTTAGACGTCGCCTCGTGCGGCCCTGCTCAGTTCGCTGAGCTGCTCCGGAGTCGGGCACCAGGTCGACTCGAAGTCCGACGTGTCCCAGCCCGCCGTCCGCGCTCCGGCTTCGTACGCACTCTGAAAGAACGTGAGAAGGAACGCTTTCGGGTCGGCCGCTGTGCGGACCGACTCGTACGGCAATACGGCGAGCGAGCCATTCCCTGACGGCATCCACGCGCCGCTCGACAGGACCTGGTCACGCAGCCCGTCCGGCTCCGGCGAGGTGTAGGAGTAGTACGCCGCGTCGCCGAGGTTGTCGTCGCCGGGCCAGAAGCCGAAGGCGATCACCTCACGCGAATAGGCCTCGCGGTCCACGAAGTTGGCGTCGATCGGGGGCGCGGGCCGGCCCGAATAGCGTGCGCTTGCGAGGTCGAAGCCGTGCCAGAACAGCTGCACCGGGCTCGTCTTGGCATTGAACCAGCCCGAGAATTCGTCGAGAACGCGATCGGTCCAGTCGAGGACGTGCCAGAACCGCTCGACGTAGTCGCGGTCCCAGGCGGCGTGCTCGCGGTCTTCCGGGAAGGGCGTTGTCATCGGGACGCCGAACGGCTCCTCGCGGATCTCCACGTCGACGCCGAGGCGCCGGAGCGCGTCGTGCAGGTTGGCGTCGAAGTCCGCAACGGCAAGCCCCTCCTCGAGCCCGAACGACTCGCTCGCTCCGTCCATCGTCCTGACACGCAGGCGATGGTCGACGAAGTCGAAGTCGATCTGGAACGTCGTCCCGGCGTGACGTATCCGCCGGGTAGTCAGGCCGCGCACGTCGAGATAAAGCGTCACGTTCCACCAGTGGTTGCGCGGTGGCGTGGTGGCGAGCCGGACCTTGCCTACCACTTGGCCATAGAGATGGAGCGTGTCCTTTGTCGGCCGCCAATCGGCGAGATGAAGTTCGGGCAACATCATCGCGTCGTCGCAACGAACGCGACCTCGTCGACGTAGCACCAACTCCATTCCTCACCGGGCTCGGCCGAGCGCGCGATCGGATGGCCGCTTTCGCGCGCGTGCGCCGATGCATGCCGGTTGGGTGAGCTGTCGCAGCAGGCGATGCGCCCACACGACTGGCACATGCGCAGATGGACCCAGCTCGAGCCGATCGCGAGGCAGTCCTCACAGCCCGCTATCTCGGCCGGCAGTTCGAGGATGGATATCTGGTCGATGTGGGTGCAGGTCGTCATGAAGAGATCGCCTCCAGTAGGGCGGCGGCGTCATATGAGCCGCGATGGACTTCGCCGTTGATGAACAGGGTTGGAGTTCCGCGGACCTCGCCGGAGGCGATGCCGGATTCGACATCGCGGCGGATCCGCGCGAGCACCGCCTGCCCGCCGCTGTCGGCGCGGAACCGATCTGGGTCGAGCCCGACTTCAGCCGCATATGCCAAGAGGTCGGGGTCGGCGAGCGCCTTCTGCCCGTGGAAGAGCCGGTCGTGCATCTCCCAGAACCGGCCCTGCAGCGCCGCCGCCTCGGCGGCCGCGGACGCGGCGAGTGCGTGCGGGTGAATTTCTGTCAGCGGGAAGTGGCGGAAGACGAAGCGAAGCGGTGTGGCTTGCTCCACATGCTCGATCTCGCGATACGCGGCGCGAGAGTACGGACACTCATAGTCGCCGTACTCGACGATCAAGGGCGGGCCGGAGCCGCGGAGGTGATCGAG
>DATBDN010000210.1:0-7120 GCA_036269895.1 Thermoleophilaceae bacterium
AGCTTGCCAAGCGAGGCGGCAGGCCCGGGCGCTCCCGCTGCCATCGAGCTGAGTGCGCGCAGCCCGTTGAGCCGGTACACCCGCGTTCGCGCATAGAGGTCGGCGAGCGTGCGGCGGACGTGTGGATCCTCCCCGAGGGGACGGCCGTCGCGCCCGCTCGCGCGGACGCTTGTGAGCAGGTCGTCGAACAGCCGCTGCATGTTGACGCGGCCAGTGGCCAGCACGACGCGCTCGTAGGAGAGCGTCGCCATCGCGATCTTCCAGCCGCCGTCGATCGGTCCGAGCACCAGCTCGTCGGGAACGAAGGCCCCGTCGAGGAACACCTCGTTGAACTCGGCCTCGCCAAGAATGTGACGTAGCGGACGGACGGTCACCCCCGCCTGATCCATGGGGAGGATGAAGTAGGTGATCCCACCGTGACGAGGACCACCGGTTCGCGCGAGCAGCATGCCGTAGTCGGCGAGCTGGGCGCGGCTCGTCCACACCTTCTGGCCGCTGATCCGCCAGCCGTCTCCGTCGCGCTCCGCACGGGCGTCCAGGGCGGCGAGGTCAGATCCAGCCCCGGGCTCCGAAAACAGCTGGCACCAGATGTGATCGCCCTCGAGGATGGGGCGGAGAAAGCGCTCGCGCTGAGTCTCGCTGCCGAAGTCGATGATCGTCGGCCCGGCGAGCCCCTCGCCGAGCACGTTGATTCGGTCCGGTGCGCCGGAGCGATCGTACTCCTCGAGAAAGATCGCCTGCTGGACCAGCGAGGCCTCCTCGCCGCCGTAACGCCGGGGCCAGGATAGTCCTGCGTAGCCGGCGGCATTGAGCTGCTTCTGGAACGGTCGCCAGTACCCGAGGCGCTCGGCGATCGTGGCCGGCTCGGGGCCGGGCAGCGCTTCGACGGCCGCCTCCAACCAGGCGCGTACGGTTGCTCGGTAAGCGGCGTCTTCGGGACTGTCGCGGAAATCCATCGGGCTCCTCGTGGGAAGTCGTGCAAGAGCCCTTATACCGTCGCCGGAGCACGATCTCATCCCCTCCTGCCCCGGTGGGGAGAGCAAATGGGCTCGCGGGGGTGATGGATGGTCCGACTGACGAGGCCATGCTTGTCATCCCGCAATCGAGGAGAACGAACTGGCATGAGCGCACCTCGCCGCCGTAGCGTCACCAAGACCCATGAGCGCATCGGACAGCTCGGCTGGGAGCCCACGCACCACCAGCCGGTCAGCAACTACCCCACCCGGTACACGTTCCCCGCCAAGGCGAAGGACCCGATGAAGCAGATCATGCGGGAGTACCTGCCGATGCAGCTCGAGAAGGACGAGCGTGTGTACGGTGGCTTCGACGCGGCTGTGCGCGCGAACATGGGCGACAAGGCCGAGCAGCGGTGGCTTGAGGTGCTGAAGCCGTTCGTGCACACCACGACGTACCTCGAGGGATGCGCCGGCCGGGTGATGAGCATGCTGCTCGACACCGTCCCCAACGACGAGCTGCGCAATGGCTATCACGTCCAGTTCGTGGACGAGCTGCGTCACATCGGCATGCAGCAGAGCCTCGCGCGGTGGTACTCCAAGAACGCTCCCAATCCGGCGGGTTGGGACATGGGCGCCAAGTACTACGCCGGCAGCCCGCTGACCAGGGCCGGCTACAACATGGCGACGCACTCGATCGTCGGCGACCCCGTCTACTGCGGGATGTCGATGATGACTGTGCTGGAGACGGCGTTCACGAACATCGCGTTTGTCGCGCTACCCGACGTCGGCGCCCGCAACGGTGACTTCACGCTGCCGACCGTCTACTCCTCCGCCCAGTCAGACGAGGCGCGCCACATCTCAAACGGGTACGCGACGCTGATGACGCTATTGCAGAAGGACTCCAACATCCCTTTGATCCAGCAGGACCTCGGGTCGTCCTGGTGGGCGAATCATGCGTTCATCGACCCGTTCGCGGGGACACTGATCGAGTACTTCTCGACCGACCGTGCCGATAAGGAGTCCTACCTGCAGAAGTGGGATCGGTGGGTCAACGACGACTACTACAAGTCCTACATCGAGCAGCTCGGCAAGCTCGGGCTGGGGATGGACGCGGGGCCGTTCGCGGCCGCGCGCGAGCGGATCGCCAGTGGGCTGATCCATCGCACGGCGATCTTCGCGTTCGCGATCTGGCCGCTGGCGTACTGGCGCTTTGACGGCCTCAACGAGCGCGACTTCGAGTGGTTCGAGGACCGCTATCCGGGCTGGTACGACGAGTACGGAATGCTGTGGGAGGGGTTCAACGCGCTCAAGGATCCGCGCGAGGAAGCGCTGTTCCTGAACGGCTTCCTGGACAACGCGTCGCCAATCTGCTGGAGCTGCATGATGCAATGCCTCGGCGACCATGATCAGCTTTACCGGGTCGTCGATGACCGTACGCGCTTCTACTGCTCGGAGATGTGCATGCGCAACGACTTCGAGTACCCGGGGCGCTACACCGGCGATCGCCATTTCTTCGACAGGTACCACGGCTGGGACCTCGCCGACGTCGTGCGCGACATCGGCTTCGTCAGAGAGGACGGCAAGACGCTCGTCGGCCAGCCGCACCTCGACGACGACAAGCCGATGTGGACGCTCGCCGACCTGGAGGCCTGCGGCTGCGAGGTCAAGAGCCCGAATATCAGGACCGCCGAGGCGATGGGCCTGCCGAACGGCTCCTGGCACGACCCCAGCCAGCCCGACGGCGCCGTCGTCAGCAGCGAGACCTCGTACGTGCACCGCGCCGGCTCGATCGGCGGCGAGGGCCTGGAGACGGGCGCGGCGATGCGCCCGAATGGTAACGGCCACGGTCGGCGCAACGTCGCGGAGGTGATCCGATGAGCGTTCCAGCTCCCCCCGTCAAACGGTTCGAAGATGGCTCCGGCGCGCCCGAGCCAGACGAGTCGCGCCGCGGCTTCTTTTACTTCACGCCGAAGAAGCGGCGCCCGAGCACGTACGAGGAGGTGACGATCGACACGCAGATCTCGGTCGACCGCCACTTGAAGGGAGGTTGGCTGCTCGCGTTCGAGGACGGCCGCGGGTCGCACTCGCTCGGGTCAACGGCATTGCGCGTGTCCGACTGGTTTGATTGGCGTGACCCGGGCGAGCTGTGGGAACGGCCGTTCTATCAGCAGGCCGCGCAGGCGGCACGGGAGCAGGACGCCGCGGTTGCGGCTGCGCGCTCGGAGGGGTTGTTCGCGCGGATGAGCGACGAGTGGCGCCAGTTCCTGCAGTCGAGCCTTCAGCTGCCGGCGTTCTACGAGCACGGACTGTGGCGGGCGCTGTGTGGCGCGGCGCGTCCGGCGCTGTCCGATCTGCTGACGCACGCGATCGTGCTCGAAGCCGCGATGAAGCAGCGCCAAGCGCAGGACCTCGTCGTGTACGCGATGGATCTCGAACCGGAGATCGGCGAGTGCTCCACCGAGGCGGCTCGAACGCGGTTCCTGGAAGAGGACGCCTGGCAGCCGGTCCGCGCGCTCGTCGAGCACGTGAACGCCACGCCTGACTGGGCCGAGCGGGTGATCGCGACCAATTTGTCAATTGAGCCGCTGGTCGGCTCGCTGCTACGCCGAGAGATGCTGCTGGTTCCGGCCAGCCTGAACGGCGACCCGGTCACCCCCGTGATCATCGGCAACGCCCAGCGGGAGTGGCTGTGGTACCGCGACTGGACCTCGGAGCTGATCGACTTCTGCCTCGGTGACGGGGAGTTCGGCGCCCAGAATCGCGAGGTGCTCCGCGGCTGGGCGGCGGATTGGAACGCGCAGGCCGACGCCGCCGCCGAAGCGCTCGCGACCGAGCTGGAGCGGGTTCCCCGTTCCCGGCCGCCGGCGGAGGGGCTCGAGCAGGTCAGACGCGAACGCGATGAGTTGCAATCCGTACTCGAACCCCAGGAGGTGTCGACATGAGCTCGGAGGCGGAAGAGCAGGCATTCGACTACGTCGGGATCGCGCTGGGCCGAAGCGTCGAAGGGGATGCGCTGGCCGAGGCGATGGCCGCCGTCGAGGGCGTGGAGGTGGTCCCTCAGCGCACCTTCTGGGAGGTCAAAGCCCGGGAGCGACTGCGCATGGATTTCGAGGAGCTCTCCGAGGCGACTGGCCTCGACGTCGACTCGGAACTGATCCAGGTCCTGATGACGACCTATTACGGCCGGATCATCAACACCGACGAGGCGATCATGCTGTTCCACGACCCGATCGAAGCGATGGAGTACATGTGATGACCGAGCCGGCAGCCACGGAGGCGGCACTGAATTTCGACCTGAGCGACGATCAGGAGACGATTCGCCGCGCCGTGGCTGAGCTGGCTGCGAGCTTCGACGAGGAGTACTGGTTGGAGAAGGACTCCAAGCACGAGTTCCCGTGGGAGTTCTATAAGGCGTTCGCCGACGCCGGCTGGCTGGGCATCTGCGTGCCTGAGGAGTACGGCGGCAGCGGCCTGGGAATCCTCGAGGCCTCGTTGCTGCTCGAGGAAGTGTCGGCCTCGGGCGCCGGCATGAACGGTGCAAGCTGCATGCACATGTCGATCTTTGGCATGCATCCGGTGATCGTCCACGGCTCCGAGGAGCTCAAGTGCGAGACCCTCCCTCGGATCGTGTCCGGAGACCTGCACGTCTGCTTCGGTGTCACGGAACCCGACGCCGGCCTCGACACGACGCGGATCACGACGTTCGCCAAGCGCACCGGCGACGGCTACGTGATCAATGGCCGCAAGGTGTGGATCTCCAAGGCGCTCGAGTCCGAGAAGGTCCTGCTGCTCACGCGCACGACCAAGCTCGAGGACTGCGCGAAGAAGACCGACGGGATGACGCTGTTCCTCACCGACCTCGACCGCGACCGGGTCGACATCCGCCCGATCCCGAAGATGGGCCGCGAGGCAGTCGACTCCAACGAACTGTTCATCGACAACCTTGAGGTGCCCGAGGAGCACCGCGTCGGCGAAGAGGGGCAGGGCTTCAAGTACCTCCTGGACGGGCTCAACCCCGAGCGGGTCCTGATCGCAGTGGAGGCGCTCGGACTCGGCCGAGCTGCGGTCCGCCGTGCCGTCGCCTATGGCAAGGAGCGCGTCGTGTTCGGCCGGCCGATCGGGATGAACCAGGGCCTGCAGTTCCCGCTTGCCGATGCCCAGATCAAGCTAGACGCCGCCACGTTGATGGTTCGCAAGGCCGCGTGGCTATACGACCGCGGCTTGCCGTGTGGACGCGAGGCGAACGCGGCCAAATATCTTTGCGCCGAGGCCGGGTACGAGGCCGCCGACCGCGCCGTGCAGCTGCACGGCGGCATGGGCTACGCGCGCGAATATCACGTCGAGCGCTACTTCCGCGAGGCGCGCCTGCTGCGGATCGCCCCGATCAGCCAGGAGATGATCCTCAACTACGTCGGCGAGCACGTCCTCGGACTGCCGAGGTCCTACTGATGCGCGGCCTGGACGGACGTGTCGCGCTCATCACGGGCGCGGGCGCCGGGATCGGCGCCGCGGTCGCAGAGCGCATGGCGGCCGAGGGCGCGACAGTTGCCGTCGTCGATCGGGACTACGAGGCAGCCAAGGCGGTGGCGGCCGCAATCGCCGGGCGTGGTGGCCGCGCAACCGGCATCGGCGCCGACGTCACCAATGCGGCCGAGGTCGCCAATGCCGTCGAGTCCGCCGCCGGGCTCGGCGATGCCTTGCACATCGTCGTCAACAACGCCGGAATCGTCCGACCGGCGATGCTGCCCGACCTCGAGGAGGAGGCGTTCCGAGCCGTGCTCGACGTCCATCTCCTCGGCTCCTACCGCGTCCTGCGCGCAGCCCTGGCGCGTCTGCCCGACGACGGGACTGGGAGGATCATCAACTCCACCTCGGCCGCGGGCCTGGTCGGCACGATCGGCCAGGCCAACTATGGGGCCGCCAAAGCGGGGATCGTGGGGCTGACGAAGTCCGCGGCGCGGGAGCTGGCTCGACGCAACATCACCGTGAACGCGGTCGCTCCGCTGGCGGCGACCGCGATGACCGAAACGGTCCGCACGAATCCGAAGTTTGCCGTCAAGACGCTCGAGCGGATCCCACTCGGCCGCTTCGCCGAGCCGGAGGAGGTCGCGGGCGCGTTCGCCTTCTTGGCCTCCGACGACGCCGCCTACATCACCGGCCAGGTGCTCTGCGTCGACGGCGGAACTGTCATCTAGGTGCTCCGATGAGCCTTCGCTCGCCGTTTCTCGATGGGGGTCGCCACGCGGTAATCGTCGAGGCGGTCCGCACGCCGATCGGCAAGGCGCACCTCGAGAAGGGAGCGTTTCGCGACACACATCCGAACGAGCTGCTGGCATCGTGCCTGACCGCGCTCGTCGAGCGCAGCGGCATCGACCCGGGCCAGGTCGAAGATGTAATCGCCGGTTGCACGGCGCCGTTTGGGGAGCAGTCGCGCAACATCGCGCGCAATGCGTGGCTCCAGGCCGGCTACCCGGTAGAGGTTCCCGCGATCACGATCGATCGTCGCTGCGGGTCGGCGCAGTCGGCGGTCAGCTATGCCGCGGCGCTGATCGCCTCGGGCACACATGAGCTGGTGATCGCGGGTGGCGTCGAACACATGCACCACGTCCCGATCGACTCGCCGACCCGGATCGTGGACCTGTACGGCACGCCATGGCCGCAGGAGCTGCTAGACCGCTTCGACTTCATCCCCCAGGGGCTGAGCGCCGAGCGGATCGCCGAGGAATGGGGCGTTTCGCGCCGCGAGATGGACGAGCTCGCCGTCGCCTCGCACCGCCGCGCGCACGCGGCCACCGCCGAGGGCCGCTTCGAGGCGGAAATCGTACCGATCGAGACGCCTCACGGGACCGAGAGCGTCGATCAGGGCATCCGCCCCGAGACCAACGTGGAGACGCTGGCGGACCTCAAGACACCTTTCAAGGAGAACGGGAGGGTCACGGCGGCGACCTCGTCCCAGCTCTCAGACGGGGCCGCCGCCGTCTTGCTCGCGAGCCGCGACGCTGCGCGGCGGCTAGGCCTTGCCCCGCGGGCACTGATCGTCGATCAGGTCACGGTCGGCGTCGACCCCGTGATCATGCTCACGGGCCCGATCCCAGCAACGCGCAAGCTGCTTGCGCGGACGGGGCTCAGCATCGGCGACCTCGACCTGATCGAGATCAACGAGG
>DATBDN010000211.1:0-13570 GCA_036269895.1 Thermoleophilaceae bacterium
ACCAGGAGAAGATGTCGGTCGCCCTTGGCCGCCTGGCCGAGGAGGACCCGACCTTCCAGGTCCGCACCGACGAGGAGACCGGCCAGACCGTCATCTCGGGCATGGGCGAGCTGCACCTCGAGGTGCTGGTCGACCGCATGAGGCGCGAGTTCTCGGTCGAGGCCAACATCGGCCGGCCGCAGGTCGCCTACCGCGAGACGGTCAAGGGCGAGGCAACCAAGGTCGAGGGCAAGTTCGTCCGCCAGACCGGCGGCTCGGGCCAGTTCGGCGTCGTCGTCATCAACCTCGAGCCGGCGCCCGGCGAGGGCTTCGACTTCGTCAACAAGATCAAGGGTGGCTCCATCCCCACCGAGTTCATCCCCGCCGTCGAGAAGGGCATCGAGGAGGCGCTCGAGGTGGGCGTCAAGGCGGGCTACCCGATGGTCGACGTCCGTGTGACGCTGACCGACGGCAAGTACCACGAGGTCGACTCCTCGGAGATGGCGTTCTCGATCGCCGGCTCGATGGCCTTCAAGGAGGCCGCGAGGCGCGCGAAGCCCATCCTCCTCGAGCCGATCATGCACATCGAGGTCACGACGCCGCAGGAGTTCGTGGGCGAGGTGATCGGCGATCTGGCGCGCCGGCGCGGGCGCGTCGAGGGCCAGGAGCCGCGCGGTAACGCCGTGGCGGTTCAGGCCAGCGTGCCGCTGGCAGAGATGTTCGGATACGTGACAGACCTCAGGTCCAACACCCAGGGCCGCGCGACCTCGTCGATGCAGTTCGATCGCTATGAAGAGGTCCCCACCAACGTGGCCGAGGAGATCGTGGAGCACCGCTCGGGCGAGCCGGTCGGCGCGAGCGCATAAACGCTAGGTTTCTAGGTTCAGGTTTCGAAAGGAGCAGTCGCAAGTGGCGAAGGAGAAGTTCGAGCGGAACAAGCCGCACGTCAACGTAGGGACCATCGGTCACATCGACCATGGGAAGACCACGCTGACCGCGGCGATCACAAAGGTGCTCGCCGAGACGTACGGCGGTCAGGCGCGCTCCTTCGAGGAGATCGACAATGCTCCCGAGGAGCGTGAGCGCGGCATCACGATCGCGACCTCGCACGTCGAGTACGAGACACAGAACCGGCACTACGCGCACGTCGACTGCCCGGGTCACGCTGACTACGTCAAGAACATGATCACCGGCGCTGCCCAGATGGACGGCGCGATCCTGGTCGTGTCTGCAGCCGACGGCCCGATGCCGCAGACCCGCGAGCACATCCTGCTCGCCCGCCAGGTCGGCGTCCCGTACATCGTCGTGTTCCTCAACAAGGTCGACATGGTCGACGACGAGGAGCTCCTCGAGCTCGTCGAGGTCGAGGTCCGCGACCTGCTGTCGGAGTACGAGTTCCCTGGCGACGACGTACCGGTCATCACCGGCTCGGCGCTGAAGGCGCTCGAGGGCGACGAGGAGCAGAAGGCGAAGATCGTCGAGCTCGCCGGGGCTCTCGACTCCTACATCCCGGAGCCGGAGCGCCCGCTCGACCGTCCGTTCCTGATGCCGGTCGAGGACGTCTTCTCGATCACCGGTCGCGGCACCGTCGCCACCGGCCGTATCGAGCAGGGCGTCATCCACACCGGCGACGAGGTCGAGATCGTCGGCATCCACCCGGAGACGTCCAAGACGGTCGTCACCGGCGTCGAGATGTTCCGGAAGATCCTCGACGAGGGCCAGGCCGGCGACAACGTCGGCTGCCTCCTCCGCGGTACGAAGCGTGAGGAGATCGAGCGCGGGCAGGTTCTCTGCAAGCCGGGCTCGATCACGCCGCACACCAAGTTCACCGCTCAGGTCTATTGCCTGAAGAAGGAGGAGGGTGGCCGCCACACGCCGTTCTTCAACGGCTACCGGCCGCAGTTCTACTTCCGCACCACTGACGTGACCGGCGTGGCCAACCTGCCCGAGGGCACGGAGATGGTCATGCCGGGCGACAACGTCGAGATGACGATCGAGCTGATCCAGCCGATCGCCATGGACGACGGTCTGCGGTTCGCCATCCGCGAGGGTGGCCGCACCGTGGGCTCCGGGGTGGTGACGTCCATCATTCAGTAAGCCCCTCGGCTTACAGAGATCGTGCACGGGCGGGTCGAAGTCTGACCCGCCCTCTGTGCGCTCAAGGACCTCATAACACATGGCGACTCTCACGCAAAACAAGATCAGGATTCGGCTCAAGGCCTACGACGCTTCGGCGATAGAACAGGCTGCGCGCGAGATCGTCGAGACCGCCACGCGCACCGGCGCGACGGTCTCTGGTCCCGTGCCGCTTCCCACCGAGAAGAACGTCTACTGCGTGATCCGCAGCCCGTTCAAGGACAAGGATTCGCGCGAGCATTTCGAGATCCGCACCCACAAGCGGCTGATCGACATCCATCAGCCGACGCCGAAGACGGTCGACTCGCTCCAGCGGCTCGACCACCTGCCGGCGGGCGTAGACATTCAGATCCAGCTCGTCTGATGCCGGCGCTCCTCGGGACAAAGATCGGGATGACGCAGCTGTTCGTGGAGGACGGCATCGTCGAGCGCGTCACGGTCGTGCAGGCAGGCCCCTGCCGCGTGACAGGCCTCCGCACCCAGGAGCGCGACGGCTACAACGCCGTCCAGCTCGGCTACGGCGACGTCCCGGAGCGCAAGCTGAACAAGGCCCAGCTGGGCCACATCAAGAAGTCCGGCGACGCGCCGCTGCGCCACCTACGCGAATTCCGCGACGAGGGTGAGGGGCTCGAGGTCGGGCAGGAGCTGACCGTCGACGTGTTCGAGAAGGGTCAGACGGTCAAGGTCTCGGGCGTCTCGAAGGGCAAGGGCTTCCAAGGCACGGTCAAGCGCCACCGCTTCAGCCGCGGCCCGGTCACCCACGGCTCGCACAACGTGCGCGCCCCGGGTTCGATCGGCGCCTCCGCCACGCCATCGCGCGTGTTCAAGGGCATCCGCGGCCCCGGCCAGATGGGCAACAAGCGCGTGACCCAGGGCGGGCTCGAGATCGTCGATGTGATCGCGGACCAGAACGTCGTCCTACTGCGCGGGTCAGTCCCCGGCCCGAAGGGCTCCGTCGTCGAGATCAGGACGGAGAACTAGGACGATGGCCAAGAAGACTGCTCCATACATCGGCAAGTCCGGCACCGTGGACCTGGACGAGAAGGTCTTCGGCGAGGACTTCCACATGGCACTTGTGCACGAGACTGCGCGCGCGGAGCTGAACGCCCGTCGTCGGGGCACGGCGTCGACGCTCACACGCGGCGAGGTCTCGATGACCACCGCCAAGGCGTTCCGCCAGAAGGGCACGGGCCGCGCCCGTGCCGGCGCGCTCTCGACGCCGAACCGCTACGGCGGCGGTGTCGCGTTCGGCCCGTCGCCGCGCTCGTACACGGTCAAGGTCAATCGCAAGGCGCGCAAGAAGGCGCTGCGCGCGGCGCTGTCGGTGCACGCCGATCGCGGCTCGCTGGCCGCGTGCGACCCGGCGGCGTTCGACACGCCGTCGACCAAGGCTGCTGCCGAGGCGCTCGGCGACGTCGCGGGCCGCATCCTCGTGGTGGTAGGCCCCGACGACCTGAACTGCGCCAAGAGCTTCCGCAACATCCAGGGCGTGTCGGTGCACACGGCAGACAACGTCGGCGTCGCCGACGTGATCGGCGCGTCGCGCCTGGTCGTCACGCCGACCGCGCTCGAGCACCTGACGGGGGTGGCTTCGTGAACTCGCGCCAGGTCCTGATCCGGCCGGTCGTCAGCGAGAAGTCGTACGCGCTGCTGGCCGCCAACAAGTACACGTTCCGCGTCCATCCGGAGGCGAACAAGACCCAGGTCCGCCAAGCCGTCGAGGAGATCTTCGGCGTGCGCGTGGAGGACGTGCGCACCGTGAATGTCCGCTCGAAGCCGAAGCGCCGCGGCATGACCGCCGGTCGCACCCGCGAGTGGAAGAAGGCGATCGTCCAGCTGCATCAGGACGACTCGATCGAGCTCTTCGAAGGGACCGGTGAGTAATGCCCCTCAAGAAGTACAAGCCGACCAGCCCCGGCCGTCGCTTCGCGACGTACGCCGACTTCGAGGAGGTCACGCGGACCGAGCCCGAGAAGTCGCTTGTCGAGGGCATCTCGAAGACCGGTGGCCGCAACTCGTACGGCCGCGTCACGTCCCGTCACCGCGGCGGCGGCGCCAAACGCCGCTACCGCCGGATCGACTTCAAGCGCCGCAAGGACGGCGTGCCGGCGAACGTCGCCTCGATCGAGTACGACCCGAACCGCACCGCCTACATCGCGCTGCTGCATTACGCGGACGGCGACAAGCGCTACATCCTGGCGCCGGCGCGGCTGCGAGTCGGCGACGCCGTCAGCTCCGGGCCGCAGGCCGACATTCGCCCGGGCTGCGCGCTGCCGCTGGCCAACATCCCGACGGGTACGGTCGTCCACAACGTGGAGCTGACCCCGGGCCGTGGCGGCCAGCTGGGTCGTGCCGCGGGCGCCGCCATCCAGCTCGTCGCGAAGGAGTACGGCACGGCCACGCTGCGCCTCGACTCCGGCGAGATGCGGATGGTGTCCGCCGAGTGTCGCGCGACCGTTGGCTCGGTCGGCAACACAGATCACCAGAACATCTCGATCGGCAAGGCCGGCCGCTCACGTCACCTGGGCAAGCGCCCTCAGACGCGCGGCACCGCCATGAACCCGGTCGACCACCCGCACGGCGGCGGCGAGGGCTCGACCACGCCCGGGCGCCATCCCGTGACTCCGTGGGGCAAGCCGACGCTCGGCTACCGCACGCGCAAGAAGAACAAGCCGTCGAACCGCTACATCGTGCGCGGTCGCCGGCGCGGCAAGAAGGGCAGCAGCAGCCGATGAGTCGTTCAGCCAAGAAGGGGCCGTGGGTCGAGGAGCGCCTGATCAAGCGCATCGAGGACCAGAACGCCGCGAACACGAAGACGATGGTCCGCACCTGGTCGCGGGCATCGACGATCTTCCCGGAAATGGTCGGTCACACGATCGCGGTGCATGACGGCAAGAAGCACGTGCCGGTCTTCATCTCCGAGGCGATGGTCGGTCACAAGCTCGGCGAGTTCGCTCCGACGCGCCATTTCCGCGGCCATGCCGGCTCGGACAGGGTGAAGGGTCGATGACCGAACAGCCGAAGAACGAGAACGAGAACGAGGAGACGCCGGAGACGCCGGAGACGCCGGAGGAGGCGACAGACGCAGCCGAGGCTGCTGCCGAGATCGCCGAGGAGGCGGCTGCCGACGCCGCCGACGCGGAGACGCCGCAAGAAGCTGCCGACGCCGCCGCGGTGGCCGCCGAGGCTGCCTCCGTCGCTGCGGAAGCTGCTGAGGTTGCGGAGGCGGCGGAAGGCGCCGAGGCGGATGCGGCTGAGGCGCAAACGGATGCAGAGGCAGCGGTCGACGAGGGGACGAAGCCTCGTCGCAGGCGAAAGAAGGCCGAGCCCGCCGCCGATGTCGAGCCCGCCGATGTCGATGCAGACGCCGAAGCTGTCGCCGATGAGGTCGCCGCCGAGGCCGCCACGCCCGCGAAGAAGCGCGGCGCTCGCCGCGGCTCAGCCGATGTCGCCGCGAAGAAGCAGCGCTCGCGCCGTCCGCGTCAGGACGCCGAGCCGGTCTTCGTCCGCGCGCAGGCCAAGTACGTTCGTTCCTCGCCGCGCAAGGCTCGCCTGGTCGTCGATCACATCCGCGGCAAGTCGGTCGAGGAGGCGCGTGCGATACTCGCTCACACACCGCGTGCAGCTGCAGTTCCGGTTCTGAAGGTCCTCGAGTCTGCAATCGCGAACGCGGAGCACAACCACGAGCTCCTTCCCGACGAGCTGCGCGTCCACCGGGTGATGGTCGACGAGGGTCCGACCATCAAGAGGTTCCGCCCGCGTGCACTCGGGCGGGCGACCAAGATCCTCAAGCGCACCAGCCACATCACCATCAACTTGACGAACAAGGCGTAACCCATGGGTCAGAAAGTCCATCCGGAGTCGATGCGAGTCGGCTACATCCACGACTGGAAGTCGTCGTGGTTCAACGAGAAGCATTTCTCGGAGTACCTCATGGAGGACCTCGCGATCCGCGATCACATCGATCAGAAGCTGGGTCACGCGGGCCTCTCCGAGATCACGATCCGCAAGGACGCGAACGAGGTCGAGATCAACATCAACACCGCCCGGCCGGGCATCGTGATCGGCAAGGGCGGCTCGGAGGTCGACGCGCTCCGCCGCGAGCTGCATCGCCTCACGAACAAGCAGGTCAAGGTCAACATCCTCGAGATCAAGCGTCCCGAGTTGGACGCGCGCCTGGTCGCGCAGTCGGTCGCCGAGCAGCTGCAGAACCGCGTCGCCTTCCGGCGCGCGATGAAGCGCGCGCTCACGTCGGCCATGCGCTCGGGCGCGAAGGGCGTGAAGATCCAGGTCTCCGGTCGCCTCGGCGGCGCAGAAATGGCTCGCACCGAGGGCTACTCGGATGGCCGGGTCCCGCTGCATACGATGCGCGCCGACATCGACTACGGCTTCTTCGAGGCCCGCACGACCTTTGGCCGCATCGGCGTGAAGGTCTGGATCAACAAGGGCGAGATCATGCCCTCGGGCTTCCAGCAGGATCTGACCGAGCTAGAGGCCCCGCAGGCTGTCGGCGCCGGCCCTGGTGGCGGCGGTGGCGCGCGCGACGGTGGCCGCGGCGGGCGTGGCGGCGGTCCCGGTGGCCGTGGTGGGCCCGGCGGGCGCGGTCCCGGCGGTCCCGGTGGCCGTGGTGGGCCTGGCGGGCGCGGTCCCGGCGGTCCGGGTGGCCGTGGTGGCCGCGGCGGCGGTGGCGGCGGTGGCGGTCGTGGTGGCCGCGGCGGCGGTGGCGGATACCAAGGCGGAGGTGGTCGCTAGTGCTTCAGCCGAAGCGGATCAAGCACCGCAAGCAGCATCGCGGGCGCATGGCCGGCAACGCCAAGGGCGGCTCGCACATCGAATACGGCGAGTACGGCCTCAAGGCGCTCGACCGCGGCTGGATCACCAACCGCCAGATCGAGGCCGCTCGTATCGCGATGACGCGCAAGATCAAGCGTGGCGGCAAGGTCTGGATCAACATCTTCCCGGACAAGCCGTACACGAAGAAGCCGGCCGAGACCCGCATGGGCTCCGGCAAGGGCTCGCCTGAGGGCTGGGTGGCCGTCGTCAAGCCCGGGCGCGTCATGTTCGAGATGTCGGGCGTCTCCGAGGAGCTGGCACGTGAGGCCATGCGCCTGGCGGGCCACAAGCTGCCGCTGAGGACGAAGTTCGTCACTCGCGAGACCGAGGGGATCCAGTGATGAAGGCGTCCGAGGTGCACGGCTCGGCGGATCCGGACGTGGTCGAGCTGATCGGCAACAAGCGCCAGGAATTGTTCAACCTGCGCTTCCAGCACGCCACCGGGCAGCTGGAGGACACGGCGGGGATGAAGCGGGCCAAGCGCGATCTCGCGCGGGCCCTGACCGTCGCCCGTGAGCGCGGTATCGACGTCGAGAGTGAGCTCGCGCGTCAGCGGAAGGCAGAAGAACAGTGATCGAGGCAGAAGACCAGACAACTGAAGAGACTCCGGAGGCGACGGCTCCGGATGCCGACGCGGAGCCGACTCCGGCGGCCGGCGCCGCCGAGGTCGCGGATGCCGCCACGGATGCGCCTGCCGCGCAGCCGGCAGAGCCCCAGGAGCAGCTCTCCCCGAAGGAGCGCCGTCAGCGCGCGCGCAGGCGCGGCGCCGAGCAGCGCCCGCAGCGCACGCTCGAGGAGCGGCTGGCCGAGCGCGCCGAGGAGCGCAAGCGGCTCGCGTCGCATCGCCGCACGCGTCGGCAGCGCGAGCGCGAGGAGCGCGGCAAGACCGCCGGCGAGCGTCAGGGCACGCCGCCGGCCGAGCGCGAGCCGGGGCGCAAGCGCGTCCGCCAGGGCATCGTCGTCTCGGACAAGGCTGACAAGACGATCACGGTGAAGATCGAGATCGCGCGCCCGCACCGGGTCTACAAGAAGATCGTCCGCACATCGCAGAGCCTGCATGCGCACGACGAGCGCAACGAGGCCCACATCGGCGACACCGTGCGCATCATCGAATCCCGCCCGCTCAGCCGCACGAAGCGCTGGCGGCTGGTCGAGATCCTGGAGCGCGCGCGGTGATCCAGCAGGAGACGCGACTGCGCGTTGCAGACAACACCGGGGCTCGCGAGATCCTCTGCATTCGCGTCGCCGGCGGCTCGCACCGACGCTACGCAGGCGTCGGCGACATCATCGTCGGCACCGTCAAGCAGGCGGTCCCGCACGGCTCGGTCAAGAAGGGCGAGGTCGTCCGCGCAGTGGTCGTGCGCACGAAGAAGCCGTTCGGCCGCGAGGACGGGACCTACATCAGCTTCGACGAGAACGCAGCCGTGCTGATCGACACGGGCAAGAACCCGCGCGGCACACGCATCTTCGGCCCTGTGGCGCGCGAGCTGCGCGAGAGCGGCTACATGAAGATCGTCTCGCTCGCGCCGGAGGTTCTCTGATGGCCACCAAGCTCAAGGTCCGCAAGGGCGACAAGGTCAAGGTGATCGCAGGCAAGTCCGCCGGCCACGTCGGCAACGTGCTGCGCACCGATCCGCATAAGCAGAAGGTCTGGGTCGAGGGCGCCAACGTCCAGAAGCGCCACGAGAAGCCGCGCACGCTGCGCGACGTGCAGCGCGGCGGCCAGATGGGCGGGATCATCGAGGCCGAGGGCCCGATCCACGTCTCGAACGTGATGCTCGTCGACCCGAGCTCGAACCAGCCGACGCGCATCGCCCTGCGCCGCGACGACGAGGGTCGGCGCGTGCGTGTCGCGAAGCGCAGCGGGAAGGACATCGACTGATGCCAGTTGCAGAGGCCAAGGTGCATCCGCGCCTGAAGGAGCAGTACGACAGCGAGATCAAGCCGGCGCTGATCGAGCGCTTCGGCTACTCGAGTCCGATGCAGGCGCCGCGCCTCGAGAAGATCACGGTGAACATGGGCGTGGGCGACGCCAAGAGCGAAGCCCGCATCCTCGAGGCCGCGACCGAGCAGCTCGCGACGATCACCGGACAGCATCCGAACGTCCGTCGCGCACGCAAGTCGATCGCGCAGTTCAAGCTGCGCGAGGGCAATGCGGTCGGCGTCGCCGTGACGCTGCGCGGCGCGCGCATGTACGAGTTCCTCGATCGCCTGGTCTCGATCGCGATCCCGCGTATCCGCGACTTCCGCGGCCTGCCGGTCAAGTTCGACGGGCGCGGCAACTACACGCTTGGCGTGCGCGAGCAGATCATCTTCCCGGAGATCGACTACGACGCAATCGACCAGGTCCGCGGTCTCGACATCGTCTTCACGACGTCGGCGAAGACCGACGAGGAGGGCTATGCCCTTCTCGACGCCTTCGGCTTCCCGTTCGTGGACCGCGCGACGCGCCAGGCCGAGGCGGCTGCAAGCGCCGCGGTCGTCTCCGAAGAGGAGCGTCAGGCGAAGGCCGAAGCCGAGTCGGCGGCGCTCGAGCAGCTGAAGGAAGAGAACCCGGAGGCGTACGCGACGCCGGAGCCCGAAGACGCCGACGCTACCCTCGATGATTCGGAGAGCAACGAGTAATGGCGAAGACCTCACAACGCGTAAAGCAATCGCGCCCGTCGAAGTACTCGACGCGCGACTACAACCGCTGCAAGCGGTGCGGTCGCCCGCGCGCGTACTTGCGCAAGTTCGGCCTGTGCCGGATCTGCCTGCGCGAGATCGCGCATCAAGGCTTGATTCCGGGCGTCAAGAAGTCGAGCTGGTAGGTCGAGCGCGATGTCGATGACGGACCCGATAGCCGACTTCCTGACCCGCATCCGCAACGGTCTGCATGCGGGTCACGACGAGGTCGTGATCCCGCACTCGAAGATGAAGGCCGAGCTCGCTCGCATCCTGCAGGAGCAGGGCTACATCGAGGGCTGGTCGGTCGAGCGCGCCCGCGTCGGCGAGGAGCTGCACGTCCGGCTCAAGTACACCGACACCCGCGGCTCGGTCATCTCGGGCCTGCGCCGCGTGTCGAAGCCCGGCCGCCGCACCTACGTCGCCTCGAAGGATGTCCCGCGCGTGCTCGGCGGCATGGGCACGGCGATCGTGTCGACGTCCCACGGCCTGATGACCGGCCACGATGCGCGTCGCAACGGCATCGGCGGCGAGATGGTCGCGGAGGTCTGGTAGCGCCATGTCCCGTATTGGCAGGCAGCCGATCCCGGTCCCCTCGGGCGTGGAGCTCACGGTCGAGCCCGAGCTCGTGCGCGTGAAAGGTCCGAAGGGCGAGCTTCAGGAGCGGGTCTCGCGTGATATCGCGATCACGCAAGAGGACGGCCAAATTCTTGTCTCCCGTCCGTCTGATAGGCGAGACCATCGTGCACTGCACGGGCTGACCCGCTCGCTCGTGGCGAACATGGTCCAGGGCGTGACCGACGGCTTCGAGAAGCGCCTCGAGATCCAGGGCGTCGGCTACCGCGCCGCGCTCAAGGGCAAGGACCTCGAGCTGTCGGTTGGGTACTCGCATCCGGTGACGATCGAGGCGCCGGCCGGCATCGAGTTCGAGGTGCCGCAGCCCACGCGCATCGCCGTGCGGGGATCGTCGAAGCAGGCCGTCGGCGAGGTCGCGGCGCGCATCCGCAAGGTGCGCCCGCCGGAGCCGTACAAGGGCAAGGGCATCCGCTACGAGGGCGAGTACGTCCAGCGGAAGGTTGGCAAGCGCGCATGAGCGTCACGACCAAGCCCGCCAAGCGCCTCAAGCGCCGCCGCCGGGTGCGCTCGAAGGTCCGCGGCACCGCCGAGCGTCCGCGCCTGTCGGTCTTCCGCTCGAACAAAGGCCTCTTCGTCCAGCTCGTCGACGACGCTGCCGGCCGCACGCTGGTCGCTGTCAACTGGACCGAGCCCGACTTCCGCTCGCTCGAGTCGATGGAGCAGGCCAAGGCCATCGGCGAGGCGCTGGCGCGCCGCGCCAAGGGGGCGAGCATCGAGCGCTGCGTATTCGACCGCGGCGGCTACCAGTACCACGGACGCGTCGCAGCCCTCGCCGAGGGCGCGCGCGAAGGAGGTCTCGCGTTCTGATGGCGCGTGAACAGCGAAACCGCGGACGCGACCGCGACAGTCAGTACGGCGAGCTCCAGGAGCGCGTCGTGGAGATCAACCGCGTTGCGAAGGTCGTCAAGGGCGGCCGTCGCTTCTCGTTCACAGCCCTGGTGGTGGTCGGCGACGAGCGCTCGCACGTCGGCGTCGGCTACGGCAAGGCGAACGAAGTGCCGGTCGCGATCCAGAAGGGCGTTGAGAAGGCGCGCCGGAATCTGTTCAAGGTGCCGATGCACGGCAACACGATCACCCACGAGGTGACCGGCGTCCACGGTGCCGCCCGGGTCTTCCTGAAGCCGGCGTCCGAAGGTACGGGCGTCATCGCCGGCGGTGGCGTGCGTGCGGTGCTCGAGCTCGCCGGAATCCGCGACGTGCTTTCGAAGTCGCTCGGCTCGCAGAACCCGATCAACCTGGTCAAGGCGACGATGGCCGGGCTGCAGGGGCTGCGCGACCCGAAGCAGGTCGCCGAGCTGCGTGGCCTGACGATCGCCGAGGTGCTGGGCCTCGATCCAAAGGGCGAGAACGGCGAGGCAGCCGAGGCGCCTGCGGAGCAGGGCCCGCCGGAGCCGGCGCTCGTCTCTGCCGACCCCGCGGCTGAGGATCCGGAAGGCCACATTTGATGGCTACCGTCAAGTTCACGCAAGTGAAGTCGACGAACGGCTCGAACCCGAAGCAGCGCGACACCCTGCGATCGCTCGGGCTCGGCAAGATTGGCCGCTCGTCCGAGAAGGAAGACACCGGAGTGACCCGCGGGATGCTCGCGAAGGTCTCCCACCTGGTACGGATCGATGGCTGAAACCGAAGAAATCGGACTCCACAACTTGAAGCCGAACCCCGGCTCGCGCCACCGCAAGAAGCGGCTCGGCCGCGGCGAGGGCTCTGGCCTGGGCAAGACCGCCGGCCGCGGCCAGAAGGGCGCGGGCTCGCGCTCCGGCTCGAAGAAGAAGGTCGGCCACGAGGGCGGCCAGAACCCGATCCACATGCGGATGCGCAAGCTGCGCGGCCCGCACATGAAGAAGTCGATGCCGTTCGAGCAGTTCGGCCGCACGCACACGCAGCCGGTCAACCTGCGTGACCTGGACGCGCGCTTCGACGACGGGGCCGACGTCACGCCGGATGCGCTCCGCGAGAACAACCTCGCCACGCGCAAGGGCGTGCCGGTGAAGGTGCTCGGGCAGGGTGAGATCTCGAAGAAGCTGACCGTTCACGCGCACGGCTTCTCCGCCACCGCCCGCGAGAAGATCGAGGCGGCTGGCGGCACCTGCCAGGTCATCTCTGAGTAGCGGCTAGGGTCCCAAGCGTGGTCGCGACCCTCGTCAACTCGCTTCGGGTCCCCGAGATCCGGAAGAAGATCGCGTTCACCGCGGCGATGCTCGCGTTGTACCGCCTGGGTGCATACATCCCGGCGCCGAACATCGACCTGAACGCGCTCGATGCCGTCCAGAAGCAGTTCGCCGGCAACAACATCCTCGGCTTCCTGAACCTCTTCGCCGGCGGTTCCCTGCAGCGCTTCGCGATCTTCGCGCTCGGGATCATGCCCTACATCACGGCCTCGATCATCCTGCAGCTGCTGACGGTCGTCGTGCCGTCGCTCGAGAAGCTGCGCAAGGAGGGCGAGGTCGGTCAGCAGCGGATCACGCAGTACACGCGCTACCTGACGGTTGGGCTCGCGTTCGCGCAGTCGGTCGGCTACGTCTTCCTGTTCCGCTCGTTCAACACGAGCGCCGGCACCGACATCGTCAAGAACTTCGGCTTCGGCTCGGTCTTCACGATCGTCGTGTCGCTGACGGCGGGGACGGTGCTGATCATGTGGCTGGGCGAGCTGATCACCCAGCGCGGCATCGGCAACGGCATCTCGCTGATGATCTTCGCGTCGATCGCGGCGCGCCTGCCGCACGGAATCTCGGCCTGGTGGACGAACCCGGACCAGGTCTTCAAGGTCATGATGCCCTTCCTGGCGATTGGGGTCATCGCCGGCATCGTCTTCATGCAGGAGGGCCAGCGGCGGATCCCGGTCCAGTACGCCAAGCGCGTGGTCGGGCGCCGAATGGCGGGCGGCGGCTCGACCTACCTGCCGCTGCGCGTGAACATGGCCGGCGTCATCCCCGTGATCTTCGCTGCCTCGCTGATGGCGTTCCCGCCAACGGTCGGCCAGCTTCTCCACTCGAATTGGGCGAAGGACCTGGCGACCTTCTTCAACCCGGGCGGCTGGGCCTACCTGCTCGGTGAGTCCTTCTTCATCATCATCTTCACCTACTTCTACACAGCGGTCACGTTCAACCCCGTGGAGCAGGCCGACAACCTGAAGAAGTACGGCGGCTTCATTCCAGGGGTGAGGCCAGGCAGACCAACAGCTGAATATCTGGACCGCATCCTTGCCCGGCTCACGTTCCCGGGCGCCCTGTACCTTGCCGCGATCGCGGCCCTGCCGACGATCCTGATCAACCAGACGAGCGCCAACTTCTTCTTCGGCGGCACGTCGATCCTGATCGTCGTG
>DATBDN010000212.1:0-46126 GCA_036269895.1 Thermoleophilaceae bacterium
CGCGCGCAGCATGCCGAGCATGTCGTCCTCGTCGGAGCTGGCGTCGACGACGTGGAGGAGCAGGTCCGCCCGCTTGGTCTCCTCCAGCGTCGCGGCGAACGCGTCCACGAGCTGATGCGGGAGCTTGCGGATGAAGCCGACCGTGTCCGTCATCAGGTACGTGCGGCCCTGCAGCCGCAGCGTGCGGGTCGTCGGATCCAGCGTGTGGAACAAGCGGTCGCGGACCCCGACCTCGGAGCCGGTCAGCGCGTTCAGCAGCGTCGACTTGCCGGCGTTGGTGTAGCCGGCCAGCGCAACCGACGGCAGGTGCGCGCGCTCGCGCTCGGCGCGCTGCACGGCGCGGTTGGAGCGCACGTGGTCGAGCCGGCGGCGCAGCGCCGTGATGCGGTCGCGCGCCAGCCGGCGGTCGGTCTCGATCTGGGTCTCGCCCGGGCCCCTGGTGCCGACGCCGCCGCCGAGCCGCTCAAGGTGTGTCCACAGCCCGCGCATGCGCGCGAGGTTGTACTCGAGCTGCGCCAGCTCGACCTGCAGCTTGCCCTCGGCCGAGTGCGCGTGCCCGGCGAAGATGTCGAGGATGATCGCCGTGCGGTCGATCACCGGCACGCCGGCGGCTTCCTCGAGATTGCGCTCCTGCCGCGGCGCGAGTTCGTCGTCCACGGCAATCAGGTTCGCGTCGTGCTCCTTGAGCGCGCGCTTCAACTCGTCGAGCTTGCCCTTGCCGAAGTAGGTGTCGGGATCGGGCGTCTGACGGCGCTGGACCACCTCGCCCATCGACGCCACACCCGCCGTGCGCAGCAGCTCACGCAGCTCCGCCAGATCAGGCTCTTCCGGCGCGGCAGCGATCAACAGCGCGCGCTGACGCGCGCGTGGGTTGCGGACGCCCTCGCCATACGTCGTTTGTCCGGCTCTGCCGTTTCGGCTGCGATCCATCCCTATGCAGGATATGCCCGATACGCTGCGCGCCCATGAGGGCATTTGTGACGGGCGGAACAGGCTTCATCGGCTCGCGCGTGGTCAAGCGCCTGCGCGACCGCGGCGACGAGGTGGTGGCGCTCGTCCGCACGCCGAGCAAGGCGACCGACCTGCTCGGCGAGGGCGTGGAACTGGTGGAGGGTGACCTCTCCGACGGCGACGCGATCAAGCGCGGCGTCGACGGCGCAGACGGCGTCTTCCACATCGGCGCCGTCTACAAGGTCGGCATCCCGAAGAAGGAGCAGCCTGCGATGTGGGACGCCAACGTCGGGGGCACCGAGCGCATCCTCGACGCGGCCGAGGCCGCCGGTGCGCAGCGCATCGTCTATGTCTCCACGGGCAACGTCTTCGGCGACACCAAGGGCCAGGTCGTGGATGAGACCTATGCGCGCAACCTCGACGACGGCTTCCTCTCCTACTACGACGAGACGAAGTACCGCTCGCACGAGCTCGTCAAGGAGCGGATCGAGCGCGGCGCCCCGATCGTCGTCGCCCAGCCGGGCGTCGTCTACGGCCCCGGCGACCACTCCGAGGTCGGCAACATGATCAACCAGATGCGCAGCGGGAAGCTGAAGATGCGGATGTTCCCCGACGCGCGCTTCAACTTCGTCTTCGTCGACGACGTCGCCGACGGCATCGTGCTCGTCTACGACAAGGGCCAGATAGGCGAGTCGTATCTGCTCGGCGGCCAGGTCGGCTCGATGGACGACCTCTTCACCAAGGTGTCGGAACGACTCGGCAAGAAGCCACCGCGCATGGCGCTGCCACCGGCGATGGCGCGCGCGTCGGCGCCGCTCGGGCCGGTGATCGGGCCGCTGATGGGCTTCCCGCCGAACATGAAGGAGCTCGTCAAGACCTCGGACGTGACCATCACGTTCCGCGACGACAAGGCCCGCCGCGAGCTGGGCTACAACGGCCGCAACTTCGACGAGGGGCTCGACCAGACCGTCACGCGTTGACCGTGGCGGGCACGGCCGCCTCGGCCGGCGCCCGCCGTCGACGCGAGAGCGTGGTGACCAACGCGCCCGCCGCGGCCGAGCCGGCCGAGAGGATCAGCGTCGTCCGGATCCCGTCGGTCATCAGGCTCACGCCTGCGCCGCCCGCGGCCTGGAAGACCGCCACGCCAACCGCCACGCCCACCACGGCACCGATCTGACGCGCCGTGTTCAGCACGCCGGACGCCTTGCCCACGTCCTGCTCGGGCACGGCAGCGAGTGCGATCCCGACGATGTTCGGCAGCACCATGCCGATGCCCACGCCGATCGCCACGAGCGCAGGCGCCAGCGACAGCACTCCGGCGCTCGGATCGACGACCAGCGCCAGTGACAGCATCCCGAGAGCGATCAGCGCCATCCCGAGCGTCGCCACGCCCGCCGGTCCTCGCGCGCGCCCGAAGCGGGCTGCCCACGGCGAGACGATCATCGGCCCGGCCGTCCAGAACAGGCTGTGCACGCCGACCTCCACAGGGCTTTCGCCGCGTACGCCCGCGAAGAACTGCACGACCATCACGAAGCCGGAGAACATCGTCACTGCCAGAAGGAAGTTCGCCACGTTCGCGCCGCTGAACTCGCTCGACTTGAACAGCCGCAACGGGACCATTGCATGGTCGGAACGGGCTTCCCAGCCGACGAACGCTGCCAACAGCAGCGCACCGGCTGCGTAGACCGCGATCGTTTCAGCGGCCAGCCAGCCGACTGCGTTAGCGCGCACGGTCGCGAAGATCACTGCGAACAGGCCGGTGCTCACGAGCGCCACGCCGCCGAGGTCGACATGCTCGCGGCGCCCATGGCTTTCGGCCAGCAACCGCGGCGCCAGGATCGCAACGGCGATTCCCACCGGCACGTTCACCCAAAAGATCCAGTGCCACGAGAGCGCGGAGGTCAGCACACCGCCCGCGATCGGGCCCGCGGCCACGCCGAAGCCTGCGATCGCGGTCCAAGCGCCCAGGGCCGTCGCCCGCCGCACCGGCGGGAACGCCGCCGTCAGGAGCGTCAGCGACAGCGGCGTGATCATCGCGCCGCCGATCCCCTCGACCGCTCGGGCCGCGATCAACGTCTCGATGTTCGGAGCCAGGGCGCCGGCCGCGGACGAAACCGTGAACAGGACGACGCCGATGACGAACAGCTTGCGGCGCCCGTAGCGCTCCCCCACTGCTGCGGCCGACAGCATCAGCACGCCGAACGCCAGGATGTAGGCGTCGAGCACCCACTCGAGCGAGTCGAGCGACCCGCCGAGCGAGCGCTGGATCGCCGGCAGCGTCGAGGCGACGATCAGGTTGTCCAGGACGACCATGAAGAGCGCCGCGCCGGTGATTGCAATCGTCGTGCGTTCGCGTCGTGTCACTCGTGTTCCTCGTTCCGCTCCATGAAACAGTTCGATTGGGATCGTACTAAATAGTTCGATGGTTGGCAAACTGTCGTAGCGTGGCTACGCTTGTGACATGGCGCACGTTGCTGAGGTCGAGACGCTTCCCGGACCCCGCCGCGAGGACCTCCGGCTCGAAGCCGTGCTGCAGGCGCTCGGCGACCCGGTTCGCCTGACGATCGTCCGCACGCTCAACGAGACGCCTGGCGGGCAGCGCGCGTGCGGCACGTTCGGCCTCCCGGTGGCCAAGTCGACGGCCTCGCACCACTTCCGCGTTCTCCGTGACGCGGGCGTAATCCAGCAGCGCGCCGTCGGGCGCGAGCGCCTCACGGGGCTTCGCCGCGACGACCTCGACGCGCGCTTCCCGGGGCTGCTCCAGAGCATCGTCGACACGGCCTGAGCGCGACAAACGCCGCCCGCGAGGGTTCTTTCAAGCGTGGCCACCGGGCAGGAGGGTGGCCACAATCCAACGGTCGATGTCCCGACGCCCGTTCCTGATCGCAGCCGCCCTCGCGGCACTCGTGTTCGCCGCCCCAGCGGCGGCGTCGCCCGTGCTCGTCTACGACGACGGGCATGTGGCGAAGGCCGACGACCCGTGGCTGCCGCCGGCAACGGCCGCGAATCCCGCAGTCGACACGCCGCAGCAGTGCATCCCTGGGGCTGCGGCAGGCGCCCGCGCCTCGGCCGTCAGCGTCGGCAAGGCTCTGCGCAAGGCCTATGACAAGGGGTCCATCGACCGCGCGACCTATTCGGGCTACGCCGACGTCTACTCGAAGGCGAAGTCGGCCATCCACAAGCTCGGCGGGAATCGCCGGCTCGAGCTGGGCGCCGTGATCACAACGGTCAACCAGCTTGCCGCGGGCGGCCAGCTCACCGCCACGCGGATGAAGCCCGTCTTCCTCGAGCTCCAGAGGAACACCCAGTGGTGGTCGCGCACCGGATACACGCCGCCGCCGGCGCCCAGCGAGGGCGACACCCACACGCCGCACAAGAAGACCGCCTGTACCACCGCGGGGCGGATCGCGGCCGGGCCCCGCATCCAGTTCAAGGGCGACCCGCTGACCCTGCAGTACTACCCCGGCAGCGGGTTGCGCCTGCAGCCGCTGGCCAACTTCGGCGCCGCGAACGCGCTCTACAACGCCTGCAAGGGCATCGACTCCGAGCCCGGCACGCCCTGCGAGCCGGACAAGCTGCGCGCGCTGCTCGACCGCCTGGTCGACACGGCCGCGCGCCGCGGCGGCTTCCTCGCCTGGGAGTACTACTTCCCGTTCGGCAACGGACGGCCGCCGTGGGTGTCCGGGATCGCCACCGGCAGCGCGCTCTCCGCGCTGGCTCGCAGCGCGGAGCTGTTCAAGGAGCTCGAGCAGCAGCAGCCGGCGGCACCGGCGCAGCCCACTGGTGGCTCGACGCCTGCGCAGCCCACGCAGCCGTCCACCCCACCCCAGCCGGTTCACGACTCGGCCTACTACCTCAACGTCGCCAAGCAGGCGCTGCCGATCTATGCGCACGCCGCCCCGCTCGGCATCCGCGCGTCCGGCCCGCGCGGCAACCATTACCTGATCTATTCGTTCGACAAGGGTCTGCGCGTCGGCAATGCGTTCCTCGAGTCGCTGATCGGCCTGTGGGACTACTGGCAGATCTCAGGCGACAAGCGGGCGCGCTCGCTCTACATCAAGGGCGACCGCGAGGCCAAGTACGAGCTGCCGCGCCTGGACACCGGCGCCTGGTCGCTCTACTCGCTCGGTGGCGCCGAGTCCGACCTGAACTACCACCGCGTGATCCGCAACTTCGCGGAGAACCTGTGCGAGCGCACGAAGGAGTCCGTCTACTGCCAAAGGGCGGCACGGTTTGACAAGTACCTTCACCAACCCGCGCGCGTGTCGATCGTCGGTCCGAAGACGGCGCGGGCGAAGAGACCCGTGCGTATCGCGATCCGCGTCGACAAGATCAGTTGCCTGGCGATCCAGATCCTGCGCGGGCCGACGGCGGTCTACCAGCCGACCTGGTACTTCCCGCGCGGTGTCCACTCCTTCGTCTGGACGCCACCCAAGCCGGGCAGCTACCACGTCCACGTGCTGGCACGCGACCTGATGAGCCGGCAGTCGCGCGCAGATTCGGATCTGCGCGTCCTCAGGCGCTAGGACGTAGCCCGATAATCGAGGCCGAAGGCCGGTTACGTCGTTGCGCTGAGCGACGCGCGCAGCCGCTCCACCGCCTCCGCCAGCCGGTCGTCCGGCAGCGTCAGCGAGATGCGGAAGAAGCCCTCGCCGCTGGGGCCATACGACGAGCCCGGCGACACGACGACCGCCGCCTCCTCGAGCACGTGCTCGCAGTACGACGCCGACGTGTAGCCCTCGGGCACCGGCGCCCAGATGTAGATCGTGCCGCGCGCCGGTGACACGTCCACGCCGACCTCGCGCAGCGCCGCGACCACCTGGTTGCGGCGGCGCTCGTACTTCATCGACATGTCCCGCGGGAAGTCGGCAGCGTCCTCGAGCGCGGCGATCGCCGCGAGCTGCACGGCCTCGAACATGCCCGAGTCGATGTTGGTCTTGAGCTTCCAGTACCCCTGGACAGCCTCGGCGTTCCCGACGATCGCGGCGGTCCTCCAGCCGGTCATGTTCCAGCCCTTCGAGAGCGAGAAGACCTCGACGCCGACTTCCTTCGCGCCGGGGGTCTGCAGGAAGCTCGGCGCGACGTAGCCGTCGAAGGTCGTCTCCGTGTACGACGCGTCGTGGACCACCAGGATGTCGTGCTCGCGCGCGAACGCGACGACCTCCTCGAACAGCCCGTCCGGCACCACCGCACCGGTCGGGTTGTTCGGATAGTTGATGAACAGGAGCCGCGCGCGCTGCGCATCCTCCGCGCTGACCGCGGACAGATCCGGCGCGAACTGGCGGTCGGGCAAGAGCGGCATCGGCACGTAGTCGCCGCCTGACAGCAGCGGCCCGCCGGAGTAGACGGGGTAGCCAGGGTCCGAGGCGAGCGCGCAGGTCCCCGGGTCGAGGAAGGCCAGATTCAGGTTGAAGATGCATTCCTTCGCGCCGAGCGCGGGGATGATCTCGTTGGCGGGATCGAGCTGCACTCCGAAGCGGCGCTCGTAGAAGCCGGCGAAAGCGTTGCGGAACTCCGGCCGCCCGCGGTTCGAGGGGTACCGATGGGTGTCGGGTCTCGCGGCGGCCCGTGCCAGCGCGTCGACGACCGGTTGCGGCGATGGCGTGTCGGGATCGCCGATCCCCAGGCTGATCACGTCGATTCCCTGCGCCTGCTTCTCCGAGATCTTGCGCTCCAGCTCCGCAAACAGGTACGGGGGCAGGCGGTCGAGCCGCTCACTGGTCTTCATGAAGCTCCTTCAGGAATTCGTCGGAGAGCGTGCCGGCGTACACCGGCACGGCCCATCCGGTCAGGTTCACGTGCATGTCCTCCCCCACCTCGACCTCCAGCTCGCCGCCGTCGAGTTGAACGGCGACTGGGCTGTCGACCCCGCGCAGCACCGCCGACACCGCTGCGCCGACGGCGCCCGTGCCCGACGACATCGTCTCGCCGACACCGCGCTCGAAGATGCGCGCACGGATCGACGCGTCGTCCGTCCGCGTCCAGAACGACACGTTCGTGCGATTTGGGAACAGGTCGCTGTGCTCGATCGGCGGGCCGATCGCGGGCAGGTCGAGCGCCTCGAGGTGGTCGCGCTCGCGGATCTCGATCGAGCACTGCGGGTTGCCGATCGACACGTGCTGGAAGGCGAAGTCATCAACCGTGCCGGTGCCGTCCTCGGGGCCCGACGGGTAGTCCTTCGACGTGAGCTTTGCGCGCCCCATGTCCATCGTGCAGGTGGTCGGGCTCGTGATCCGCGGCCGCATCTCGCCGGCGGCCGTCTGGATCGAGAAGGTGTCGCTGTCGGTCCAGCCGCGCGTGCGCAGGTACATCACGGCCTCGCGCGCGCCGTTGCCGGACAGCTCGGCCTCGGAGCCGTCCGGGTTGAAGATCCGCAGCGACGCGACAAAGCCGCGCTCCTCGGTCTCCGACAGCAGCAGGATGCCGTCCGAGCCCACGCCGCTGTGCGGGGCGCAGATTCGCTGGATGCGCGACGGGGTAAGCGGGAACGGCAGGTGGCGCTCTTCGACGACGACGTAATCGTTGCCGAGCGCGTTCCACTTCTCGAACTTCACGTGACCACCCAAACCCAAAACTGGCTGCCCGGCTGCCACGCCCGGCTGCACCATGCGCGCGTCTCGAAAGCTCCGCCCGATGAGCTCTGGGCCGCTGCTGAAGACATCCGGCTGCGGGACGCACCGCGTCTGCACCGGCTGATCCGCTGGCGGCTCGGCAAGCACGCTCCGCCGCCGGAGACGACCTTCGAGGAGTTCTTCCGCACGGGAATCTTCATGCTGCTCGAGGAGGGTGAGCGTCTCTACATCTCGGGCGTGGCCGGGAAGATCTGGGCGCCGTCAGGTGAGTACGCCCAGTTCGAGACTGCGGGCGAATATAGGGAGTACCGCCGGCGTGGCACGGCCAAGGTGGTGCTGAAGATCCAGGTGCGCGAGCACGACCGCGGCTCGCAGATCGTCACCGAGGCGCGGATCTGGTGCGCCGACCGCCGGACGCAGCTGATATTCCGTCCGTTCTGGGCAGTGGTCCGCCCGTTCGCGCACTTCATCTACAACGAAGGCTTCGCCGTGGCGGTCAGGCGCGCGGAGGGACGAGCCTGAGGATCTCCGCGGCGACGTCGCCGGCCGGCCTGCCGGTCGTGTCAACCATCTGGACTCCGGGCAGCTTTCGCATCCAGGTCATCTGACGGCGGGCGAACTGCCTCGCCTTCAGCTTCATCGCCTCCAGATCGCCCCGCAGCAGGTCGTCGAACCCGTGTGCCTTACGTGCGGTCGGCGATGCCCCGGCGGCCTCGGCAGCTCGCACCTCGTCGATCGCCGCGGGGGCTATTGCCTCCATGCGCGTGTCGATGCGCCCGTTCAGCTCCTCGCGGTCCATCACGAGACCGACCAGCACGGTCGGCACCCGCATCTGGGCGGTCCAGAGGCGCTCACCCGGCAGCGGGTCCTCCCCCATCTCGAGCAGCTCGAGGTAGCGGATGATGCGATTGCGGTCGCCGCGGGCGATCTGCGCTCCCGGTGCGCGCCCCAGCACCTCGTCGCGCAGGGCGTCCGGCCCCTCGGCATCCATCCGCGCCTGGATCGCGGCGCGCAGCTCCGGGCCGGGCGGCGGACGCAGGTCCAGCTCAGCCAGCGCCGCACGCAGGTACAAGCCGGTGCCACCCACCACGATCGGGCGGCGGCCGGCTTCCAGCGCGGCGTCGACCTCCGCATGCGCCAGCGGCATGTATTCGCCCACGGAGAACGAGCTCGTGACGGGCACGAAGCCGAGCAGCCGGTGTTCCAGGCGCGCCTGCTCGTCGGCGGTCGCGGCACCGGTCAGCGTTCCGAGTCCCTCGTAGACCTGGAGCGCATCCGCGGAGACCGCGACCGGGTCCTCGCCCCGCGCGCGCAGCAGCTCGGCGAGCGCGATCGCGACAGCCGTCTTGCCGACGGCGGTCGGACCGAACAGCGCCACGCAAACCGGCGTCGCCGCCACGATCGGCCGTCGGCCTAGGACAGCCTTGCGAGGAGCGACTCTTCGCCGCCGAGCGTGGTGCTCGTGGCGCGGGTGATTTCCACGCGAGCGAAGTCGCCTGGCCGCGCCACGCCCGTGAAGTTGACCGTTTTGTTGTGGCGCGTGCGCCCGCGCAGCTTGTCCGGATCGGTGCGCGACGTTCCTTCGACCAGCACGTCCATCTCGCGCCCGACGAAGCGCTGCGCGCGCTCGGCCGCGATCCGCTGCACCGCCTCGACCAGCCGCTCCATGCGCTCGCGCTTGACCGGGTGGGGAATCTGGTCGTCGAACTGCGCGGCCTCGGTGCCGCGGCGGGGCGAGAAGATGAACGTGAACGCCGAGTCGTAGCGCACCTGCTCGACCACGTCGAGCGTCTGCTGGAAGTCCTCTTCGGCCTCACCCGGGAAGCCGACGATGATGTCGGTCGTGATCGCGCAGTCCGGCACGTGCTCGCGGATGAGTGCGACACGGTCGAGGTAGCGCTGCTGGTTGTAGGTGCGCCGCATGCGCTTCAGGATCGTCGACGAGCCGGACTGGAGCGGCAGGTGGATGTGCTCGCACAGTGTCGGCAGCTCGGCGTGCGCGCGGATCACGTCCTCACGCATGTCCTTCGGGTGTGGGCTCGTGTAGCGGATGCGCTCGATCCCGTCGATCGCGTCGATCGTCGCGAGCAGCTCCGAGAACGGCATGCGCGGCCGCAGGTCGCGGCCGTAGGAGTTCACGTTCTGCCCAAGCAGCGTGACCTCCTTGACACCGTCGCCGGCCAGGCGCTCGGCTTCGGTGACCAGCTCCGCCGCCGGCCGGCTGACCTCGCGCCCGCGCGTGGAGGGCACGATGCAATACGAGCAAACGCAGTTGCAGCCCTGCGAAATCTGCATCCATCCCTGGAACTCGCGCTCGCGGCGCATTGGCAAGGCACCTGACACCGACTCGAAGTCGAAGTAGCCCATCTGCGCGCTGAGCGAGTCCGACAGCAGATACTCGGCGAGCTTCGGGATCTGGCCAGGTCCGAAGGCCACGTCGACGAACGGAAAGCGCTCGAAGACCTCGTCCTTCAGCGACTGGGACCAGCAGCCGCCGACACCGACGACACGGTCCGGGTTCTCCTTCTTCAGGCGCTTCGCCTCACCGAGGTGGCCGATGAAGCGATTGTCGGCGGACTCGCGGATCGAGCAGGTGTTGAACAGGATGACGTCCGCATCCTCGCGGCTGTCGACGCGGCGGTAGCCGAGCTGGTCGAGCATTCCGGCCATCCGCTCGGAGTCGTGCTCGTTCATCTGGCACCCGAAGGTGGTCAGGTGATAGGTCCTGCTCACGCGCCCAAGGGTAGTCAGGCCGCGGCGGGCGCCGGCTCGGTCTCGGCCCCGTACGCGAAGTCCTTCGAGCGCACCAGCAGTGCGCCGAGCGCCGCGCCGGTGAAGGCCACGATTGCCGCCACCATCAGGATCTCGTTCAGCGCACTGACGAACGAGACGTCGGCGACCTTCGCGATCGGGCCGCCGCCGCTGCGGGAGCCTCCCTGCTGGGTAGCGAGCGCGTGCGCGATCGAGGACGCCTTCGGGCCGGGGATCCCCGTCGCCGTCAGCAGACTCTCCGCCTTCGACTGGACGCGCGCCTGGAAGATCGCGCCGAGGCCGGCGATCCCGGTCGCTATTCCGACCTGGCGAAACGTGTTGTTGATGCCCGCCGCCATGCCGCTGCGCTGCGGCTCGACCACACCAACCGCGACCTGCGCGATCGTCGGGTTCACAAGCCCGACGCCGGCGCCGGCGGCGATGAAGCCGGCCAGGAGAGTCGTCCACCCCGAAGCGGGCGTGATGCCATGCATCAGCACCAGGCCGAGACCGACCAGCCCCAGGCCGATCCCGAATAGGACGCGCGCGGGCACCGTGTGCACCAGCCGTCCCGCAGCGCCTGCGACCACGAACGACGCGATCGTCAGCGGCAGGAAGCGCAGGCCGGTCTGGAAGGGCGTATAGCCGAGGCCGTTCTGGATGTAGAGCGTGAGGTACAGGAACATCGAGAACATCGACGCCGACAGCGTGAAGGCGACGATCGACACGCCGCAGAACGCCGGCTTGCGGAACAGCGTCAGGTCGAGCATCGGCTCGCGCCGCCGGGCCTCGAGCACGAGGAACGCGATGATCAGCACCGCCGCGCCGCCAAGCTCGAGCACCGTCTTCGCCGAGCCCCAACCCTGCTCGTTGCCGCGGATCAGGCCGAGCACCAGCAGCACCAGGCCGGCGCTCCAGAGGATCACGCCCGGCCAGTCGACGCCCCGCGCGTTCGGGTTGCGTGACTCGTCGACCTTGCGCTGGGTGAAGAAGATTGCGGCGATGCCGATCGGCACGTTCACGAAGAAGATCCACTGCCAGCCGAGGCCGTCGGTGATCGCGCCCCCGATCAGCGGGCCGATCGCGACCGACGCCCCGATTGTCGCGCCCCAGACGCCGAAGGCCGTCCCGCGCTCGCGCCCGACGAAGGCGGCCGCGAGCAGCGCAAGCGAGGTGGCGAACATGGCCGCGCCGCCGATGCCCTGGAGGGCGCGCGCCAGGTTCAGGAACGTCGAACTGTTGGCCAGCCCGCACAGGAACGAGGCGGTCGTGAAGATCGCCAAGCCGGTCATGAAGACCAGCTTTCGGCCGCGCAGGTCGGCCAGCGACCCGGACGTCAGCTGCAGGGCGGCCAGGCCCAGGGCGTACGCGTCGACGACCCACTGCAGGTTGGCCAGGTCGGCGTGGAAGTCCTTCTGGATCGACGGCAGCGCGACGTTGACGATCGTGATGTCCAGCAGCAGCATGAACGTCGCAACGACGACGGCTGCCAGGGTCCACCAGCGATTCGGGTTTGGCTCGGACTGACTAGGGGCGCTCACTTCGCGAAGTCAACAGCACGCGACTCGCGAATGACCGTCACCTTGATCTGACCGGGGTATTCGAGCTCCTTCTCGACGTCTCTTGCGATCTGGTGCGAGATCAGCGCGGCGCGCTCGTCGTCCACCTGCGCGGGCTGGACGATCACGCGGATCTCGCGGCCCGCCTGCATCGCGTAGACCTTGTCGACGCCATCGTGCCGGCGAGCGATTTCCTCGAGTTCCCGGAGGCGCTTGACGTAGTGCTCGAGCGACTCGCCGCGGGCGCCCGGACGCGCGCCGGAGAGCGCATCGGCCACCTGGACGATCACCGCCTCCACGGTCTGCATCTCGACCTCGCCATGGTGCGCCTCCATCGCGTGGGCGACCGCCTCCGACTCCTTGTAGCGGCGCGCGAGCTGGCCGCCGACCAGCGCATGCGGACCTTCGATCTCGTGCGTCACGGCCTTGCCGATGTCGTGCAGGAGCGCCGCGCGGCGGGCGGTCTTGACCGACGCGCCGAGTTCGGCGGCGATCATCCCGGCCAGGTTCGCGCACTCGATCGAGTGGGCGAGCACGTTCTGGCCGTAGCTCGTCCGGTAGTGCAGGCGGCCCAGCAGCTTCGTCAGCTCCGGATGGATCTGGCCGGCGTTCGCCTCGAGCGCGGCCTGCTCGCCGACCTCGGCGATGTGCTTGTCGATCTCCTCCTGTGCCTGGTGATAGGCCTCTTCGATCCGCGCCGGGTGGATGCGCCCGTCCTGGATGAGGCGCTCGAGCGTGAGCCGCGCGATCTCGCGGCGCACGGGGTCGAAGCCGGACAGCAGCACGGCCGACGGCGTGTCGTCGATGATGAAGTCGACACCTGTCAGCGTCTCCAGAGCGCGGATGTTGCGTCCCTCGCGGCCGATGATGCGGCCCTTCAGCTCGTCTGACGGCAGCTGGACCACGGACACGGTCGTCTCCGCGGCGTGGCCGCTGGCGATCCGCTGCATGGCGGTGGCGAGGATGCTGCGCGAGCGACGCTCGGCATCGTGGCGCACCTCGTCCTCGACCTGGCGCGCGAGGACGGCGCGGTCGTGGCGCAATTCGTCCTCGAGCTCGCGCAGCAGCAGCTGGCGCGCCTGGCCGGCGCTCAGGCCGCTCAGACGCTCGAGCTCGCGAATATGGTCCTGCTTGGCCTCCTTGAGCCGCTCGCCCTGGTGCTCGATGTTGCGCGACCGGTCTTCGATCGAGCGCTCCTTGCGCTCGAGGTCGGCCAGGCGCAGGTCGACCGCCTCCTCCTTCGACAGCAGCCGCTCCTCGATCCGGGCGAGCTCAGCCCGGCGGACCTGGAGCTCGCCGTCGTTCGGCGTCACACCGGCAGCAGCAGGTGACACTGCAGTGAGTGCCGGAGGGGTCTGACCCGAGCCCGATGACGAGGGCACCGCCACCGGAGCGGGTGCCTCCGTGGGCGCCGTGGCGCTGGCCTTCACGAGCGATGCGTCACTGCGGACACGCTGGCCACCGGCAGCGGCGGCAGCCGGGCCACGTCTCTGCCCGGCCAGTACCACTATCCCGGCCACTGCCGCGGCCACGACCGCTGCAAGCACGATTTCCATCTCAGCCTTCTCCTCGCGGTCCGCGCACGGGTGCGCTGGACCTTCGCTATTTCAAGCGGTCCGAGGACGGCGCCGGGAGATGCCCAGGCCTGGAAATGCGCGGACGCGCAAAGGTGCGCGTGAGCTCACAGCTGCGGAGTGCCTGCCACCCCCCTTTCGAAGTACCCGCAACCCGATGTTCGCTCAGGTGGATTCAAAGATCTCGTCTGGTTTACCGCTGCAAATGAGGACAAAGTCAAATCTGGCATCTCACGGCGGCCGGTCCGGCCGCTTCTGTCCTAAAAGGTACCCCTCAATGTGGGCTTAACGCAACTAGGGCTCAGGAAAGAGGCCCTCAGGCGGCTTCGCGAAGGCCCTGTTCGTGCTTTCTGACGGCGGAATAGGCGAGCTCGGGCTCGTAGCCGCGGCGCACGAGCATCCGCCACGCCTTGTCGCGCTCGCGGTCGCCGTCGAACGGGAGCGGGAAGCGACGATCGAGGAGCTCGATCGCAGCGAGGAGCTCCTCGTCGCGGCCATGGCCGGCCAGGGCCTGCTCGACAAGCTCACGCTCGATCCCCCGCCGCTCGAGATCCCGAGCAATGCGCTCATTGCCCCAGCGATCAAGTAGGCGCCGATCCTCAGCAAAACGCCGCGCATAGCCGGCATCGTCGATAAGCCCCTCGGCGCGAACTGCCTCCATCACGTCCTCAATAACCTCCGCGGCGAATCCGCGCCGGCCGAGTGACGCCCGGAGCTCAGCCTGAGTCCGCTCGCGGACGTTCAACGTCCGAAGGGCCAGCTCAAACGCTCGCTGATGGTCGTTCATGGTCCCGCGAAAGGCGATGCGAACCGGTGGCTGGGTACGAACTCCGGACGGGGACAGTGCGTGAGCACGGCCCCGGCCGGAGGGCGCAGCCAGGCGCCGGTGCAGCCCGCCTCGCCGATGCGGCGACCCACGATCAGGCGGCCCGGGCTGCGTCCTCGATAACAACACCGTCCGCATCAACCGCAACGGCATCAGGCACCGGGACGGGGCCGCCCGTCGTGGGCAAGACGCCGACGGCTTCGTAGATCTTGCCCTCGATCTCCCGGGCGATCTCGGGGTTCTCGCGGAGGAAGCCCTTTGCGTTGTTGCGCCCCTGGCCGAGCCGTGTGTCGCCGTAGGCGAAGAACGAACCTGACTTCGAGATCAGGTTGTGCTCGAGCGCGAGGTCGAGGATGCAGCCCTCCGACGAGATGCCCTCGCCGTACTCGATGTCGAACTCGGCCTGGCGGAATGGCGCCGCGACCTTGTTCTTGACTACCTTGACGCGCACGCGGTTGCCGATCGCCTCGGTGCCTTCCTTCAGCGTCTCGATGCGGCGGATGTCGAGTCGCTGCGACGCATAGAACTTGAGAGCGCGACCGCCGGGCTGCGTCTCGGGCGAGCCGAACATCACGCCGATCTTCTCGCGGATCTGGTTCGTGAAGACGCAGAGCGTGTTCGCGCGGTTCAGGTTGCCGGCCAGCTTGCGCATGGCCTGGCTCATCATTCGCGCCTGGAGGCCGACGGTCTGGTCGCCCATCTGGCCCTCAAGCTCTGCGCGCGGCGTCAGCGCCGCCACCGAGTCGATCGCCACCAGGTCGATCGCGCCCGAGCGGATCAGCAGGTCGGCGATCTCGAGCGCCTGCTCGCCGTGGTCGGGCTGCGACACGAGCAGCTCGTCCACGTCGACGCCGATCCGCTTCGCATAGCCCGGATCCATCGCATGCTCGGCGTCGATGAACGCGCAGATGCCGCCACGCGCCTGAGCCTCCGCGATCACGTGATAGACGAGCGTGGTCTTACCGCTGGACTCCGGGCCGAAGATCTCGATGATGCGCCCGCGCGGGAGGCCGCCGACGCCCAGCGCCAGGTCAAGGGACAGCGCACCGGTGGGGACCGCCTGGACGCGGACCGCAGCAGCGTCGTCGCCCATCTTCATGATCGAGCCGGCTCCGAACTGGCGCTCGATCTGCGTGAGAGCGCTTTGCAGCGCGGAATCGCGAGCCTTGGCGGCCTTTTCCTGTTCCTTGTCCATGTCCCGTCTCTCCTTCGAGTTCGAACGTCGGAAGCTAGAAGCCGACCCGGACGGATGTTCGCCCCCGTTGCACCGGGTATTCCTCGGAAAATGGCATCCCCGCTCGATCTCCTGCTGTTCGGTCCACGCCTCGCCATGCGGCTCGCCGACGACATCGCGCGCTTTGCCGATGCCGCCGAGAGCGCGCAGCACGACATCGAGCGTCTTCGGCGGGCGGTCGAGGGTGTCCGCGAGGAGGTAAGCGGCGTCCGCAGAGCCACGGACCAGCTCCCCGGTACCACGGCGCGCATGGCGGACTCCTTCGACCGCTCGAACGATGAGCTGAACGCTCTGCGCGAGGAACTGCGGCCCATGATCCGGCAGATGGACGAGACATCCGACGCGATTCAGAGGCTCGAGGAAGAGGTCGGCGAAGTGGCGGAGCCGCTGCGGCCGGCCGCCCAGCGCGCCGGGACGCTTGCCCAGCGAATACCGGGCCGCACAAAGCCGGACGCCGACTAGCCGAGCGGGATCCGCTCCAGCGCGTCGTAACGCGCCCCCTGCGGCTGCAGCGTCGAGCGGTAGAGCGTGACCGCAGTGGCCTCCCATGGATTGACGGGCGGCGACTCGCCCGGTTCCAGCGGCGGTGCGAGCGCGTTCCGCTTCACGCGCGCGAGCGTGATGTGCGGCCAGAACGCCCGCTTCTCGGGGACGTAGAGCTTGTCGGCAGCCAGCGCGTCCGACACCGCGGCCTGGACCGCCACTGCCCGCCCCCCTTGATCGGAGAGATCGAGCGCGAACAGCCGCGGGCGCCGCGGCGGGAGCGGCTTGACGCCCTTTGCCGCCAGCACCGGCGGCGCTCCGTCGGGGACCGACCCGCGCATCAACTCGACGACGTGCGGGATCTGCTTCTCCGCAAGCCAGCCGAGGAAGACCAGTGTCACGTGCAGCGCCGCGGCGTCCACCAGACGCAGATCGCGGCGGTCTGCGAACGTCTGCGCGCGCCAGCCGGCCAGCTCTGCCCGCGCGTCCTCGGGCAGGTCCATCGCGATGAACAGGCGGGCCCGCGGCGAGCCCGGCCTCTCTTTAGACGCTTGGCTCACCGCGCAGCAACCGTCGCAGCAGATGCATCGCCACGGTGGTGGCCCGGTCGCGCACGTCCGCGCGACCGCCCGGCAGCCGCGTGTCGCGCAGGAGCATGCGGCCGTCGTTCGTCTTCACGCACCAGCACACGTAACCGACCGGTTTCGCCTCGGTCCCTCCCCCGGGCCCCGCCACGCCCGTGATCGACACCGCCGTATCCGCCTCGAACCGTTCCAGCGCGCCGTCGGCCATCGCCTCCGCCACCTCGAGCGACACCGCGCCGTGCGCCTCGATCAGCGTCGGATCGACTCCCAGCAGATCGGCCTTCGACTCGTTCGAGTACGACACCACGCCGCCGGCCACGTAGGCGGACGACCCGGCCCGCTCCGTCAGCCGTGCGGCCAGCAGCCCCCCGGTGCACGACTCGGCCAGCCCGATCCAGCGACCAGTGAGCAGCCCCGCCACCTGATCGTCCACCAGCGAGCCGTCGCGCGAGAACAGCAGGTCGGGATGGCGCTCGGCGATGATCTCCTCGAGCGCGTCCGCCCGCCCGCGCTCCTCCGGCAGCGAGCGGACAACGACCTCCACCTCGCCGCGCCGCAGGCAGGTCGTTATCTCCAGCCCGTCGAAGCCGCCCAGCCGCGGCTCGGCCACCCGCAGTGTCTCCGCGATCTCCGACTCCGGCATCCCGAACAGCCGCAGCATCCGCTGGTCGTACTCGACCGCCCCCGCGGTCGCTCCCTTGAACGCCTCGGTCGCCACCGCCGCCGGCCACATCGCCTGCAGCTCCCGCGGCGGCCCGGGCAGGACGACGATCGCCGGCCGGTCGGCGCCCACCGGCGTCACCACCGCCCCAGGGGCCGTCCCTGCCGGCTCGAGGACGTCGGCGCCCTCGGGCACCGTCGCCTGCTTCGCAGAGCCCTTCTGCAGCGCCTCCTCGTCGATGCGCGGATAGCGCCGCAGGATCGGCCGCACGATGTCCTGGATCCGCGCCTCGAGCTCCGGGTCGTGGACCATCGCCCGACCGCAGAAGCGCGCCACCACCTCCATCGTCAGGTCATCCGCGGTCGGCCCGAGGCCACCGCTGGTCGCGATCACGTCGCAGCCCTGGTCCGCCTGGAAGCGCAGCGCCGCCTCCATGTCCTCCGGCCGGTCGCCGCAGATCGTGATGTGGGCGAGCTCGACGCCCAGCTCCAGCAGCCGGTCGGCCAGCCACGGCCCGTTGGTGTCCCGGACGCGTCCCGTCAGTACCTCGGTGCCGGTGACGACGACACCCGCCCGCGCGCTCACGCGCAGGGCCTCTGGCCGAGCGGCAACTCGCGATGGTGGGTGGGACGGAAGTCGTAGCCGATCGGGTCGGACCCGGGCGGCACCGCGACGTGCTTGCCGTTGACGGTGATCCGGATCGACCGTTTGCCGAGGTTGACGCGCAGGTGCCGCGCCTTCCAGGACTTGGGCCCGGTCAATGTCCCCTCGTAGACCACGCGCGTGCCCCCGCCCTTGTCGAGGCAGACATAGGTGGCCTCGGCCGGGACGATCCGCAGGTGCACCGTGCGCGGCCGCCGCGGCGCGTGGTGGGTGGTCGTGGTAGTCGACTTCTTCTGGGTCGCCTTCTTCGCGCTGGTGTTGGTCGTCGTCGCGCTGCCGCTTGGCCCATTCGAGGATCCTCCGGTCAGCCCGAGCACCAGCAGCAACGCCAGGATCGCCAGCACGGCAGCGGCCACCGGCAGCCACGCCGGGTGGCGCGGCGGCCGCCGCCGCTGCCTCCCTTTCGGCGCCCGCGCGAACGGCGTCAGCTCCGACTCGTCGCGGGGATCGTGGCGCGCCCGGTACTCCTCGACCAGCAGGTGCGGGTCCAGCCCCAGGAACTCCGCGTAGGTGCGCAGGAAGCTTTTGACGAAGGTCGAGCCAGGGAGCATCCCGAAGTCCTCGTTCTCGAGGGCCCGCAGATACTTCGCTCGGATCTTCGTCTGCGCCTCGACATCCGTGATGTCAAGGCGCTGTCGCATCCGCGCCTCACGCAGCGTTTCGCCGATCGACGGCACTCACCGCATTGTTGTCGATACGGCGTCTAGGTATCGGGGTCGGCAGCGGCCAGTGCAGCGTCACCCAGCGCTTCGAGCACTCGCGGCAGATCCGCCTCGGAGATCAGCACCTGGCGCGCCTTCGAGCCTTCGTAGCCTGAGATGACCCCGCGGCGCTCCATCATGTCGATCAGCCGCCCCGCCCTGGTGTAGCCCACACGCAGCCGGCGCTGGAGCATCGAGGTCGACGCGGTCCCCATCTGCACCACGGTCGCGATCGCCTCGCCAAGCAGGTCGTCGGAGTCCGGATCCAGGCCGTCGCCCGACTCCTCGTCCCCCGGCTTCTCGACCACCTCGAGCAGCTCCTCCTGGATCTCCGGCTCGCCTTGCCGGCGCCAGTGCGCGGTGAGCTTCTCGATCTCCTCCTCGGAGATGAACGCGCCCTGGACGCGCTTCGGGCGCCCCTCCTCGACCGGCCGGAACAGCATGTCGCCCTGGCCGAGCAGCGACTCGGCGCCGCCCGAGTCAAGGATCACGCGCGAGTCGACCTGCGACGACACCGCGAACGCGATCCGTGCCGGGACGTTCGCCTTGATCAGGCCGGTGATCACGTCGGCGCTCGGGCGCTGCGTCGCCAGCACCAGGTGGATGCCGACCGCGCGCGCCTTCTGCGCCAGGCGGATGATCGCGTCCTCGACCTCGGTCGGCGCGACCATCATCAGGTCCGCGAGCTCGTCGATCACGCAGAGGATGTAGGGCAGCGGCGGCTCGCCCATCTTCACGCGGATCTTGTTCAGCTCGATGATGTTGCGCGCCCGCAGCGGAGCCATGTGCGTGTAGCGCTGCTCCATCTCGCGGATCAGGTTCTGCAGCACGCTGGCCGCCAGCCGCGGTGAGGTGACGACGGGCGTGAGCAGATGCGGGATCGACTCGTAGTAGTTGAGTTCGACCTGCTTCGGGTCGACGAGCACGAGGCGCACCTCGTTCGGCGTGGCGCGCAGCAGGATCGACGACAGGAGCGCGTTCACGCACCCGGACTTGCCGGAGCCGGTCGTGCCGGCGATCAGGATGTGAGGCTGCTTTGCAAGATCGGTGCCGATCGCCTTGCCGCCGATGTCCTTGCCGAGCCAGACGGTGAGCGGAGACCATCCCGACGGGGACTCCTGCAGCACGTCGCCCAGGTGGACCATCTTGCGCACGCTGTTTGGAACCTCGACGCCGATCGCCTGCTTGCCGGGGATCGGCGCCAGGATGCGCACGTCGGGCGCGGCCAGTGCGTACGCCAGATCGTCCTTGAGGTTCGCGACTTTCGCCATCTTGATGCCGGGCGCCAGGCGCAGCTCGTAGCGCGTCACATGAGGGCCGGCGACCGTGCCCACCACCTGGGCCGGGATGTCGAAGTGGCTGAGGGCCTCTACCAACTGCGCGCCCGTCCGGGCCTCGGCGGCCGGGTCGGTCTTCTGCTTCCCGTTCGAGCGTTTCAGGAGCGAAGGGTTGGGCAGCCTGTAGTCGGTGTTCTCGTCCGCCTCGGTCAGCCCGCCGCGCTTGTTGCCCATCGGTGTGAGCGCTGCGACCCCGTGTTCGTCGTCGACCGCCTCGGGCGGGGCCTCGGGCTCGGGCTCGGCCTCAGGCGCAGGTTCGGGCTCCGGCTCCCAGTTCGGCTGCGCATCCTCGACGACAGGCGCTTCGACATGCGTCTGCTTCACAACGGCCGGTTCGACCTCGGGCACCTTGACGCGCTTCGGCTTCGGCTGGGGCTCTGACTGTTTGCGCGTCGCCGCGATCACGCCGGAGATCGACGCGCCGGTCAGCAGCATGATTCCGACAATCAGGAGGAACACGAAGATCAGGTGCGCCCCCACCCGCGAGAAGAGCGTGCTCGTCACCCAGTAGAGGCTTTCGCCGACAAGGCCGCCGTGGACCTTGAAGAACTCCGGCTGAGCGAACGCCCCGTGGCGCGCGGGGTGACTCGGGCCCAATCCAAACGTGCCGGCGGCCAGCCCGAGCATCAGCGCGGTCAGCAGGCAGATGCCACCCGACTTGAAGGGCCGCACCGTCGTCAGCAGCGGCCGCATCACGAGCAAGGTCCCTGTTACGAAGAGCGCCAGCGGCGTCAGGTATGCGACGCCGCCGAACAGCCAGCGCAGGCCGTCCGCGATGCCGGAGCCGACCTTCCCGCCGTCCCACCCGAAGTAGAAGACGAACGCGAACAGGACCGACGCCAGGACGAGACCGATCCCCCAGACATCGGCCTGCTGCTGCTCGAGCTCGGGCAGGCGCGGCACACGCAGGCGGTCCGACATCGTCGGCGGCTTGCGCTTCTTCGTCGCGGTTTTCTTGCGCGTCGTCGTTCCAGCCATAGCGGCGAGAGTTCTTTTCGCCGTCTTTAGGCGCGCTCCTACCATGAAGCTATGAGCCGATCGCCACGAGTGCTCGTCGTCGAGGACGACACCGAGATCGCCGGCGCGCTGCGCCGCTCGCTGCGGATCGAGGGCTACGACGTGCGGGTCGCCGAGGACGGCGACGAAGCGTTGTCGGAGTCCGGCCTCTTCGAGCCGGATCTCGTCGTGCTCGACCTCGGGCTCCCCAAGCTCGACGGCGTCGAGGTCTGCCGCCGCCTGCGGGACAAGGGTGACGTGCCGATCCTGATGCTCACCGCGCGCGACGGCGTGCAGGACCGAGTCGCCGGGCTCGACTCGGGCGCCGACGACTACCTGGTCAAGCCGTTCGACCGCGAGGAGCTCCTGGCACGAATGCGCGCCCTGCTGCGCCGCCGTCCTCCACGCGGCAGCGCGTTCCTGCAGGTGGGCGACCTGGCGCTCAATCCCGACACCCGCGAGGTCCAGCGCGGCGAGCGCGACATTCAGTTGACCGCGCGTGAGTTCGAGCTGCTCGAGTACCTCATGCGCAACGAGCGCCTCGTCGTCTCGCGGCAGGCCCTGCTCGACGACGTCTGGGGCTACGACGCGTTCGCCGAGACGAACACGGTCGACGTCTTCATCTCGAATTTGCGGCGCAAGCTCGAGGAAGGCGGCGAGCCGCGCATCCTGCACACGATCCGCGGCGCGGGCTACGTGCTGCGGGCGGCGTGACGACCAACCGCATCTTCCCCCCGATAGTCAGCCGCTTCACGCGGCTGCCGATCCGTTGGCGCCTGGCGCTGACCTCCGCCACGCTCACGTTCCTGATCCTCGCCGCGTTTGCACTCGTAGTCGGCGCATTCACGTCACGCCAGGTCCATGACCATTTCGACGACGACCTGCGGGCCACGGTCGGCGACCTACAGACACGGGTGCGGCCGCAGCAGATCGGGGCGCGCCTGCAGCTGGTGGGCAAGGACGCGATCGCGCAGGCCGCCGCCGGTGGCGCCGCGTTGCGGATCGTGGGCGCCGATGGTGTGGTCATCAAGGCAGTCCCGCGCGGGGTCAATCTGGGCAATCCGCTGGTCGGGCTACAGGACGCCGGCGAGTACCGCGTCATCTCGCGGCCGATCTTCATCCAGCAGGTCCAGCAGCCGGTCGCATTCCTCCAGTACGCGAAGCCGCGCGAGACGACGAACGCGACGATCGCGCGCATCCGGCTGTTCCTGACCGCCGGCGTGATCGGCGGGGCGCTGCTGGCACTGCTCGCGGGCCTGGCCGTCGCCCGGCGGGCGATGGAGCCGATCCAGCTGCTGACGAACGCCGCCAAGGAGATCGCGCGCACGCGCGACACCGCGGTCGCATTGCCGCGTCCGCTCGCCGAGGATGAGGTGACCGACCTCTCGCGCACGCTGTCGGAGATGCTCCGCGAGCTGAACGCGTCGCGCACGGAGCTCGAGTCGCTGCTGGCGCGCCAGCGCGAGTTCGTAGCGGACGCGTCGCACGAGCTGCGAACGCCGCTGACGTCGATCCTCGCCAACCTCGAGCTACTCGAGGCGGAGCTCGAGGGCGAGGACCGCGAGATGGTCCAGTCGGCGCTGCGCTCGTCGCGGCGCATGCGCGGGCTCGTCTCCGACCTGCTGCTGCTTGCCCGCGCCGACGCAAGCCGCGAGCGCATCCACGAGCCTATCGACGTGGCCGAGATCATCCGCGCCGCCGCCGGTGAGGCGGCACCGCTGGCGGCCGGCCACGACCTGGGCGTCGACGTCGACGAGGGCCTCATCGTTGAGGGGTCGCGCGACGACCTGCACCGGATGGTCCTCAACCTGATCGAGAACGCCCTCCGTCACACGCCACCCGGCAGCGACGTGCGCGCGAGCGCCCATGAGGTCGACCCCGACCACGTGCGGATCATCGTCGAGGACGAGGGACCGGGACTGCCGCCGGCGATCCGCGACCGCGCCTTCGAGCGTTTCGTGCGCGGCGCCGGCGACGGCGGTCGTGGCAGCGGCCTCGGGCTGGCGATCGTCAGCGCGGTCGCCGCGGGCCACGGGGGCACCGTCGCCTACGAGGACCGTATGAACGGCGGCGCCAGGTTCATCGTGACGCTGCCGGCCAGGGCGGCTGTGCCTACACCTCCACAACCACAGGCAGAATCATCGGCCGCCTCTTGAGCCTGCGGTAGACGTACGCCGCGATGTCGTCGTGGAGGTGCGACTGCAGCAGGTCGATCTCGCGCACCTCGTCCTCGGCCGCGCGCGTCAGCGACTCCTCCACCGCCGACCGCAGGTCGTCGAGCAGGCCGTCGGCATCGTCGATGAACGGCACGCCGCGGAAGATCAGCTCCGTCGGCGCCACCGGCAGGCCGTCCTGCTCCGAGATCGTGGCCACGACGATGAAGATGCCGTCGGCCGACAGCATGCGGCGGTCGCGCAGGGCCACGTCCTCCGGCTCGCCGATGTCGACGCCGTCCACGAAGATCAGCCCGGCGCGCTCCTCCGCTCCGAAGCGCGCGCCGCTCTCGGTGATCTCGAGCGGCAACCCGTTGCGGCCGACGAAGGTGTCGCTCGCGTCGATGCCGACGGCCTGTGCCAGCTGCGCGTGCAGGCGCAGGCGCCGGTAATCACCGTGCGCCGGCAGCACGTAGCGCGGCTCGGTCAGGTTGACCATCAGCTTCGTCTCCTCCGCGTAACCGTGGCCTGACGCGTGGATCGGCCGGTCAGCTGCCGTGATCACGTCGGCGCCAATCTGGAACAGGCGGTCGATCGTCTCGTTGACGGCGCGCTCGTTGCCGGGGATCGGCGTGGCCGAGAACATCACCGTGTCGCCGTCGCGCAGCTCCACGTTCGGGTGCTCCCCGTGGGCCATCCGCCGCAGGGCCGACAGCGGCTCGCCCTGGCTGCCCGTGGCGATGATCACGATCTTGTGATCGGGGAAGTCCTCGATCTCGCGCAGCGGGATGACCATGCCGTCCGGGATGTAGATGTGGCCGAGGTTGCGGCCGATGTTCGTGTTCTTGCGCATCGAGCGCCCGACGAGCGCCACCTTGCGCCCGTGCGCCCCGGCGGCGTCGACCACCTGCTGGACGCGGTGGATGTTCGACGCGAAGCAGGTGACGACGATGCGCCCCTTGCACTTGCCGAACTCCTCGACCAGGTGTGGCCCGACGGCCGACTCCGACGTCGCCCAGCCCGGCCGCGTCACGTTCGTGGAGTCGCCGCAGAGCAACAGCACGCCCTCGCGTCCCAGCTCCGCCAGCCGCGCGATGTCCGCGGGGATGCCGTCGACGGGGGTCTGATCGAACTTGTAGTCGCCTGTGACGAGCGTCGTGCCGAGCTCGCAGGTGGCGGCGACGGCGAACGCATCGGGGATCGAGTGCGCCATCTTCACGAACTCGATGTCGAACGGGCCGGCGTTGAACGGCTCGCCCGGGCGCACTGCCTCGAGGTCGACCACGTCAGTGAGCCGGTGCTCGTCGAGCTTCGAGCGCACCAGTTCGATCGTGAGCGCGCCCCCGTAGATGGGCGGCATGTGCACCTCGGCGATCTGGCGTGTGACGAACGGAAGCGCGCCCACGTGGTCCTCGTGCCCGTGGGTCAGCACGATCGCCTCGATGTCCGTGGCGCGCTCGCGCAGGTAGCTGAAGTCCGGCAGCACCAGGTCGATTCCCAGCTGGTCCGGCGTCGGGAACGCCAGCCCGGTGTCGACCACCACGATCCGGCCCTCGTACTCGAGCACGGTCATGTTCTTGCCGATCTCCCCCAGGCCGCCGAGGGGGAGAACGCGCAGCGTGCCGCTCAAACCGCGCTCAGCAGCCCGCGGCGGCGAAGCATCTCGTCGAGTGCGGCAGTCTCGTTCTCGTCGCATTCCACGAGCGGCAGACGTACCCCGCCGACGTCCTGACCGAGCAGCTTCAGGGCGGCCTTCGTGGTCATCGTGAGCTGGGTGATGACGAGCGTGTTGAAGGTGTCGGTCAGGTCTTCGTGGATCGCCCAGCGGTTCTGGGGCTCGTCGAGCATGCGGCGCATTTCCTTGCCGACGATATGCGACGCCACGAGGATGCCGCCGGTGCCGCCGGCATCGAGCGCCTCGGCCAGGCGGTCGTCGTTCCCGGCGAGCAGGTCCAGGCCCTCGATGGCGGTGATGTCGGTCTCGCGCGCCTGCTTGACGGCCTTCACGTTCTCGATCTGGGCGAGCGAGCGCAGGAAGTCGTTCGGCAGGTCGATCACGCAGCGCCCGGGGATGTTGTAGACGATGACCGGCTTGTCGGTGGCGTCGGAGATCGCCTGCATGTGGGCATAGACGCCTCGCAGCGGCGGCTTGTTGTAGTAGGGCGTCACCGCCAGGATCGCGTCGACGCCGTTGACATGGCTGGCCTTCTCGGTCAGGTGAACGGAGTGCGCGGTGTTGTTCGACCCGGTCCCCGCGATGACGAACAGGTCGCCGCCCTCGGCTCCTGCGAGCTCGAACAGGCGCAGCTTCTCGTCGTCCGTCAGCGTCGAGCTTTCGCCGGTGGTGCCGGCCACGACCACGCCGTCCGAGCCATTGTCGGCCAGGAAGCCGAGCAGGCGGACGAACGCATCCTCGTCCACGGCGCCGCTCGCGTCGAACGGCGTAACCATCGCTGTCAGGACCCCACCGATTGCCACGACCGGATTATTCCAGTCCGCTCGGAGGCCGAGACGCCCCCTCCTAGAATGCGGGTCGGAATGGCAACGACTGCCGAACGCGACTACAGCCACCGCAGCACGGTTCAGAAGCTTGCGGTCAAGCCCGATCAGCGCCTGGAGGTCAGCGGCGAAATCGGCTCCACCCTGCGCAGGGAGCTGCGCGAGGAGCTCGGGCGCGGGTTCATCAAGTCCGGGCAGCTGGACGGAGCGATCGCGCTGGTGGAGTCGATCGAGGAAGCGAAGGAGCTGATCGGCCGCTACCGGCCGCGGCTGCGCGACACCGGCTACATCTGGCTCGTCACCTGGAAGCGCGGCCACGACGCCTATGTCGACCAGATGAAGCTCGTGCCCTGCGGCAAGGAGCTCGGGCTGATCGACAACAAGACCTGCTCGATCGACTCCCAGCGCTCGGGCATCCGCTTCGTCGTGCCGCGCGCGCTGCGCGGGAAGCCCCAAGACTGATCATGCTGCGGCGGGCGGCGCCGGCCGCGGCGCTCGTGGCGCTCGCGTGCGCGCTGAGCGCCTGCGGCAACGGTGGCTCCGGGACGGTGCCGCGGGGCAACCCTGACGCTCGCCATGGGGCGGCGGCGGTCGACGCCTATGCCTCGGTCGAGCTGCTGCGCGGGCGGCTGATCGCCTCATCCGACTCGTACTACGCGAGCGGCTCCGCCGAGGACGCGCGACAGCAGCTCGTCCTGGCGCGCGCGGCCTACGACGCACTGGCGCCCCGGGTGCGCGCGAACGACCCGGTCGTGGACCGCGAGGTCGTGGCCCGCTTCAACACGCTGGCACGCGACCTGCACGCGGGCATTGCCCCGGACCACTACCGCGACCTTGCGGGGCCGCTGGCCGACCAGCTGATGGACGGTGTCTCGCAGGCACTCGTTCCTCCCCCGGCCCGCTCGGATCGCGGTGTTCAGGCGGAGGCGCTGCGCCGCGTGACGGCGCGGCTTGCGGCAACGTACGACGCCGCCTCGGCGGGCGCCGATCCGATGACTTCACGGCTTGCCTTCGAACAGGCGTGGGGCCTGTGGCGCCGGGCGCAGGCGCTGACATCGCTGATCAAGCCAAACCTCGGTGGCCAGGCGGGCGCCGTGTCCGGCACGCTCAGCGCATTGCGCGGATCCGCCTTCCCGGAGGGTCCGGCGATCATCGACTCGCCGCCGGCGGAGAAGGTCGACAACGCCGGCACGAAGATCATCGACGCGCTGAACAAGCGCTTCGGCTTCGAAGCGCTCTAGAAGGTAAGCGCGCGTCGAGCCGGTAGACGTCGGCGATCGGCCACGCCTGACCGATTCCGCCTCATCGGCCCGCGAATCTCCGTGCTTTGACCGATATTCGTCCCTCGTCCGCGAGGATCGCCCAGCGCTCGTGATCGCGCCAGCGGCCGCCGATCTTCAGGTACCGAGGCGAAAATCCTTCGCGTCGGAAGCCCGACTCCTTCACCAGCGCGAGCGACGGCTTGTTCGCCGGCTGGATGTTCGCCTCGACGCGATGCAGGCGCAGCTCTTGGAAGGCGAAGCGCAGCGCAAGCTGCATGCCTTCGCGCATGTAACCCTGACCGGCGTACGGCTCGCCCACCCAATAGCCGAGGTAGGCGTTCTGGAACGACCCGCGCACCACTTCGGAGAACTCGAACAGCCCGAGGAGCGCATCGTCCGCGGTCCGCCGCGCGAGCAGCGCGAAGAAGTTGTCAGCCCGGTTGCGGTCGAGCAGCCGGCGGAAGCTCGCGGCGTCGGCAGGCGGGTACGTCCAGGGCCGGTGCAGATCGACGCTCGCCTCCACGAGGTCGATGAACTCGCCGCGATCCTGGGGCTTCGGCTCGACGAGGCGGACGCGCACGGCCATTCCCCCCGAGGGTAACCACCCTCCGCTCTAGAGCAGGTGCTCCAATCCGACCACCGGCGAGGTCGCAAGCCCGCCTACCTTGCGGATCGCGAGCAGCACCCCTGGCATGAACGAGTCGCGTGAGATCGAGTCGTGCCGGACGCTGAGCGTTTCCCCGCGGCCACCGAAGAGCACTTCCTGGTGCGCGACCAGGCCGGGTAGGCGGACCGAGTGGATCGGCTCGTGGACGTTGCCGCCCGCGTCGCGGATCAGCCCCGCGGTCCGCTTGGCGGTGCCAGAGGGCGCGTCCTTCTTCTGGTCGTGATGCAGCTCGATGATCTCGACCTCGGGCATGTGCCTCGCGATCTGCTGCGAGACCTCCATCATCATCACGGCGCCGATCGCGAAGTTCGGCGCAACGAACAGGTTCGCGTCGCCGACGCCCTCGAGGGCGGAGAAGTCAGCGCCGGTCGTGCCCATCACGCAGTGCACGCCGGCCTCCAGGCAGAGCCTGGCGTTGTGGACAGCCGCGTCTGGCTGGGTGAAGTCCACGACTACGTCCGCGTCGCCGAGCACGTCCTGCAGCGACACGCCGAGGTGCAGGTCGGCGCGACCGACGAGCGCCATGTCCTCGGCGTGCTCGACGGCCTCGCAGACGGTCTGGCCCATCCTCCCGGCGGCGCCTGACACCGCGACGTTGATCATCTACGCGGCAATGAGCTCCGGGTTGACCGCCTCCAGCGCGCGCTTGAAAACGTCCTCGTCGCCTCCGACCGCTGCCGCGGACAGCCGCGTCGGGTCGTAGAGCTCCTCGACGAGTGCCGCTATGTCGTCGGCAGTCACGGCGTCTGTTCGCGCCAGCACTTCGTCCAGCGACAGCAGCGGGATGCCCGTCAGCACCGACGAGCCGAGCCGGTTCATGCGAGCAAGCATCGACTCCATCGACAACACGGTCCGGCCCTTCACGTTCTCCTTCGCGCGCTCGAGCTCGTCGGCCGCCACGCCCTCGGAGCCGAGCTTGCGCAGCTCGCCGGCGATGACCTCCATCGCCTGGGGCACGTTGTCTGGTCGCGTGCCGACATACATGCCGATCTGTCCCGAGTCGAGGTACTGGCTCGAGTACGAGTAGACGGCGTAGGCCAGCCCGCGCTTCTCGCGCACCTCCTGGAACAGGCGCGACGACGTCGAGCCGCCCAGGATCGTGTCGAGCACGCGCAGCGCGAAGCGGCGGTCGTCTCCACGCTTGATCCCCGGCGCCCCGAGTGTCACGTGGAACTGCTCGGTCTGCTTCTGGAAGAAGCACATGCGCGGATCGGCCGTGGCCGGCGCGGGCACCAGGTCGCGCGTGCCGTTCGCCGACGACGGCAGCTTGCCCTCGCATGCCTTCTGGGCCAGCTCGACAAGCTTGTCGTGCTCGACGTTGCCCGCGGCCGCGAGCACAAGGTTCGACGGCGCATAGCGCTCGTCGTGGTAGGCGGCGATCTCCGGCACGGGGACGTTCGCGATCACCTCGGCGCGGCCGATCACCGGCCTGCCGAGCGGGTGGTCGCCGAACACTGCCTCGGCCAGGACGTCGTGCACCTTGTCCGACGGCTCATCCTCGTACATCGCGATCTCCTCGATCACGACCTGGCGCTCGGAGTCGATGTCCGGGTACGCCGGGCGCAGCACCATGTCCGACATCACGTCGAACGCGCGCTCGAAGTGCTGGTCGAGGAAGCGCGAGTAGACGGAGGTCGTCTCCTTGCCGGTGCCGGCGTTGATCTCCGCCCCCATGCCGTCGAAGATCTGGTCGATCTCCGTCGAGCTGAAGCGGTCGGTGCCCTTGAAGAGCAGGTGCTCGAGGAAGTGCGAGACGCCGGCCTCCTCGACGTTCTCGTCGCGCGAGCCGGTGCGGATCCAGAAGCCGAGCGCAACGGAGCGGACCGTGTCGATCCGCTCCGAGACGACTCGAAGCCCGGAATCGAGCTCCGTCAGCTGTGGGCCGTCGAGCATCTACCGGCGGTCGCGGCGGTAGTCGCCGTTGCCGCCGTCACCACCGCGGTCGCGATCACGATCGCGCCCGCGGCCGCCGCGGCCTCCGCGGTCGCCGCCGCGACGCGGACGGTCCCCACCGCCGCCCTTGTCGCCGGTGCCGACTGTCGCCAGCTCCTCGGCGGTCTTGCCCTCGACCTCGGGGTCGTTGGCCAGGCGCAGCCCGATGCGGCCACGCTCCTTGTCGACCTCGACCACGCGGACGTCGATCTCGTCGCCGCGGTTCAACACCGCCTCGACCGACTCGGCACGCTCGCCCGGCTTCACGTTCGAGATGTGCAGCAGGCCGTCGGTGCCCTTGCTCAGCTCGACGAAGGCGCCGAAGGTGGTCGTCTTCACGACCCTCCCGTGGAACTCGTCGCCGACTTCGACCTCCTTGGTCATGCTGCGGACGCGATCCACGAGCGCGTCGGCCTGAGCGCCGGTCGCGGCGTAGATGAGGACGGTGCCGTCCTCCTGCATGTCGATCTGCGCCTCGAACTCCTCGGACAGCGCGCGGATCGTCTCGCCACCCTTGCCGATGACCATGCCGATCTTGTCCTGATCGATCTTGATCGAGCTGATGCGCGGGGCGTGCTCGGAGAGCTGCTCACGCGAGTGGTCGATGACCGCGTTCATCTTGCCGAGGATGAACTCGCGGCCGGCCTTCGCCTGCTCGAGCGCGTCGCGCAGGATGTCGAAGCTGACGCCCTTGATCTTGATGTCCATCTGCAGCGCGGTGATGCCGTCTGCGGTACCGGCGACCTTGAAGTCCATGTCACCGAGATGGTCCTCAACCCCGGCGATGTCGGACAGCACGACGTAGTCGTCGCCCTCCTTGATCAGGCCCATCGCGATGCCCGCGCACTGAGCCTTGAGCGGAACGCCGGACGCCATCAGCGACAGGCTCGAGCCGCAGACCGACGCCATCGAGGATGAGCCATTCGACTCGAGGATGTCCGAGACGACGCGGATCGTGTACGGGAACTCGTCGATCGAGGGCACCAGCGGCACGAGCGCGCGCTCGGCCAGCGCGCCGTGACCGATGTCGCGGCGCTTCGGGCCGCGCATGAAGCCGGCCTCGCCCACCGAGAACGGCGGGAAGTTGTAGTGGTGCCAGTAGAACTTCTGCGACTTCAGGCCGAGGTCGTCGATGCGCATCTCCTCGCGCGTCGTGCCGAGTGAGACAACTGACAGTGCCTGTGTCTGCCCGCGTGTGAACAGCGCGGAGCCGTGAGCGCGCGGCGAGACGTCGATCTCGATGTCGATCGGCCGGATCTCATCGGTGGCACGACCATCCGGGCGCTTCTTCTGGACGGCGATCCGCTCGCGGATCACGTCCTTCTCGGCCTTCGCGAACGCGAGCTCGGCAGCCTTGCGGCGCTCGGCGTAGCCCTCGCTGTCGGGCTCGCCGGCGAAGTCGCGGGCGATGCGCTCCTCGAGTTCCTTCGTCGCGTTCTGACGGTCGAGCTTGTCCTCGACGGACGTGGCGTGGTCGAGGTCGGCGCCGAAGCGACCGCGGATCTCGTTGTACATGCCCTCGTCGACCTGCGGCGGAGTGACCTCCACCTTCGGCCTGCCGGCCGCCTCGCGCAACTCGCGCTGGGCCTGACAGAGCTTCTTGATCTCGGTGTGCGCGATGTCGAGCGCGTCGAGGATCTCCGCCTCCGAGACCTCGCGCGCACCGGCCTCGACCATCAGGATGGCCTCGTCGGTGCCCGCGACGATCAGGTCGAGGCGCGCATCGTCGATGAGCAGCTCCTCAGCCGGGTTGACGACGAAGTCGCCGTCCTCGTCCTGGCCGATGCGCACGGCGCCGACCGCCTCGGCGACGGGAATGTCCGAGATCATCAGCGCGGCGCTGGCCCCGTTCATCGCGAGGATGTCGTAAGGGTTGATGTGGTCGACCGAGATCGGCATCGCGACGAGCTGCGTCTCGCGGCTCCAGCCCTTAGGGAACAGCGGCCGGATCGGGCGGTCGATGAGGCGGGCCGTGAGGGTTGCCTTCTCACCCGCGCGGCCCTCGCGGCGGAAGAAGCTGCCGGGGATCTTGCCCGCGGCGTAAGCACGCTCCTCGACGTCGACCGTCAGAGGAAGGAAGTCCACATCGCGGTCGTTGCCCGCGGTGGCTGTGGCGAGGACGTGAGTGTCGCCCGCCTTGACGAGGACCGCGCCGCCCGCCTGCTTTGCGAGCTTCCCGGTCTCGAACTCGATCTGAGTCCCCCCGATCTCGACCGAGACGCGGTGCACCTGCTGATCCATTCTGTTTTTCCTTTCGGCCGCCTCCGGTCGGCGGCTGTTCAAAAAGACTTCTACAAAGCCGCTAAGCGTAGCGAGTTGGCAAGATCCGCCCCGTGGGCCTGGTCGACCGAATGCGCGCGCTCGAGCATTCGGTCCACGAAGCCGGCGCGCAGCAGCGACGCGAATTCCCGGCCGGCGTCGCCTATTACAACGACGAGCTGCCGCTGGTCTGGGACGTCAACTTCATCCGCCTCGACCGGCCGGCGGTCGACCTGGTCGCGAGAGTCGAGGAGCTGCAGGCGGACCAGGGCCACTTCAAGGTCCTGATCGAGGATCCGGACCTGGTCGAGGCGCACGGGCCGGAGCTGGTCGGGCGCGGCCTCGCGCGCCGTGGTCTCGCGGCGCTCGCGCGCGAGCCGGGCGGTCGGCTCGATCCCGACGTGCGCGAGGTCCCCTACGAGCAGGTGAAGCCGTTTCGCTTCGAGGTCCACATGGAGCAACTCGCGCCGCCGCGCGCGGACGTCGCCGAGCAGGTGGGTCGCGTGCACGACCGCACGCACCCGCTCACCGGCGAGCGCTGGCTCGTGATCCACGTGGATGACGAGGCCGCCGGCCACCTGATCGTCTACTCGAACGACGGCCTGGCGCAGATCGAGGATGTCGGCGTGCTCGAGCGCTTTCGCGGCCGCGGCCTGGCGCGGCGCCTGATCCAGCACGCGCTCGAGCTCGTCGCCGACGACCACGACACCGTCTTCATCACCGCCGAGACCGATGACTGGCCGCACCAGTTCTACCGCCGGCTCGGCTTCGAGCACGTCGAGGATCGCGCGGACTTCCTGCTCGTCAGAGGCGGAACAGCGCCGGCGTCCTCATGACGCCCGCGGCGATGCCGGAGCGGAAGTCGCGCTCCACGCGCGCGGCCACCTCGTCGGCGCGGCGGTCACGCTCGAAGCGGTCGAGGTCCAGGCCGAGCTCCTCGGCGCGCTGCCACAGGTGCGGGTCGTCCAGGTGGCCCTGGTCGCCGAACAGCAAGTCGTGCATCTCCCAGAAGCGGCCCTGCAGCGCCGCTGCCTCGGCAGCCGCCGCCAGCCGTCGCGAGCGCGGGTGCTTCGAGACCACGGGAAAGTGGCGGAACACGAGCGCGACGCCGTCGAGCTTCGCGAGCTCGGCCGCGCAGTACGGGCACTCGTAGTCCCCGTAGACGATTACGAGCGGTCCCTCGCCGCGGATGTGGTCGTCCTCGGCAACCGGCGGAACCGGTGCGCTCTCGAGGCTCACGGCGGCGACACTAGATGGCGATGCAGATCCGTCCGGCCACGATCGAGGACGCGCAGACGATTGCGGAGATCGTCATCGAGAGCGACGACACGTTCGCCACCTTCGCGCCACCGGACTGGGAGCGGCCGAGCTTCGAGTCGGAGCTGGCGAAGGCGCGCGGGCTCTTCGACTCGTCCGACCGCTGGGTGCGGGTCGCCGTAGTCGACGCAGAGATCGCGGGCTACGCCGCGTTCGTCGCGGCGGCGCTTACGCGGATGCCGACCGCCGACCCTGGGCTCGCGCACCTCGGACGGCTGTTCGTCCGTCGTGCGCATTGGGGCACGGGCGTCGCGACCGCCCTGCACCGCGAGGCGATCGCCGCGGCGACGGCCGAGGGGTTCAGCGCGATACGGCTGTTCACGCCGTCGCTGCAGGCACGTGCCCGCCGCTTCTACGAGCGCGAGGGTTGGTGCGCGGTCGCCGAGATGCCGGAGAGCCCGCTCGGGCTTCCGCTCATCGAGTACCGGCGTGATCTCTGAGCGCGTCGAAGATGAGGTTCGCGCCCGGGATCTCCAGCGCGCTCGGCGAACGGTGGACCCACTCGACCTTCAGGTCGGGGCCGATCATCACGAGCGCGCGCGCTGAGCTGCCCCACTTCTCGTCGTAGACGCCGTACGCCTGCGCGACCGCGCCCTTCGGGTGGAAGTCGGAGAGCAGCGGGAAGCGGATGCCGAGCTGCTTCTGGAACGCGTTGTGCGCATAGGCGGAGTCGACCGAGATGCCGTACATCTGCGCGCCCCGCGACTCGAGCTCGCCCAAGATCTCGTTGTAGACGTTGAGCTGGTCGGTGCAGACCGGGCTGAAGTCGAGCGGGTAGAAGACGAGCACGCTGCGCTTGCCGCGCAGGTCCTCGAGCGAGACTTTGTGACCGTCCTGGTCGGGAAGCGTGAAGTCCGGGGCGGGCGTTCGGGCTTCGACCACTAGCGGCGGAGCCCCAGCTCCTTGATGAGCCGGCGGTAGCCCTCGAGGTCGTTGCGCTGCAGGTAGTTCAGGAAGCGGCGGCGCTTACCGACGAGCATCAGCAGGCCGCGGCGCGAATGGTGATCCTTGCGATGCGTGCGCAGATGGTCGGTCAGGTGGTTGATCCGCTCGCTGAGCATGGCGATCTGGACCTCGGTCGAACCGGTGTCCGTGGCGCTCTTACCGAAGCGTTCGGTGAGCTCGCGCTTGCGCTCTGCGGTCAACGTCATGACGCGGGAAAGGTAGCAGCCGCGCAGATCTGCTCAGCCTCGTCCACGTCGCGGCGCATCTGCTCCACGAGGGCGTCCACGGAGTCGAAGCGGCGCTCGCCGCGCAGGCGCCGGGTGAACGCGACTCGCAGCGTCTCGCCATAGAGGTCGCCCTCGAAATCGATCAGGTAGGCCTCGATCAGCAGCCCGCGCCCGGTCTGGAACTGGGGGCGGATTCCGACGTTCACGGCAGCGCAGCGGCCGTGCGCCCACGCCGCGTAGACCCCGTGGCCGGGGTGCACGAAGCGCTCGTCCGGGACGAGGTTGGCCGTGGGGAAGCCCAGGTCGCGCCCGCGCTTGTCACCGTGCGCCACCTCACCCTCGACGATGAACGGGCCGCCGAGAAAGCGCGCGGCCTTCTCGACGTCGCCGGCACCCACCAGCGCGCGGATCTGCGTCGACGAGACGGCCTCGCCGTCGACTTCCACGAGCGGCGCCACGCGCGTCTCGAACTCCGGACGACCGCGCAGCATCTCGACGTTGCCCTTCGCCTTCTTGCCGAAGCTGAAGTTCTCGCCCACCGAGACCTCGATCGCGCCCAGCTTTTCGATCAGCACCTCGTCGATGAACTGCTCCGCCGTCTTCTCCCGGAAGTTGTCGTCGAACGGGATCACTACGAGCTCGTCGACGCCGAGGCCGGCGATGATGTCGCGCTTCACGTTGAACGGCGTGAGCAACTTCGGTGCGGCCTCGGGCCGGACCACCGTCATCGGGTGAGGGTCGAACGTGAGGACGGTGTCACACCCGCGGATGACCTCGCGATGGCCGACGTGGACGCCGTCGAACGTGCCGATGGCGACGCGCCGCTGGCGCTTCTCGGTCACGTCCGGCAGGCTGACGACCCTCATGTCGCCACATCCGCCGTCGGCACGAGCGACAGCGCCTCGTCGAGCGGCAGGATCCGCTCCGGGTCGGCATCCGCAAGCTTGAACGGCCCGATCGCCACGCGTTCGAGCTTCTCGCAGTAGGCGTCCCCCAGATCCGCGACGAGCTGACGGACGTATGTCCCCGACGAGCACTCGATCAAGAATTCGGCGTGGTCGGCGTCGTGGCGCCGGAGGTCCGCGTGGTAGATCTCGATCCGCCGCGGCGGCGCCTCTACCAGCTCGCCGCGCCGCGCCTTCTTGTAGAGCCGTTCGCCCCCCACCTTCACGGCCGAGAACGCATGCGGCCGTTGCATCTGCTCGCCGACCGGGATCGCCAGCGACTCGGGCGTCCTGCCCGTCTCGACCAGCTCGCCCTCTGGGTCGCCGGTCGTCGAGCTCCACCCGAGTCGCGCGAGGGCCACATAGGTCTTCGGCAGCGCCATGAACGAGCTCTGCGCCTTCGTGGCGCGGCCGACGAGCACCAGCAGCAGCCCGGTAGCGAACGGATCGAGCGTTCCGGCATGCCCGACCTTGTGCTTCTCCTCCGTGCGCTCGCGCAGCTCGTGGCGGACACGCGCGACGACGTCGTGCGAGGTGATGCCTGCAGGCTTCGGGTAGAGGATGACTCCCGACTGAGTCACGCCGGGCAGGCTATAGCGACTGCCGCGAATCAGCCGAGGAAGAACCAACGGGCGTACAGAGAGGTGACGACTCCAAGACACGCGACCATCGCCCCGGCGGCCACCCAGCCGGCGCGCGGACGCGTCGCCGCCAACCGCCCCGCCTCCATGAAGAGCGGGAAGACGACCGCGGTGTAGCGCATGGCTGGCGACAACGGGTGAGCGTCTGGCCCGGTGCAGAAGATCACCAGCAGCGACGCGACGCAGTACGCCCCGTATGCACGCGGCAAGTGCCTGCACGCGCTGATTGTCAGCGCGACGCCCGCCACGAACGCGACTGCCCCGGTCAGGTCCGCGTAGCGGTAGCCGGTTCCTGGATCTCCCGCCGCCGGCCCATTGACGATCGCCCGCAGCGCGTGGGAGGTGGCGCGGAAGGCACCGGTGACGGCGCTCAGCGGCTGAGAGAACCCGCGGCCGAAGTCCTTCCCGATGTGGAAATAAGCCAGGGGATCGCCGGTCAGATGCGACGCATAGCCGAAGTACGCGAGAAGGGCCGCTGGCACCAGCAACAACCACGCAGCGTCGCTGCCGATCGATCGGCGTGCGCCGCGGCCGCTCGGGCCATGCAGATAGAAGAGCGTGAGCGGCACAACCAGCAGGACCCCCGGCAGCCGCGTGGCAGCCGCGGCGGCCCCCAACGCGCAGGCTGCGCGCCAGTGGCCGGTGCGAGCCGCGTAAATGCAGCCGATCGAGAGTGCAAGGAAGAGGCTCTCGGCGTAGGGGGCCCCGAGGAAGACCGCGCCCGGGAAGACCGCGAGTAGGACGACCGCCCACGTCGCGGCACGCGCTCCCAACTCGAGCTCCGCCAGCCGGTACAGCAGGTAGAGGGCGATGACGAACGCCGCCAGCGAGACTACGTACGCGGCGCTGATCACGAGTCGGGGCGACAGCGCGAGCCCGCTGACGACCCGCACGAGCATCGGGTAGCCCGGGAAGAAGTTGATGGAGGCATCCCACCAGCCGTTGCCGGCGGGCGCCGGGATGCCGTGCGGCCCGACGTACGTCTTGTTGGCGATCAGGAGGTACCAAACGGCGTCCCATCGCGCCAGCGCGCTCACGACCGAGTTCGCGGCGCTCGAACCGAACGGATGGGTGGCGAGCGGAAAGTCGTAGAACCGGGCGTTGAACGCTCTGATGCCCCAGAGCGACGGCGCGACGACGGCGAGGACCCAGATACCGACGCGCGTGACGAGTGCAGTCGCGATCGCGAGCGGCCACGCGCCCGCGCGCGTAGCGAGCGAGGTGGCGCTCGCTGAGACTGAAGCTGGGCCGGCTATAGCTGGTCGGCTACGCCTGCTCGGATGTGGTCGATCAGCTGCCCGAGTGGCAGGTTGGTTGTCGCACCGGCCGCCTGGCGATGTCCACCGCCGCCGAGCGAGCGCGCGATCACCGACACGTCGACCTGGCCGTCGGTCGAGCGCAGGCTGACCTTGCGTCCCTCGCGGTCGAGCAGCTCGCGGATGAGCACCGCGACCTTCGTGTGCTCGACCGCGCGCAGGTGGTCCACGACGCCTTCGGAGTCGGACTCGACCGCGCCCGTCTCGCCGAAGTCCCCACGGCCGAGATGCGCCACCGTCAGCCGGCCGTCGTCGTAGCGGCCGACGCCGGCAAGGGCCCGTGCGAGCAACTGCAGGCGCGGGAACGGCAGGTCCTGGTAGAGATGCCGGTAGACCGCGGCCACGTCGACGCCGGCCTCGATGAGCTCGGCCGCCATCAGGTGGGCGCGCGCCCCGGTGTTCTCGTACATGAAGCGGCCGGTGTCGGTGATGAGCGCGATGTAGAGCGCCTCCGCCATGGACGGGGTGATGTCGACGCCCAGCGCGTGCGAGAGCTCCCAGAGGATCTCGGCCGTGCAGGAGGCGTCGCCCACGACCAGGTTGACGGTCCCGAAGTGGGTGTTGTCGTGGTGGTGGTCGATGTTGACGATGTGCTGGCCGCCGCGCTGCAGGAAGTCGACCGGCATCCGGTCGATGTTCCCGCAATCGAGGAAGACCGCGATGCGCTCCTCCATGTCCGGCGGCGGCTGGTTCTGGACGCGATCGAGCGGCAGGTTCTGGTACTCGTGTGGCAGCGGGAAGTTCCCCGCCGACATGAACATCACGACGTCCTTGCCGAGCGCGCGCATCATCTCGTCGAAGGCGAGCAGCGAGCCGAGGGCGTCGCCGTCAGGGTTCTCGTGCGTGGTGACGAGCATCTTGCTCGCCTGCTGGAGCTCCTCGACGATCGCGTCGAGCGCGGTCACCGGGGTGCTCACTCCGGACTCGCCTCGCTCTCCAGTAACTCGTTGATGCGCATACCCCTCTCAACGGTCTCGTCGTAGACGAACTTGAGTTCAGGCGTGCGCTTCATGTGAGTGACCTTCGCGATCTCGGCTTGAAGCACGCCATGTGCACGCTGCAGCGCCGTGAGTGAATCGTCACGCTCCTGCTTGTTCCCGAGAACACTCACGAAAACGCGCGCGTGGCGCAAGTCTGGGCTCGTTTCGACGGCTGTCACTGTGACAAAACCAATGCGTGGATCCTTCAGGCCTTCGGCCAGGCGTTCTGACAAAATCTCCCGCAAGGCCTCGTTGACCCTGCGCATCCGGTCGCCGGGCACCTTACTCCCCCAATACCTCGGATACGGTAATGACACCGCGTTCGAAACGAACGGTTTCGGGAAACTGCGACAAGACGTAGCGCTCGAGATCGTCGCTTGCGTGCTCGAGCGGTCCTAGATCGCGCCCCGCCAGGGCTGCCGTGAGGGTCGACCGCTGCCAGAGGTCGTGGTGGTCCGTCTCGGCGACCGTCGCGCCGAAACGGCGGTGCAACTGCGCTTTCAACGACTGCAGCTCCTTGCGCTTCCCCTTGAGCGAGCCGTTCTCGGGGAAGTGGAGATGGATCTCGATTACAGAGACGTAGCTCAGCTCTCGAGCGTGCGCTCGACTTGGGCCTTCTCGTACACCTCGATCATGTCGCCCTCCTTGACGTCCATGAAGTTCTCGAGCGTGATACCGCACTCGAAGCCGGCCTGGACCTCGCGCACGTCGTCCTTGAAGCGACGCAGCGACGAGATACGGCCGTCGTAGACCACGGTGCCGTCGCGCACGAGCCGGCATGCCGCGCCGCGGGTGACGGTTCCGTCGATCACGTAGGAGCCGGCGATGACGCCGATCCGCGACGCGCGGAAGGTCTCGCGCACCTCGACGGTGGCCACGGTCCGCTCGACCTCTTCGGGCTCGAGCAGTCCCTGCATTGCCGCGCGCAGGTCGTCGATCACCTGGTAGATGACCGAGTAGTTGCGGATCTCGACACCCTCGCGGTTCGCGACGTCCCTGGCGGAGCCGACGGGGCGCACGTTGAAGCCGATGATGACCGCGTCGGAGGCTGCGGCGAGCATGACGTCGGACTCGTTGATGCCGCCCACGCCGTCGTGGATGACCTCGACGGTGATCTCCTGCTGTGGCAGCTTCGCGACCTCGTCCTCGAGCGCCTCGAGCGAGCCGGCCACGTCGGCCTTCACGATCAGCGGCAGGTTCGTCTTCGACTGGTCGTCCTTGGCGCGCGCCCAGACGTCCTCGAGCGACACGCGCACGTTGGTGCGGCGCGCGAGCGCCTCGCGCTTCAGGCGGTCCTCGCGGTCAGCCGCCAGCGAGCGGGCCTCGCGCTCGTGACCGACCACGCGCACCACCTCGCCCGCGTCCGGAACGCTGTCGAAGCCGAGCACCTCGACCGGCATGCCGGGCGCCGCAGCGTTGACCTTGTTGCCGCGGAAGTCCTGCATCGAGCGGACCTTCGCCCAGGCGGCGCCGGCCACGAGCGCGTCGCCGACCGTGAGCGTGCCGCGCTGCACCAGCACCGTTGCGACCGGGCCCCGGCCGGGGTCCAGCTCCGACTCGACGACCGTGCCGGAGGCGGCCGTGTCGGGGTTGGCCTTCAGCTCCTGGATCTCGGCGAGTGTGATGATCGTGTCGAGCACGTCGTCAAGGCCCTCGCGCGTCTTGGCGGAGACGTCGACGAACTCGGTGTCGCCACCCCAGTCGGCCGGCGTCAGGCCCTGCTGGGCGAGCTCGCCACGAACGCGGTTGGGATCGGCGCCCTCCTTGTCGATCTTGTTGACCGCGACCATGATCGGCACCTCGGCCGCCTTGGCGTGGTCGATCGCCTCGACCGTCTGCGGCATCACGCCGTCGTCCGCCGCGACCACGATCACCGCAATGTCGGTGACCTTGGCGCCGCGAGCGCGCATGGCGGTGAAGGCCTGGTGGCCCGGGGTGTCGATGAAGGTGATCGTGTGGTCGTTCTTGTTGACCTGGTACGCGCCGATGTGCTGGGTGATCCCTCCGGCCTCACCCGCCGCGACCTCGGTCTCACGGATCGCGTCCAGCAGCGAGGTCTTGCCGTGGTCGACGTGACCCATGATCGTTACGACCGGTGGGCGCTCCTCGAGGTCCTCGGGGGCGTCCTCGTCTGCCGGGACGGCGTCCTCGACTTCGTCGGCCGTGGTGACGATCTCGATCTTCTTGTCGAGCGCTTCGGCCAGCACCTCGATCGCCTCGTCGGGGAGGGTCTGCGTCAGCGTGGCCATCTCGCCCAGCTTCATGAGCTGCTTGATGACCTCGGCCGCCGGGACGCCCAGCGTCTCGGCGACCTCCTTGACGGTGGCACCGGAGTGGACCGGGAAGACCTGCTCCTCGACGACGACGTTGGTCGGCGTCGGCGCCGGTTCCTCGAGCGGAGTCAGGCGCCTGCGACCACGGCGGCGGCGCGGCGGCTGCTGCGGGGGCGGCGGCCCCTGCGGGCGCCGTGAAGCCTGGGAGTCGATGACGACGCGGCGGCGTCCACCGCCGCCACCGGCGCCACCACCGCCGCCGGCGGGCGGGCCACCGGGGCCGCGCCCGCCGTCGGGGCGGGTCGGGCGCGAGCGTCCGCCGGGGCCACCGTTGCCGCCGGGGCCGCCGCGCTGGCCACCGCGCGACGACGTGCCGGGGTCGAGGATGCGCGGGCCGGTGCCGCGTGGCGGCTTCTTGGTCCCATCCGAGCCCTGCTCGGCTGCCGGCTGGCCATCGCCCGAGGAGGGCGTCGCGGGAGCGTCGGCCTTCGCCTCGGGTTCGGACTCGCTCGGCTCTGCATCGGGCGCGGGTGCCGCGGCCTTGGCCTCCGGCGCGGGCGCTGCCGGCTCTGCCTCGGGCGCAGGCGCAGGTGGCTCAGGTGCCGGCGGCGTGGGCGCGGGCGGTTCGGGTGCGGGCGCCTCGGCAACCTCCGGCACGGGCGCAGCCTTCGCGTCCGCGGCGGGAGCTTTCGCCTCAGGCGCAGCCGCAGCCTCCGAGTCCGGCGCAGCGGCCGTCGACTCTGGCGCGGTTCCAGCGTTCGACTCTGGCGCGGACGCGGTCTTCGACTCGGCCCCGGCTCCGGCCTTCGAGTCGGCCGCCGCTCCGGCCTTCGAGTCGGCCGCGGCTCCGGCCTTCGAGTCGGGCGCGGCTCCGGCCTTCGAGTCGGGCGCAGCTCCAGCCTTCGACTCCGGCGCAGCCGCAGCCTTCGAGTCGGGCGCCGCTCCGGCCTTCGAATCGGCCGCGGCTCCAGCCTTCGACTCCGGCGCAGCTGCAGCCTTCGACTTCGGCGCTGCCTTCGACTCGGCTGCGCGAGCCGCGCCGCCCTCCGCCTGAGCCTGACGGGCAGGCGCGCCTCCGCGCTTCGTGGCCTTCGCGCGCGGCACCTTGGCCTTGCCATCCGCGTCGCGCGTGGCCGCGGCCGCCTCGGGCTCGGCGGCCTTCGCCGTCTCCTGGGGTTCCGGCTCAGTCGCCGGCGCCTTCTTGGGCGCGCCGTTCGGGAAGGCACGACGGACATCGCGCTCCTCGACCGTGGAGGACGCGGCCTTCACGTAGACACCGGCGTCCTTGAACGCAGCCAGGACCTCCTTGGAGGTGAGGCCCTGCTCCTTGGCTATCTCGTGAACACGCTTCTTAGGCATAAATCAGCGAACCCAGTCTAGGTGGTCGTTTGGAACTCGCACGGCCGTTCTGAACGAGCGTTCGAAGCCGTGTCGGCGAACCGCGTTGGTCAGGCATTCCGGGCTGTGACAGACGTAGGCGCCCCGCCCGGGCTGGCGCATCTCAGGATCGGGAAGGAGCCGCCCGTCGCTCAGAACGAGCCGCAGCAGCTCAGCCTGCGGGCGCGAGCGGCCACATCCGACGCAGCGGCGTTCAGGTGCGAGCGCCGCTACTGGGCCTCGCCCCCGTGTCCTTCCAGCTCGTCGTCCGTGACTGCTGTCTCGTCGACGTCGTCATGCGCGGTGCGCTCGACGTCGACCGAATCGATGTCCTCGTCCTCGAACTCGCTGGCCTCGATCTCGGCCTCGACCCGATCGACGTCGTCGTCGAGCCCCCTGTCCGACTCCGTCTCGGCGCCACCGGGCTCGGCAGCGGAGCTGGCCTCGTCGACCTCGACTTCCACCGCCACGGCGACTGGCTCGCCACCCTCGACCGGCGCGCCTCCGTCCTCGACCGGCTCGGCTCCGTCCTCGACCGGCTCGGCTCCGTCTTCGGGCTCACCGCCGACGTAGTCGGTGCCCTTCTGAGCCAGCGCCTGATGCGCCGGAAGCCCGCAGTAGCGCGAGCCTGGCAGTGCGGCGTTCGGGCAGCGGCGGCCGCTCGTCAGGATGGCGGCGCAACGTCCAGTCGCGACCTCCTCCTCGTAGCCGCCCTCGGCCTCTTCCGCGGCGAACTCCGTCTCCGAGCGAATGTCGATCCGCCAGCCGGTCAGGCGCGCGGCCAGGCGGGCGTTCAGTCCCTCACGGCCGATCGCCAGCGACAGCTGGTCGTCGGGGACCACGACCGTCGCCTGCTTCGACTCGTCGTCGACGATGACCTCGCGGACACGCGCCGGCGACAGCGCCTTCGCGATGAAGCGCGCCGGCTCCTCGTTGAAGGGGATGATGTCGATCTTCTCGCCGCGAAGCTCCGAGACGACCATGCGCACACGCGAGCCGCGCGGCCCGACGCAGGCGCCCACAGGGTCGACGCCAGAGGCGTGCGACACGACGGCGATCTTCGAGCGGTACCCCGGCTCGCGCGCCACGTTGGTGATCTCGACGAGGGAGTCCGCGATCTCCGGGACCTCGAGCTCGAACAGCTTGCGGATGAGCTCCGGCGAGCGCCGCGAGACGATGATCGAGGGACCCTTCGCCTGCGACGAGACCTCGGTGATGACCGCCTTTATGCGCTGACCGTGGTCGTAGCGCTCCTGGTGGATCTGCTCCGACTTCGGCAGCAGCGCCTCGACGCGCTCGCGCAGCTGCACGAGCGTGTAGCGCGAGTCGTGCTGCTGGACGATGCCGGTGATCAGCTCGCCGACCCGGTCGCGGTACTCCTCGAACATTATGTCCCGCTCGGCCTCGCGGATGCGCTGCAGGATCACCTGCTTGGCGGTCTGGGCGGCGATGCGGCCGAAGTCGTCCGGCGTCACGTCACGCTCGTCGATCTGGTCGCTGTACTCGGCGAGCATCTCGGAGTCGAGCTCGGGCTCCGGCGGCTCGGTCATCTCGCCGGTCTCGGGGTCGATCGTCGGCTCCTCCGGCTCTACCTCGGCCAGCAGCTGCTCCTCGAGCTCCTCGGGCACGAGCAGCTCGAACACGCGGAAGTCGGCGCTCCCGCGGTCCATGTCGACGCGGGCGTACTTCGCCGAGCCTGGCGTCTTCTTGTACGCGGACAAGAGGGCATCCTCGAGCGCCGCCATGAGGCGCTCGGACGAAATTCCCTTCTCGCGTTCCAGGGCCTGTACGGCCTCGACGATTTCGCGTGACACGGCTACTCCTCCACCAGGTTGCTTCGGTTGATGTCGCTGTACGGGATCGACACGACGCCGTCCTCGGCCGCGACCGTCACCTGGTCGTCGGTCGCGCCGACAAGCTCTCCCGTGAACGACTTGCGGCCCTCGTGATCCGAGCGGGTGCGCACCTTGACGCGCCGCCCCACGAAGCGGCGGAAGTGGTCGGGCTTGACGAGCGGGCGCGCTGGCCCAGGCGAGCTCACTTCGAGCGAGTACTGCTCGAGGAGTTCGCCGAGGTGGCGCGTGACGCGCTCGCACATGGCCAGGTCGACTCCCTCGGGGTGGTCGATGAACAGACGCACGCGCGCAGCGCCCGTCTGCTCTACGAGCAGCACCTCGACGTCGGGGTCTGAACCCGACAAACGCTCTTGTATGTCCCTCTCCGAAAGCTGCATTTGACCCAAAAAAAGGTGGCCCGAGGGCCACCTCCAGGTGCGGCTGGCGCCGCAGATGAAAGTGATGTGACCCCTGAGTATAGGCCCGTCAAACCTCCACGACCAGCGTGACGGGACCGTCGTTGACGAGCTCAACCTGCATGTGCGCGCCGAAGACGCCGCCCTCTGCGCCGAGCCTTTCGCGCACCTGTTCGTAGAGCTTTTCGGCTCGCTCGGGACGGGCCGCCGCTGTGAAGCTCGGGCGGTTTCCGCGCCTGGCGTCGCCGTAGACGGTGAAGTTCGAGACGCACAGGATCCGGCCGCCGGTGTCGCCCACGGCCAGGTTCATGCGGCCGTCGGCGTCCGCGAAGATCCGCAGCGCCAACAGCTTGTCCGCCATCCGGTCGGCGTGAGTCTCGTCGTCGTCTTCGTGAACTCCCAGCAGGACCAGGAGGCCGCGTTCGATGCGGCCCGCGACCTGTCCGTCGACGGACACGGAGGCCGAGGCGACCCGCTGGACGACCGCGCGCATCAACCGATGATGCACCGAGTGGTCACTCAAGGGGTCTATAGACCCCACAACTGACCGGTCGCCGGCTAGTGACCGATGCGGATGGTCTGCGTCGTCCGGTTTGCGACCCCGGCGGCGTCCACGTCGCGGAGCGCCAGCGATGCCTTGATGACGCGCCGCTTGCCGACATAGGCGCGACCCCTGCGGTTCAGCTTGATCTTGGCGACCCAGCGGCGGCCGGAGGTGAGCCGGTAGACGAGTGTGCCAAGGGTCTTGCGGCCGACCTTGATGGAGATCCGGCCGTGGCAGCCCACTGCGGTCGCAGGCGAGCAGCGCACCGGGGCTCGGACCGAGCCGTTGCTCACGTGCAGCGCGGTGCTGGTCGCGGCGAGCGGGCGGTACTTGATGTAGTCGCAGCCGACGCGCACGTCGCGCCGGTCGGAGACGACGCCGTCTTCGCCGTCGCCGCAGGCCACGTTGTCCTTGACCCCGTCGAGCGACTGGATGATGTCGTCGCCGGGGCCGCCGTCGAGGTTGTCGGGGCCCTTGCCGCCGAGCAGGCGGTCGTTGCCGTCGCCGCCCGTGACGGCGTTGGCGCCGGCGTTCCCGATGAGCACGTCGTCGGCCGGCGAGCCGATCACGTTCTCGGTGTCGACGTTGTCGTTCTCGGCCGGGGCCCCGTCGCCCGGCTTGCCATCGAGCGCCACCTGCACGCCCGCCGTCGAGGCGGCATAGCTGGCTGTGTCGTTGCCGTCGCCGCCCGTCAGCGTGTCTGCCCCGGCGCCGCCGGCGAGCATGTCGTCGCCGGCTCCGCCGTCGAGCTGGTCGTTGCCCGCGCCGCCCGCCAGCATGTCGTTCCCGGCGTTGCCGAGCAGCACGTTGTCGCCGTCGTTGCCGACCAGCTGGTCGTCGCCGGAGCCGCCCGCGAGGATCTCGACGTCGTTTGCGACGTTGTCCTTCTCGCCCGCCTCGCCATCATCCGCGGCGCCGTTCAGCGAGACCGACACGGGCGCGGTCCGCGCCGAGTAGTCGGCGGTGTCGCGGCCGGCGCCGCCGGAGAGCGTGTCGGCGCCGGCGTCGCCGATCAGCACGTCGTCGGCGGGGCCGCCGGCGACCTTGTCGTTGCCGTTTCCGCCCTGCAGGCGGCCCGGGATCGCGGCGTTCAGCGTGATCGTGTCGTCCTGATCGGTGGTGTTGACCGCAATCGACGTGACACCGGCCGCCGGGCAGTTGCCCGTGGCGCGGCTGACCACGCAGGAGCCGTCACTCTGCAGCGTCAGCGCTCGGGTGCCGGAGCGGCCGCTGTCGCTGACGGTGATGCGACTGCCGTCCGGCGACAGGTTGACGGTGACGACGTTGCGAGCGCTGGCGTCGGTCTCGGTGTACGAGAGCACGCCGCCGGACACGCTGAGCGTGCCTGCGTGGGCGCTGGCGGGGACAGCCGCGATGGCGCAGACGGCTGTCAGGAGGATCAGGAAGCGGCGCATTCCGGTGCTTAGAGTGCCGTTGATGCCAATCGATGCGGTCTCGCGCTACCTGGAAGGCGTCGGCGCGCGTCGGCTGGCTGAGGGCGAGTGGGGGCTGACGGTAGCCGACGAGCACCCGCTCGACATCGGGATTCGCGTCGTCGACGGCCTCGTCCGGATCCAGGCATTCGCCGTCCCGGCGGCGGATGCGCCCGCCTCGGAGGAGGTCCTCCACTGGAACCGCGCCAGCCGG
>DATBDN010000213.1:0-6301 GCA_036269895.1 Thermoleophilaceae bacterium
GCCCAGCGCGGGTCGGAGACGATTCTGCCGCCGGGCGTCTCGCGCCAGAACGCCTTCCAGCACTTCGCCATCACGCTCGACGACCAGATCGTCTCGCGCGCGTTCATCGACTTCGTCGAGAACCCGGAGGGCATCGACGGCCGCACGGGCGCCCAGATCAACGGCATCGGCTCGATCCAGGAGACCCAGGACCTCGCCCAGAACCTTCGCATCGGCGCGCTGCCGGTCAAGCTCAAGCTCATCTCGAAGACGCAGGTCTCGGCCTCGCTCGGTAAGCAGGCGCTGCACCAGGGCCTGATCGCAGGCGCGGTCGGCCTGCTGCTGACCTGCCTGTTCCTGCTCGCCTTCTATCGCGTGCTCGGTGTGGTCGCCATTCTCGGCCTCATCACCTACGGGATCCTGCTGTTCGCGCTGGTCAAGTTGATCCCGATCACGATGACCCTGCCGGGCATCGCGGGCCTGATCCTCACGCTGGGCGTCGCGGCCGACGCGAACATCGTCATCTTCGAGCGCATCAAGGAAGAGGTGCGCCACGGCAGATCGATTCCGGCGGCCATCTCGAACGGCTACGCGAAGGCGCTCAAGACAATCATCGACGCCAACGTCGTAACCATCGGCGTCGCCTTCATCCTCTTCATGCTCGCCACGGGCGGCGTCAAGGGTTTCGCGTTCACACTCGGCATCGGCACGATCGTCTCGCTGTTCACCGCGGTGCTCGCCACCAGCGCCGTGCTCGGCTCGATGGCGCGCACGCGCCTCCTGCGGTCGAAGCACATGCTCGGCATCGGCGAGGAGCATCACTTCTGGCGCCGCTTCGACTTCATGGGGAATTCGAAGTGGTTCTTCTCGCTGTCCGGGGTCATCCTCGTCTCCGGCGCGCTGGCGATCGCCGGCCTCGGCGTGAACTTCGGCATCGACTTCGAGTCGGGCTCGCGCATCGAGACGCCGCTCGAGAGGCCGGCATCGGTCGACCAGGTCCGCGGCGTGATGGACAAATTCGGCTACGGCGACGCGAAGATCCAGACGGTCAACGACCCGGCGCTCGGCAAGAACGTCGTCCAGATCTCGACGAAGACGCTGCAGCCGGCGAAGGTCGAGCAGATCCGCAACGCGCTCGACCAGAGCTTCGGTGTGCGGGCGTCGGACTTCACGAGCGAATCGATCGGCCCGACCTTCGGCGCGCAGATCGCACGCACGGCCGGCATCGCGCTGATCGCATCGCTGATCCTGATCTCGCTCTACATCATGCTCCGCTTCGAGGTGAAGTACTCGGTGCCGGTGCTCATCGCATTGGCGCACGACATCCTCATCACGGGCGGTGTCTACGCGTTGACGCAGCGGGAGGTGACCACGTCGACCGTCGCGGCGTTGCTGACCATCTTGGGCTACTCGCTGTACGACACGATCATCGTGTTCGACCGCGTACGAGAAAACGCGCCGCGAATGCCGCGCGCGACGTTCTCGCAGATCGTCAACCGCTCGATGTCCGAGGTGCTGTCGCGCTCGCTGGCCACGACGCTGTGCACGCTGCTGCCGGTGCTCGCGCTGCTCTTCTTCGGCGGTCAGACGCTCAAGGACTTCGCGTTCGCGCTGCTCGTCGGCATCGCGTCCGGTGCCTACTCGTCGATCTTCATCGCTTCGCCGGTCCTGACCGAGTGGAAGGAGCGCGAGCCGCTCTACCGCCGTCGCCGTCAGCTCGTGGCGGAGGACCACGGCGGCGTGGTGCCCGCGTACGCGACCATGCAGATCGGCGAGGAGGAGGAAGTGGCCGACGGCACGCGCAAGCGCACCGGCCGCCGCGTCATCGCCGAGCGTCCGGGTCGCGCGGCACGTGCGACTCGCGAGCCGGCCCCACAGCGGATGGCTGGCCCGCTGGCGCCGGAGATCGAGGCGCCCGACGATGCCGCTGCGCACGTAGTCGAGCCCGACGAGATCGATGCGGACGGCGACGCGCAGTTGGCCGAGGACTCGGCCGAGGTGACGAACGGCGCGTCCGCTGACGTCAACGGGTCCCCCGGCGACGGGAACGGCGCGTCCCCCGAGGCCGATGCTGCTGCTGCGGCTCGCCGCGCGGAACGGCGCCGCCAGCAGCGGGCAAAGAGAAAGCACGGTCGCCGATGAGCATCTTCGTCTGGGTCATGATGGGCATCGCGCTGTGGCACTTCACGGTCTGGGTACCGGACAAGTTCTGGGGCGGCATCGTCGGGGCGTTCGTCGCCGCGAGCATCGGCGCCGTCGTCATCGGCTTCTGCATCGCCGGCTTCCAGATCATCCCGCGGCACGACCTGACACTGGCCGTCGCCCTCGAGGGCATCCCCGGCGCGGTCCTCGCGCTCGTCGCCTCCTGGTACTACGGGCGTTACCGCGAAGAGCATCCGCGCCGCAGGCACCACGGTGCCCGCCCGGCACGGTCACGTGCCTGACCGTCATCCGAACGGCTAGCGCGCCCGTGCGCTAAGCGGCTGCGCGCGCCGGCGGCACCCGCTCGGCGAAGCGCGTCGCGAACGCGCGGATCCCATCCCAGTCGCGCGCATCCGTCGCCGGCAGCCGGTTGAACGGGAAGTGCAGCTTCGTCGGGTCGATCACACCGCCGAAGATCGCAATCTGCGGCAAGCCGATGTCCGGGAGCCGCTTCAGCGCCAGGTCGAGCTGCTCGCGCGTGCCGGCCAGCTCGTCCGGCTCGCTCGTCTTCGGGCCCATGGCGAAGATCGCCACCGGCATCTCCCGCAGCTCGTCGCCGAAGCGCTTGATCAACGCCCGCGCGTCCGGGTGCCAGCGGCCGGTATAGACACACCCACCGACGATCACGCCGCGGTAGCCCCCAACCGAGCTCACCTGCGCAGCCGCGCGGACCTCGACCGCAAGCCCGGTCTCCTGAAGCATCGTCCCGATCGCCTCGGCCGTTTCAGCCGTAGAGCCGTGCTTGGAGCCGTATGCGATGAGAACGCGTTCGTTCATATGTCAAGCAGAGCGGATCAGGACGGACAAGTCATCCATCTCTTCCCCGATCCAGGGGGGATTTATGACCGACCCCGCTTCGGGGCACTCGCAGTTCCCCGGAGATTGCGGGATGGCGGGGGCGAAATCGCCCGTTCCGTCGCCTCCCGAACGCAGAATGGCTCGCGTGGATGCGCGCCCCTCGCGCTGGACCTGTGATGGCTTCTCCATTGACGCCGCGGAGTCGATCGCGCGCGAGCTCGGGTTGTCGCGTGTCGCCGCCCAGGTGCTCGCGCGGCGTGGCCATCAGTCGCCGCAGCTGGCTCGCGACTTCCTTCGCGGCGCCGACAGTCACGACCCGACGCTCCTGAACGACGCGGCCGAGGCCTGCCGGCTGATCCTCGCTCACATGGAGCGCGGCAGCCGCATCGTCGTCCATGGCGACTACGACGTGGACGGCGTGTGCGCCACCGCCGTCATGGTCTCGGCGCTCCGCCGCCTCGGCGCCAAGCCTTCCTGGTACCTGCCGAGCCGCTTCGACGACGGCTACGGCCTCAGCGCCCACACGGTCGACCGGCTCGCGCTCGAAGGGACCGGGCTGATCATCACGGTCGACTGCGGCATCACCGCGGTCGCACAGGTGGAGATGGGCCTCGCCCAGGGCGTCGACGTCGTCGTCACCGACCACCACAAGCCGGGCACCCAGCTGCCGCCATGCCCCCTGGTGCACCCGGCCCTCGGCAACTATCCGTTCGAGTCGCTTTGCGGCACCGCCGTCGCTTTCAAGCTCGGCCAGGCGCTCGCGGCTGCGGCCGGCCAGAACCCGGACGACGCGCTCGCCGACATGGACCTGGTCGCGCTCGCCACGCTGTGCGACCTCGTCCCGCTGGTTGGCGAGAACCGCCGGCTCGCGCGCGAGGGGATCGCCGAGATGCGCCGCGGCCGGCGCGTCGGCCTGCGCGCGCTCATGAACGTGGCCGGCCTGCCGCCCGGCGACGCGGACGAGCGCGCGGCTGGCTTCCGCCTTGGCCCGCGCATCAACGCCGCCGGGCGCCTCCAGCGCGCCGACGCCGCCCTCGAGCTCATGCTCACCGACGACGAGGATCGCGCCGCGGAGGTTGCCCGCGAGCTCGACCAGCTGAACAGCGAGCGCCAGGACGAGGAGACGCGCACGCTGTTCGCTGCCGAGGCCGAGCTGAAGGGCCTTGCCCACCTGCCCGCGATCGTCGTGGCCGGGGAGGGCTGGAACCCCGGCGTCGTCGGCATCGTCGCCTCGCGCCTGGTCGAGCGCTACCACCGCCCGGCGCTGGTCGCGGCGATCGAGGGGGACGTCGCTCGCGGCTCCGGCCGCTCGATCTCCGGCTTCGACCTGCACGGCGGGCTGGCGGCCTGTGATGACCTGCTCACGCGCTTCGGCGGCCACAGGATGGCGGCGGGCTTCGAGCTCCCGGCGCGCGACGTCGCCCAGCTACGTGCCGAGTTCGCCGAGTATGCCGCGAGCGTGCTGACGCCGTGGGACCTGGACGGCGTGCAGTGCGTCGACGCGGTCGTGTCTCCGCACGCGCTCGGCCTGCCGCTGGCGGAGGAGCTTGCATCGCTCGGCCCGTTCGGCCCGGGCAACCCGACGCCTACGCTGCTCATCCCCGCAGCCAAGCTCGAGAACGTGGTGCCGATGGGCGAGGACAAGCAGCACGCTCGTCTAACGATCTCGAGTGGCGGCGCCAAGGCGCGCACGGTCGCGTTCCGTACCACCGCGACAGCGCTCGGCAAGGCGGGGGACGACCCGCAGCACGTGGCGGTCGCGCTCGAGGTCAACGAGTGGAACGGCACGATCGAGCCGCGACTGATCCTGAAGGCCGTGTGCCCACCGAAGCCGGGCGAGTGCGAGGTCATCGGCGAGCGCCCGATGTGGGACGAGTTCGAAGCCGAGTTGGAGGCGGATCCACGCGCGTGGTCGACGGCGCAGCGGCCGCGCGTCCGCCACGACATCGATCAGGAGCTTCGGGCGCCGGATCTATTCGGGGCAGCACTCGCGCCCGCGTCCGCCGCCGCGCGCGCCGCCATCGACGCGCGGCCGCTCATCGACCGCCGTGGCCATGGCATCTCGGCCGTTTGCGGCGAACTGCTCGCCGGCGGCGAGTCCGTCCTCGCTGTCTGCGCCGATGCTCTCCGCCGCGCCGACGGCCTGGCCACGCTCGTCGCCGGGCTCGCGCTCGAGCGCACCAGCTTCGCCGCGATTTCCTGGTCGGACCTGGCGGCCGACCCCTCCGAAGCGAGCGGGTTCCGCCACATCGTCCTGATCGACCCGCCGCCCGTCGCCGAGCTGCTCGAAACGGCTGCTCGCGCACCCGTCGCCGGCGGCGTCTACCTCGGCTGGGGCCCTGCCGAGACCGCCTTCGCCCAGAGCGCCCTCGAGTGGGAGCTCGACCTGCGCCCGCATCTGACCGCGCTCTACCGCCTGCTCCACGAGTCAGACGCCCAGGGTGCCAGCGGCGAATCGCTCGAAGCGGTCCTGCGCGGCGACGGCCGCTACCCGCGCCCAGGCCGCCTCTCTGCGCGCCTGATCCGCGTCCTCAGCCAGCTGCAGCTGGCGACCTACGACCGCACGACGCGCACGCTGCAGATCGAGCCAGACGCCCCGAAGACCAGCCTCGACCGCTCGACGGTCTACAGCGCCTACGCCGAGCGGCTCGCCCAGGCGCGCGCCTACCTCGGCTCCGAGGCGACGCAGAAGCTCGCAGCAGCGGCCTGACGGCGACCCAACACCGGGTTTCTACTGTCGGCACCCGGTCTATCCTCAGTATGTGGCCACGGTCCCAACGCGCTTCGACCGTACGCCGGTCGACTCCGCCCAGTCCGCCGCCCCGGCGGGCTCTACGCACGAGCTCGATGGCGTCGAGCGGGAGCTGCTGGGCGACCTGTTCGCGGTCATCGAGGAGCACGCAGGGCCCGGCTCGCCCGTCATCGACCGCTCCGAGGTCGAGCGCGCGTTCGTCTTCGCCTGCGAGCACCACCAGGACCAGCGCCGCCGCTCCGGCGAGGACTTCATCACCCACCCGATCGCCGTAGCGAAGATCTGCGCAGGCATGCGGCTTGACACCGCCACGCTCGTCGCGGCGCTGCTGCATGACACGGTCGAGGACACGAGCGCGACGCTCGACGAGGTCCGCGAGGGCTTCGGCGACGACGTCTGCCGCCTGGTCGACGGCGTCACCAAGCTCACCGGCATCACGTTCCAGAGCCGCGACGAGAAGCAGGCCGAGAACTACCGCAAGATGATGGTCGCGATGGCGCAGGACATCCGCGTCGTCCTGATCAAGCTCGCCGACCGCCTCCACAACATGCGCACCCTCCAGGGGATGCC
>DATBDN010000214.1:0-8921 GCA_036269895.1 Thermoleophilaceae bacterium
ACGAACGGCATGTCGTGCTCGACGAGCACGATCGAGATGCCGAGCGCTTCGCGCACCTGCACGATCGTCCGCGCCATCTGGGCCGACTCGTCAGCGTTCATGCCGGCCACCGGCTCGTCGAGCAGCAGCAGCGACGGCTCCGCGCACAGTGCCCGCGCCAGCTCGGCGCGCTTGCGGACGCCGTACGGCAGCGCACCCATCTCGTAATCGAGGTAGTCGTCGAGCCCGTTGAGCTGCGCGATCCCGTCGACGACGCGGGCCTGCTCGGCGAGCTCGCGCCGCGCAGGCGGGAGGCCCAGTCCGGCGCTGAGGAAGCCAGTCTTCGTCAGTCGGTGGCGGCCCAGCAGCAGGTTCTCGCGGACAGTGGCGGTCGGCGACAGCGCGAGGTTCTGGAAGGTTCGGGAGACGCCGAGCGCCGCGATCTGCGACGGCCGCATCCGTGTGAGCGTGTGGTCGCCGTAGTCCACCCGGCCGGCGGTGGCGCGGTAGACGCCGGTCAGGACGTTCAGCAGCGTCGACTTGCCCGCGCCGTTGGGTCCGATGACCGCATGCGTCGTGTGCGGCTCCACCCGAAGCGAGACCTCGCCGACCGCCTCGAGGCCGCCAAAGCGAACTGTGACGGCGTCGACGCTCAGCGGCTTGGGGTCGCGCTTGCTCGCCGTAACGCGCGTGATCGGCTCGGCTGTGATCTTCTGGACTTCGTCCCCGGCGGCGATGCCGAGGTACCGCTCGCGCACCTCGTCGCGGCCGGCGAGCTCGCGAGCGTCGCCCTCCAGCGCGACCTGCCCGACCTCGAGCACGTAGGCGCGATGGGCGAGCTTCAGCGCCATCGTCGCGTTCTGCTCGACGAGCACCACAGCGGTGCCCTGCTGGTTGATCTGCTGGATGATCTCGCCGATGTGGTCGACGAGCTGCGGCGCCAAGCCGAGCGACGGCTCATCCAGCAGGAGCACCTTCGGGTCGCTCATCAGCGCCCGGCCGATCGCGAGCATCTGCTGCTCGCCGCCCGACAGAAGCGCGCCACGTTGGCTGCGCCGGTCCTCGAGGCGCGGGAACAGCTCGAAGACCCGCTCGTTCGCGTCGCTGCTCCCGCCGCGCTCACGACGGCCGAACGCCCCGGCGCGGAGGTTCTCCTCCACCGTCAGCTCGCCGAAGATCCGCCGGCCCTCCGGGACCTGGACGACGCCCGCGCGGACCACATTGGCCGGGTCGAGGCCTGCCAGCTCCCGCCCGCCCAGCCGCACCGCGCCTCGGTCTAGGTTCGCGCGGTGTAGCGCGAGCGTGCCGGAGATTGCGCGCAGGAGTGTCGACTTCCCAGCGCCGTTGTTGCCGAGCACGGCGACGATCTGGCCCTGCGCGACGGCCAGCGATACGCCGCGGAGAGCGCGCACGCCGCCATAGGAGACGTGCAGGTCGTCGACTTCGAGGATCGAGGCATTGGCTTCCTCGGTCGTACCGTTAGTCGACGCGGCGCTGGAAGCGCCCGTCATGACACTGCTCCTCTGCACCTCTCCTCTCCCGCGGATGCCGGGGCGCTGCACGCCTATCTAGGGATACCCAGATCCGGCAATCGCGACGCTACTCGCGGCGCGCGTCTTCCTTAGCCAGATCTATGTGCTCCAAGAGGTAGTCGTACGCCGGCAGCGTCAGGAACTCCGGGAAATCGTCCGCCAGCGCGACCTGCTCGAACAGTTTGCGCGACTCCTTCGGGCGGCCCTCCTTCTCGAACCATTCGTCGTCGCCGATCTCGCCGCGGATGCGCTCCAGCTCCTCTGTCTCGAACCGCTGCACGAGCTCCGGGGTGACCTTCTCGCCACTCGTCAATTCGGCGCCGTGCCGTAGCCACTGCCAGACCTGCGAGCGCGCGATCTCCGCGGTCGCCGCGTCCTCCATCAGGCCATAGATGCCGGCCGCGCCATTGCCGCGCAGCCACGACGAGATGTACTGGATGCCGACGTTCACGTCGCTCCGCAGCCCCTCCTCGGTGATGTCACCCGGGGTGGACTGCACGTCGAGCAGCTCCGCTGCGGTCACGTTGACGTCGTCGCGCCGGCGATCCACCTGGTTCGGCTTGTCGCCCAGCACCGCGTCGAATTCCTTCATCGCGCTCTCCACGGAATCCGGGTGTGCCACCCAAGTGCCGTCGAAGCCGTCATTCGCCTCACGCTTCTTGTCCTCGCGGAGCTTCGCCTGAGCCTTCTCGTTCGCCTCGGGGTCGCTGCGGCTCGGGATGAACGCGGCCATGCCGCCCATTGCGTGCGCGCCGCGGCGGTGACAGGTCTTCACCAGCAGCTCCGTGTACGCGCGCATGAACGGCACCGTCATCGTGACGCTGTTGCGGTCGGGCAGCAGGAACTCGCGGCGGTCGCGGAAGCACTTGATCATCGAGAACATGTAGTCCCAGCGGCCCGCGTTGAGGCTCGCGCCGTGGTCGCGCAGCTCGTAGAGGATCTCCTCCATCTCGAAGGCGGCGGGCACGGTCTCGATCAGCACCGTCGCCCGGATCGAGCCGCGGCGGACGTCGAGCGCGTCCTGCGCGTGGTTGAACACGTCGTTCCACAACCGTGCCTCGAGGTGCGACTCCATCTTCGGCAGGTAGAAGTAGGGGCCACTGCCCTTGTCGAGCAGGCGCTTCGCGTTGTGAAAGAAGTAGAAGCCGAAGTCGACGAACGCGCCGGCGATCGGCTGCCCATCCACCGTCATGTGCTTCTCCGGCAAATGCCAGCCGCGCGGCCGAACGAGCAGCGTCGCGACCTCCTCCTGCAGGCGGTACTCCTTGCCGTCGTCCTGCGTGAACTCGATCGTGCCCTCGATCGCGTCAACCAGGTTGACATGGCCCTCGATCATGTTCTGCCAGGTCGGCGAATTCGAGTCCTCGAAGTCCGCCATGAAGCCACGCGCGCCGGAGTTGAGGGCGTTGATCACCATCTTCCGCTGTGTCGGTCCGGTGATCTCCACCCGGCGGTTTTGGAGGTCCTGAGGCGGCGGCGCCACCGTCCAGCTGTCGTCTTCGCGGATCTCGCGGGTGTCCTCCAGGAAGTCGAGGGTCGCACCGCCTTGTAGCTCCGCCATCCGTTCCGCACGGCGGCTCATGAGGTCCTGGCGCGTGCCGTCGAATTCGCGGTGGAGCCCGGCCACGAACTCGAGGGCTTGTGGGGTCAGGACCTCCTCCATGCGGCGGGAGACGGGCGCGTGAATCTCGAGCCCTTTCACGTCAACGCTTGCCATTTCCGCTGCCTCCCTGAATCGACATCTCAATCAGCTCTATCGGGTGCCGCACGCGCAGCGGCCGACCCATGCGCTCGCTCACGGCGGTGATCTGAATCGCGCATCCTGGGTTGCCGGCGGCGACCACCTCGGCCCCCGTTGCCAGCAGGTTCTCAACCTTCCGCCGCCCGAGCTCGGCGGCTGCCTCGGGCTCCAGCAGGTTGTAGACACCCGCGGAGCCGCAGCAGATCTCCCACCCGGCCGGCTCCACCACCTCGAGCTCCGGGATCTCGTGGAGCAGCTGGCGCGGCTGCGCCCGCACGGCCTGCGCGTGGGCGAGGTGGCAGGCGTCGTGGTAGGCGACCTTCGCGCGCACGGGATGCCGCTCTGCCCGCGGGCCGGCCTCCGCGAGCAGCTCGGCGATGTCGCGCACCTTCGCGGAGAAGCGCTGGGCCCGTTCGGCCCACTCGTCGTCGTCGCGCAGCAGGTGCGCGTAGTCCTTCATCGACGAGCCGCAGCCGGCCGCGTTCGCAACAACGAAGTCGCAGTCCTCGAACGCCTCGATCGTGGCTCGCGCGAGTTGACGCGCGTCGTAGCCGGTGTGCAACTGGAGCGCACCGCAGCAGCGCGGCAGGCGCGGCGCGTGCACCTCGAACCCCTCGGCTGCGAGCACACGGGCCGTCGCGGCGTTCACGTCATGGAAGAAGACGCGTTGCACGCAGCCTTGGAGCAGACCTACCCGCCCGCGTTTCTCGCCGTGCGGCCGTACCCGCTCCGGCAGGCGCTTCATCGTCTCGCGCAGGGGCGTGCCGGGTGTGAGCGAGACCAGCGCGCGCAGGCGCGGAAACGGGCCGCCGCGGGCCGCCGCGCGGTGCAGTCCGAGCGTGCGCGTCGCGGCGAGCAAGGGGCTCAGCACACGCAACCGCCCGGGGTGCGGGAAGAGCTCGAACAAAAGGCTGCGCCAGAGGCGGTCCGCCGGCGCGCGATGGTGATTGCGCTCGACCTGCGCGCGTGTGTCCTCGATCAGCTTGTCGTACTTCACTCCGGAGGGGCAGGCGGTCACGCACGCCATGCACCCGAGGCAGCGGTCCCAGTGGGTGACCATCTGCGCGGACAGCTCACCGCCCTCAGCCGCCTCGCTGATCAGCACGATGCGGCCCCGCGGCGAGTCCATTTCCTCGCCCCAGAGGTCGTAGGTCGGACACGTCGGCAGGCAGAAGCCGCAGTGCACGCACTCTTCGATCTTCTCCTGCTCGGGCGGGCGGATGCTGTCGAAAGTGGTCACCTAGATCCCTCCGGCGAACGTTCCCGGGGCGAAAACGCCGGCGGGGTCAAACCGGTCCTTCACACGCTGGGCGAGCGCGGAGGGCTCGGCATCCCAGACGTCGAGCGACGCCCGCACATCCCGCGGAGCGTCGAGCACGACGCAGGCGAACGGACGGAGGGCCTCGCGCAGCTCGCCGATCCGGCCGGGCTCGAGGGTGACCCACGAGATTCCGAGCGACGCCCGCCCCACCAACAAGCTGCCGAGCTCGTCGGCCGAGCGGAATGTGCGGGCAAGCTCGGTCTGGGCCCCGGACACACGCACAACCGCCCGCTCCGGCGAGCGCTGCCCGGCGCGCTGGGCGGTCCACAGCGCCGAGTCCTCCCCCACCACCTCGGCCTCGAGTCCGGCATCGGCCAGCACACGTGCCGCTGCCTCCGCCTGCTCGTGCGCGGTGGCGCCTCCGAGCCGCGCGAGCGCCATCCCCTCGCTGCGCTCCCAGCGCACATCCACGCATTCCTTCTCCAGCGACGCATGTGCGAGGGCGGACGCGCCACGCGCAACGGTGTCCGGATCGTCCGAGCGCCCAACCGCCGTCACCGTCTCGCTCGGGATCGGGTGGAGCCGCACGACGACCTGGAGAATCAGGCCGAGCGTGCCGAACGAGCCCGAGAACAGCTTGGCCAGGTCATAACCCGCCACGTTCTTGATCACCTTGCTGCCGGCCTTCGCGACCGTGCCGTCCGAGAGTGCGACGGTCATGCCGAGCACGAGGTCACGCGGCGCGCCGTACCGGTGGCGCAGCGGCCCGGAGTCGCCGCTCGCGATCACGCCTCCGATCGTGGCCTCCTCGCCCGGCCCGAGCGGTGGGTCGAGCGCGAGCATCTGACCGGCTGCGGCCACCTCCTCCTCGAGTCGCGCGAGGCGCACGCCCGCCTCCACGACCGCCGTGAGATCGCCCGCGTTGTGCTCGACGATGCGGTCAAGCGACCCAGTCGACAGCAGCACGTCCGGGTCGGCTGCGGGCGTGCCCCAGTCGAGCTTCGTGCCGCCGCCACGCACCCGCAGCGTGAGGCCTTCGCGCCCGCAGGCCGCGGCCACTTCGGCCGCCTGCTCCTGGTTCGCCGGCGCTTCGGTGCGCAGCTCGCGCGTTCCCATCTGTCAGAACCGCTCCGCGATGCCGGCGGCCTCGAGCGGATGCCGCCGGTATGGGCCCGGGACCTCGCCGCAGAGCCGAGGCGTGGGCATCACCTTTCCCGGATTCGCCAGGCCGGCCGGGTCGAACGCACAGCGGAGCCGCTGGAATGCGTCGAAGTCCGGCTCGTCGAACATGCGCGGCATGTAGCCCTTCTTGTCGAAGCCGACGCCGTGCTCACCCGTGATCGAGCCGCCCGCTTCCACGCATGCGCTGAGAATCTGGCCCGACAGCTCCTCGGCACGCTCCGCCTCGCCAGGCTTGCCGCCGTCGTAGCAGACGAGCGGGTGCAGGTTCCCGTCGCCCGCGTGGAACACGTTGGCCACCGGCATGCCGTACTCCTTGGACAGCTCGTCGATCCGGGCCAGCACCTCGGACAGGCGCGTGCGAGGGATGACGCCGTCCTGCACGTAGTAGTGCGTCGAGACCCGGCCCATCGCGGCGAAGGCGGCCTTCCGTGCCTTCCAGATCACCTCGCGCTCGGCCTCATCCTTCGCCACCCGGATGCCCGTCGCTCCGTTGCGATCGCAGATCTCCTTGACCTCCTCGAACCGGCGTTCGCATTCCGCCTCCGAGCCGTCGAGCTCCACGACGAGCGCGGCGCCGGCGTCGGCGGGGTAGCCCGCGTGCGTCGCGGCCTCCGCGGCTTCGATCGCCAGGGAATCCATCATCTCGATCGCGCCCGGCACGATTCCGGCCACGACCACGTCGGACACGACTTGGCCGGCATGGCTCGTGTCCTCGAAGAAGGCCACGAGCGTCCGCACAGCCTCGGGTACAGGCACGACGCGAACCGTGATCTTCGTCGCTACGCCGAGCGTGCCCTCCGAGCCCACGAACGCGCCGAGCAGGTCGTAGCCGGGGCGGTCAAGCTCCTTGCCACCGAGCTGGATCAGCTCTCCGTCCGGCAGCACGAGCTCGAGCCCGGTTACGTAGTTGGTGGTGAAGCCGTACTTGAAGCAGTGGGCACCGCCTGCGTTCTCGGCGACGTTGCCGCCGATCGAGCAGACGATCTGACTCGACGGGTCAGGCGGATAGAAGTGGGTCGGGCCGACCGCTTTCGAGATGTCCAGGTTCGTCACGCCCGGCTCGAGCACGACGCGCTGATTGGGCAGGTCGACCTCGAGGATCCGGTTCATCCGGTTGACCGAGATCACGATGCCCTCCTCCACGGGAAGCGCGCCGCCCGACAGCCCGGTGCCGGACCCGCGCGCCACCCACGGCACCTGCGCGTCGTGACACGCGCGCAACACGCTCTGCACCTCCTGCGCCGAACGGGGCAGCACGACTGCGCGCGGGGTCACGCGGTAGCGCAGCAGCCCGTCCGATTCGTACGCCCGGAGCTGGTGCGGGTGTGTGACGACGTTCTCGTCGCCGCAGGCTGCGCGCAGCCTGTCGATCAGCTCGTGCGCCATGCCGCGCTTATTTTGAATTGTTGGGCGCTCAGGGCACCATCCAGGACAGCGCGCTGAGCGACTGGAGGTACGCCAGGCCGGCCAGCAGGAGGACCAGGAGCAGGCTCCATCCGATCACCTTGCGGAACAGCTCACCCTCCTGACCCGCCATCCCGACGGCCGCGGCGCCGATCGCCAGGTTCTGCGGCGAGACCATCTTCGCGCAGACACCGCCCGAGCTGTTCGACGCCGCCAGCAGCGTCGAGTTGAGGTGAGCGTTCTTTGCCGCGGTCACCTGCAGCACACCGAACAGCGAGTTCGACGAAGTGTCAGACCCGGTGATGGCCGTCCCAAGCCAGCCGATCAGCGGCGACAGGAAGGCAAAGAAGCCGCCGGCGCCGGCGGCCCAGGTGCCGAGTGTGATCGTCTGACCCGAGAGGTTCATCACGTAGGCCAAAGCCAGCACGGCCATTACGGTGATGATCGCCGTCTTGAGCTGGTTCAGCGTGGCGCCGTATATGCGCGCAGCGCGCAGCGGGCCGACTCGCAGGATCGGCATCGTGAGCAGGCCCGAGATCAGCAACAGGGTGCCCGCGGACGACAGATAGTTGAACTTGAACACCACCGACGAAGGCGCCTCACCCTTGCCGTTCAGCACATGGAGGCCGGGCCAGTTGAACTCCTTCGTCACGCTCTCGAGCGCGTTCTTCACCGGTCCGATCTGCGCGATCGCGAGCACAGCGATGATGACGAGGTAGGGTGCGTACGCGCGCAGCACCTCGGCGGGCGTCCCGCCCGTGCGCTCACGGCGCTGCACCTCGCGTTCCAGCGTGGGCGAGTGAACCGACGCGCCCGCGACCGCCGGACGCGGCCCAGCGAAGCGCCCTTCGCCCGGCTCGGCCGGCTGCCAGACACGCGTGAGCGCGACGATCGCGGCCGCAGAGCCGAGCGACGCGATGATGTCGGTGAGTTCGACGGAGATGTAGTTGGACGTCGCGAACTGAAGCACTGCGAACGTCGAGCCGCCAACGAGCGCCGCGGGCCATGCCTGGCGCAGGCCCCGCCGTCCGTCGACGATGGCGATCAGGATCAAGGGGACGATCAGCGCGAGGAACGGCGTCTGACGGCCGACCATTGCGCCGACATCGTGTTTGGGCAACCCCGTGAGCTCGCTGAGCGTCACGATCGGGATGGCAATCGCGCCGAACGCGACCGGGGCTGTGTTCGCCACGAGCGAGACGGTGGCCGCCTTGACCGGCTTGAAGCCGAGGCCCATCAGCATCACGGAGCAGATCGCCACTGGGGTGCCGAACCCGGCCAGCGCCTCGAGCAGCGCGCCAAACGAGAAGGCGATGATCACCGCCTGAACGCGCTGATCCGGCGTGACGGCGCTGAACGACCGCTGTAGCGTCGCAAAGTCCCCGGTCTCGCGCGTCATGTTGTAGATCCAGACCGCGTTGATGACGATCCACATGATTGGGAAGAACCCGAAGACCGCGCCCTCGGCCGCGGAGTCCATCGTCTGCCCGAAGGGCATCGAGTAGACCGCAACCGCGACGATGATCGCCACGGCCAGCGACGCAAGCGCAGCCCACCAAGCCTTCACCTTGAAGCCGCCGAGTAGGACGAACAGCGTCACCAGCGGCAATACAGCTACGAGCGACGACCACCCCAGCGAGTTGCCGACCGGATCAAGCACCTGCTTGTACATATGGGCCTCCTCCCCGCTCCCTCAGACTTCGGGTTCCCGACGCCTTTCGAGCGGAAACGCACTAACTGCGTTTTTGGGCCCTCATTCGTGCACGCCGATCCCGTCGACCGGGCGCGTCCGCAGCGCTATGCGCGTCGCGATCTGCGTCGC
>DATBDN010000215.1:0-16799 GCA_036269895.1 Thermoleophilaceae bacterium
CCGTCGCCAATAGTCGGCGTGCAGTCGTGCCCGAGCGGGCAGAACAGGTCGTGAGCGAGGACGCGGACGCGCCGCGCGCCGCGCCAAAGTGTCAGCGTCCGCGATGGATCCGGATAGCTTCCGCTCAAGCGCAACGTAAACAGCCGCTCTTCAGCGACTCGGCTGTCGGGGCGTTCCTTGCGAGCCGGACTATCCAGGTCGTACACCGACGGATCGCAAGAAGGGTCCGCGAAGGCCGAACACTCATAACGCTCACCCGTGCGCCAGTTGAGCCAGACCCATTCCGCATAGGCCTTCGGGTCGTCCGAGGGAGGACCGGTGGGCCGACAAGCCAGTGGTGCCCCATCCCGTGGAAGGCGTCATACGGTCCCGCGCCCCGGATCGGCCAGCGTGCGCTTTGCCCGCGCGAGCAAGAAACGCCACTCGAAGCGTGCTTGCCCACTGGGCTCGTTCCCCCGGCTACAGCTGACTAGGAACCCGCGATGATCACGTTGACGCAGGGAACGGTCATCAGCCGCTTGACCTCCGGCAAGGACAATGCCTCGGCCGCGATCAGCTGCTCGACCGCGGCGATCTCTGCGTCGAGGAACGCGACCTGGCGCAGGCCCGACTCGACCGTCTCGCGCTCGACCGCCGGCAGCTCCTGCTCGGCGAGCAGCGCCGGCCCTTGACGCCGAACAGGTCAGACATCGGCGGCTTGCCCTTCAGCGTCCGGACCAGCACCGCGTGGAGCTCGTTCTTGGCCCGCGTCCGCGCACGGACGAGCTGCGTCCATCTTGCCAGCCGGCGCCGCATCGCGCGCACGCGCTCGTCGGGCATCCAGACCGCGTCGAGCCGCCCGGCCCAGAGCAGCTCGCAGAGCGCGCGCGCGTCGAGGCGGTCGGTCTTCGCGCGCGCCTGGCGGATGCCGGTGTCAGACGGCGAGACGACGATCACGCGCGCCACGTGCGGCTCGATGATGCGCGCGATCTCCCAGGCGTTGCCGGTCACCTCGAGCGCGACGTGGTCGTGCACGTCGAGGCACTCGGCGAACAGCTCGAGCGCCTCGGGCGTCGTCGTGATCCGGCCGGCGGCGCGCACGCCGGCCAGCTCGGCGATCGCCACCTCGCAGAAGTCGCGGTGGACGTCCAGCGCCACTGCTCTCAACTTGTCCTCCTGGTGTTGTTGGCCGAAGCAGGAGAACCGGTGGGCAAAACGACATCGACGGATCCGCGGTCGCGGCGCAACCGGGCAAGTCGCAGGGGCGGCCACTGAAAAGCCCGGGCTCGAAGCCCATCGTCCAAGAAACGGCCTGCCCAGCCTGCGTTCTCACTGAAGGCCCCTCGTCCCGGTCGGCCGGACCTGCAGCGGCCGCTCGCGCGCGCGTCGTATTCACCTAAGGCCCGAGGCGGCCGCTTTTCGCCCCCCTGGCGCGAGTCGTTACGAAGCGGTCACCGGCGGCTCGGCCAGCACGTCGTATCCGACGGGCTCGCCGGCACGGGTCGCGCCGGGCCGCTTGGCGCGTGAGGTCCAGACGTAGCGGCGCCCGTCCTGCCCGCGCGCGAGCTGGAATCGCCGCGTCACCACGACGCCGTCGACGCCGACCTCGTCGTCGCGCACCGCGAAGGCCGGCGTCAGCAACCGGCCCTCCGTCGGCGTCACCGACGTGAGCTCGTCGACCACCTCGGCGCGGGCCAGCCAGCTTCCGTCCGCGCGATCGACCCGCGCCAGCGGCACCCGATCTGGCGGCAGTGAGACCAGCGGGACGTAGATGCGCTCGGGGACCAAGCCGTCCGCCGCCGCCAGAGGTGGCAGCGGCTCGGGTGGCGGCAGACGACGATCCACCGGGCGTCCGCCCCCAATCGAAGCGGGGACTGTGACCTCGATCGCCCACACGAGGTTTGCCTGCTCGTCGCGAACGAAGGCGACCTCCTCGATCGAGTCGCTCTCCAAGCCGCCCGCGGGCGGTGGCGGAACGAGCAGGAGGTTGCCCGCGCGATCCAAGCCGCCCGCGTCGGTCAGCCGCCACAGCGCCCACGACGGGTCGCTGCGGACCTGCTCGGCCGCCGGGATCCGCGTGACGACGCCGAACGTATCGGTGACGGTCAGGTCGTCGATGCCGATCAGAGCTCCGACCGGGACTGGCACCGGCACGAGGAACCAGTCGCTCGCGAACGTCAGCGCGAACTCGACGAGCAACAGTCGCGTGGTGTCGCCCGGTCCGACCGAGACACGCGCCACGTCGAAGCGCGGGTCCTCGAGCTCCCAGAAGCGCACGACGGGCATGCCGGGGATGTCGACCGGCAGCGGAAGCGCGTCGAGTGTCCTGATCTGCGGGGTGGCCGGGTCGCCGGAGACGTCGTGCAGCGTGAACGCATCCCAGTCGAGGCGACCGCCCGGGTACTCGGGTGCAACAAGCTGCATCACGCCCGCGCTCGTGGCAGCCGTCATCGAGAAGGTGTGCTCGAGGCGGTCGCTGACCCAGGCGTCTGGCGCCGGAGATCCCGCATCGTCGAGGCCGGCGCGCGGCCGGTACCACGCGAGCCAGGACACCATCGCCGCATCGAAACCCTGCGACTCCTCCTGCGTGACCCCGAGGGCCGTCGCGAGCTGGCCACCATCGAACGCCGCACGCACTTGCTCGCCATCGGGACCCTGCTGGTGGGCGAGGGCGACCAACGATCCCGCCTCGGCGTCGCCACCAGGTACCGGTGTGAGACCGAAGTGCTCGATCGAAAGCGGGATCAGTCGCGTCAGGTTCTGCTCGGCGAACAGCTCCACCAGCACGAGCCCCGCGCGAATGCGCAGCCGCAGATCCACCGACGACGGCTCGCGCTCCACAACGGACTCGAGCGGCGCGGCTGGGTCGAAGGGCGCGGTGTGGCTCGCCACTGTCACGCCCGCAAGCGGATTCGCTGCGCTCGTGACTCCGGCGTGGATCAACGAGCCGCCGTCCTCGCCCACCAGCTCACCCATCTGGATTTGCCGTGCCAGCAGCCAGAGTGGATCGAACACACCGGCGGCCAGGCCGAGCCCAACGCCGCGCGCGGGATCGTCGAAGACGGTGTCGCACTCGAGGCGGTTCCAGGTCGTGATCGACACGCCGCCTTCAGCCTCCGCGCTCAGGCATCGGTGACCACCGTCTGAATCGCCGCATCGCTGAGCGGGGTCGAGATCGTGTCGTCGTCGAGGTTCTCGGCGAGATAGATGGCAGGCAGCAACGTCCCCCACACTGCCGACGGCCGCGCCAAGCGCGCCGACGCGAGCTCGAGCGCTTCCGCGATTGTCGCGTCGAGCACATCCAGGCTCCAGCTGGACGTCGGGTCCGGCGGAACCGCGACGAGGATCGCCTGCGGCGCGCGCGAGCTCGGGCTGTCGTGATGGAAGGCGAGCCCGCTCGTGACTTCGGCGCGCGGCGTCGCCTCCGCCCACTCGTCGAGGATCAGTCCGCGCACGACGTCGGTCGCCGGGATGGAGCCGACAATGACGGCGCGGCGCTCATCGAGCTGCCCGGTGCCGGTGACGCGATATCCCGCGAGCGGGAGCGGATCGCCGTGGCGCTGACGGTGCGCGAGGTCCAGCAGCTCGAGGCCGTCGACCGCCGGCCGGACCCGCGACAGGTCGGCAAGCCAGGTGGCACGCGCGGATGCCGTCGCGAATTCCTCGTCGACCGCACCCGCGATCGAAGGGCCCAGGCCCTCCGGTGGCAGCCCTGAGATGAGCCGGAGGGCGTCCTCAGGAGCCTCCGCTTGCGCGCGCGACACGAGGTCGTCGAGGAACTGGCGCGCCCGGTCCGGGTCGACCGCGGGCGCGCCGAGGAGCGCTGCTGCCCGTCGGCGCGCGTCGTCGGCGCTGGTAATCGCGTCGCGGTCGCGCGCCAGCGCGGCAACCGCGGAATCGCGGCGAGTTGCCCACTCCGGCGGGGGCGTGTCGCCGCTGCGCGGCCGGGCTGTCCTCAGCGTCTGTAGGACAGCACGCGCGGTGGTGTGGGCCGCTTCGAGGGCCGGCGCCGGTTCCACGGTGACCTCGCTCGACCCCGGCGGTGCAAGGCCCGCGAGCAGCGCGGCGAGTGGCGACGACACGAAGTGATCGGCGCTCAGCGCGACGATGTCGAGCGCGCAGACGCCGAGCGCGGAAACGTCGGCAGTGGCCGTTCCATCGGACCCGTCGGGGGTCTTCAATCGCAACGTTGCCTGCAGCCCCGAGAGCGGCGGCAAGAGCGCCGCGACCCACGCCTCCAGCGACGGGTTCGCCACCGCACGCGGCGCCAACTGTCCCGCCGGCCACGCCGGTGCACCAGAGGCGGCGTCCAGCGACAACACAATCTGGCTGGTGGCGAGGCTCGCCGGCACCGGGCTGCGCACGACGTCAGCGTCGCTGGGCACGGCCGTGCCGGCTTCGACCGCATCCAGCAGGCGCGCCACGCCGGTGGGCTTGCCGTTCACATGCTGATGGACCGTCTCGGCGAGGAGGAGATCGGCGAGCGCGTCGACCACTTCCGCGATCGCCGCGGCGATCGGCCCCAGCACGTCCGTGGGAGGCGCGGCAGCCCACGCCTCATGCGCCGCGAGCCCGTCGAGGTGCGGACGTGCGACGTCGCCTTCCGCTGATTCGGCGAGCGGGAAACGCGTACGCAGACCGTCGATGTGCGAGCCCAGTCCGTTGTCGACGAGCAACCGCTCGATGCGATAGCCGAGTAGCGCGGCCAGCGACTGTCCGGCGGACAGCTCAGCCAGCAGCCAACGCGCGTGCCGTACTCGATCGGACGACAGGTTGATCGCCAAGTCGCCTGTCGGGCGGGCGTTGAAGCCCGCTCTGAGCACCGCGCCCGCACGCGCATGCTCGAGCGACGGCGCGTGCACGAAGCCTTGGCTGTCGGCCGACCCGATGTCCCCTCCGTCCGTGGCGACCTGCGCCGGGGCGCTGCCGCCTTCAACCCATCCGTACGCACCTAGGTAAACGCCCTTGACACCTGTGGCACGGGCGTCGACTAGCCGCTCAGTCGCGAGCGCTGTGGTCCACGCATCGAGCCGGTGGGAGGCGAGATCGATAGCTTCCGCAGCCAGCCTCTCGACGTCGTCCGGCGGCAGTCCGGCCAGCAGGTGCAGCGCCGCGCGGTGCTGGCGGAGCTCGCTGAAGAACGCGTCGACGGGGAGAGTGGGCAGCGACAGCACCCGGCTGACGGGTTGATCCCCGAAGCCATCCGCTCGCTGGCTGAACTTCGTCCAGACCGTTTGCGCCGGATCGGTGATGACCGTCGGCTCGGGCGCGACGGCCGCGGACGAAGCGGGGGTCGCGGACGCAGTGGAAACGGTCCCAGACGCCGCCGTCAGGAGGCCGTCGGCAGCCCGGGCGAGAACGCGGAGGGTTGCGTCGCGGGCGAGCAGGTACAGCAGCGTTCGTGGGCTCGATCCAGCGACGGTATGGGCGCGAAGTGCTTCTGGTGTCGCCTGGGCGATCGCGTTGAGGTAGGTAGCGGGCAAGACGGCCGGCTGGAGCGGCGTGAACCGACGCCGGCTGGCCAGCGGCAGGTCGACGTCGAACGGCTGGTCGGAGCTGATGAGCGGCTGAATCTGCCGTGCGGATGCGACGTCGAACCCGAGCGCTGTCAACTCGGAGACGATGTCTTGGCGGAGGATCCCGGTCTGCGCCTCCGTGACTGACTGCAGCCCGAGGTTGCCGAGCCACTGCGGCAACGCGATCTCGACGTCCGCCGTGGAACGCCCGAGCCAGCGGACGGACGTCGGCTGGCGCGCCAGGACGTCGAGCAGGGTCTGCATCGGATCGCCGGCGACGGGCAGGCGCGGCTCAGCCGCCGACGCCGAAGCCCAGCGGCCGCGCAGGTTCACCAGCAGGCCGGCGAACGTGTCGAGTTGGCCCTGCGCGTTCTTCCAGAGCCGCGTCGGGGCGATCGGCAGGATCCCGTACGGCTCGCGCCCGAGCCTGAACGTGGGGAACGGGCCGCGCGCTCGCACCGCGCCGCTGAACATCTCGCGCGCTGCGCCACGCGTCGGGGTGGAGCAGATCGGCGCGACGATCTGCTCGAGGAAGTAGTCCCAGGTCGCCGGCCAGATCACCGTGTTCATCGCGCGTGCCGCCGCGTCGGTGGCGATCTCGTTGTTCGCGACGAAGCGCAGATCCGCAGGCTCGAGTCCGAGCGCGCTGGCAACGCGCACCCCATCGCTGCCCGCCGGCGGTGCCACGCCGCTCGGGCGCAACGGATCGCCGACGCGTTCGCTGCCCGTGTGGTTGGTCGGCGTCCCTACCGCCATCAACGCTGCTCCGCCGTCGATCGCGTGCCGCTCGACAAGGTCGGCGAAAACGCGCGCTGACGCTTCGGGTGCGTCGGATTCCCGGACGCCGACGACTGCCAGTCGCGTCAGCCGCTGCGCCTGCGCTACTCCGACGGTCACGCGGATGCCCATGCCAACTGCCTCGGCCGTGTCGAAGTCCACCTGCCAGGCGCGGTCCGGCGCGGTGCGGTCCGTCGGTCCGACCGGCAGCGAAGCCGGGACCGGCGATCCGGACACCGCGAAGACGCGGCGAGGTCCGATGTAGCCCATCACCACGAACCGGTCGGGGAGCGCAATCGCCTCCGTCGTGTCGCTGTCCGCCAGTTCCGGATCAACAGTCGGGACGGTCGGGAATGTCAATGTGCCGTCAGCGGCGATCTGCGGCTCCAGCGTGCTGGCCAGCCACGCGGCACGTGGGATGCCCACGGAGGTGGACAAGCGCTCCCAGGCGCTCGCGGTGGTCGTTGCGGTTTCGCCGTCCCCGGCGCGTGCCCGCCAGTAGGCCTTGGTGTCGTCGAGCTCGCTTGGCGAGACCCCCTCCTGCGGCCGCGTCACATGGAGCGCGTCGGGATAGACGCGTACGCGGAGTTCGTGCTCGGTGTCGGATTTCGCGAACCAGCGCGTCTCGAGGCGGACGGGCAGCAACACGATCGGGACCGCGTGGTCGAGGGTGGTGAACGGCGTGGCCATCTCAGAGGTGTGTGGGTGGGGGAGGCGGCGGAAGCATGTCCGCCGCGTGGATCGCGATCGCCACGAGCCGCTGGTAGGTGATGCCGGCCATGTGCGCGGCGTCGTGGTTCCAAACGAACCCGCCCGGGTCGGCAGGCACGGGCACGCGCGCGGACGCGGTGACGTACGACTGCAAGACGGCGACGTCGTTCCACGCGAGGTCGTTCCAGGTCTTGAGCTGGTGCTCGCTGGCCTCGTCCAGGCCGAAGCGCGGCGCCGCCGGCTGCTCGGTGATCACGACGTACCAACCAAGGCCATCCGGCCCGCGCATCTCGTCGGGTGTCAGATCGAAGCCGACGAAGATCGTGTCGTCGGTGATTGCGCCCCGGAACAGCGGTAGACGAACCTCGGGCCCGGGCTTGCGGAGCGGGTCTTCGCGGATCGCGTGCGCTGCATGGACGACGCTGTGCGGGAAGCGGCGCACGAGCTCGCCGCGCAAGAGAATCACTGCGCGGCCCGTGAATGCGAAATTGGAGGCAAGCGAGTCGTTCGCGGGCCAGCTCGCGACCGGCGCTATGTCGGTGGCGGCGTCCGCGGCCGTGCCGCGGCGATCGAAGAAGCGCAGCAGCGGCGTCGCGCGGCGGTCGACTTTCGCGCCACGCCAGGTCAGCTCGTGAATCAGCTCGTCGTTCGCGCCGACGAGCGCCGCCGTCACGAAGCCAGCGTTGATCTCGAGCAGGCCTGCCGTGTCTGGAGGCGGCGCGACGCCCGCCATCAGGTAGCGCGCATCCATTTCGACCAGCCCGTCCGCGAGCGGCCACGGGACGTCGATCGCGCCCACCAGTGGCGCGGTGGGTCGCACCTCGCGGCCGGTGTCGCCCAGATCGAGCCGTGCTGCCAGCCGGCGTGCGGCGATGTCGAAGCCGGCCAGGTCGCTCGTCGCCGAGCGGCTCATTGCGTCGATCGCCAATGGTCTCTGGAGCGGCACCTCGACCGTGCGAATGGCGCGAAGGGCGAGTTGCCGGATGCCCGCGTCGACGACCGCACGGCGCTGAGCGAGCGCGGGTCCGGCGGGCGGCTGCGCCGACCCGGCCGGCGGATGCGCAGGGCCGATCGGAGGATGCGCCGGTCCGACCGAAGGCTGCGGGTGGCCGACCGATGGCTGCGCAGGGACGGTCGGCGGATGCACCACGCCGATCGGCGGGTGCACCACGCCGATCGGCGGGTGCGGCACCGCACCCAGGCGCGGCCGCGCCCGCGCAACGGTCAACAGCTGCGGCGGCGCCGGCGGCAACGCGCCCTGAGGTGGCGTTCGCGTGCTCATCCGCGCCACGAATGCCGCCTGAGCATCCGGACCAGCGCGACCCTTCGTGACCGCGAGCCGCCTGAAGGCGGGCGCCAGCACTGCCGTCGGCAACGCGCTCGAGGCGACCGCGGCAAGCGCCGTGGCATCGCCGGCCTTCTGCCGTGCCAGCACCGGCGCCGTCACGCTGAGCGCGCTCTCGGGCGTTAGCGGCTGCACATGGCGCGCCACGAGTCGGTTCGTCACGAGACCCGCAAGAGCCGCGACGTCGCGCTCGCGATTGGCGCGTCGGATATCACCGAGCTGACGCCACGCGTCGGCGACCAGCGCATCCTGATTTCGCTGCACGAAGTCGGCGCCGAGCGCAGCCGCAGCACGCAGACGGGGGTCCAGGTTCAGCTCGCCGGTCCATCCCGGTTCTGTGAGCCCGCTTGCCGCCGCCATGCCGCCGTACAGCGGTGGACCTACCGCGGGCACCTCGGCCGACGCATCCGCCACACGCTGAAGCCAGGTCCGCAGCCGGTTGGCGGCGATGCCGCGCGCGGATCCGTGCCATGGATCCGACCAGCCCGCGGGCACGAGCGCCGTCTCGAACGGCACGACGCGTCCGTCGGCTTCGCCGGAGATCCGGAACACGTCGATCGGCCACGGCCGCGACGCGGCGGCTAGGTCACGCGGCTTGAGTCGCCGGGCGAGCGTTTCGAAGTCACCCGCGTCGGTCGTCGAGAAGGTCCAGGAATCGAGCACCGGCAGAGTCACGGCGACCGAGCCCCACGCCGGGTCTGCGCTGCGCGGGTCCGGAAGCGGCTGGCCGAGCCCTGCCAACCGGCCGGCCTCGAATGTCGGCACGACGCACGCGAGGTACTGCTTGCGTGGAACCAGCGCCCGGGGGCTGATGACTCGCGCGAGCGCCCGGTCCGGCGCGGTGGCCAGCAGCTGCTCGGGAGTGGCCTGCGGATCCGCCGGTAGCTGGACGTGCGCCCAGAGGTCGATCTCATCGATCTGTGGCAACTGGTCGGCGGCCAGCTGAATTTCGAGCAGCGGCGCGCCGGCCGCCTGGGCGAGCGGGGACTCGCCTTCGACGGGAACCACGACGAGCGCAAGCCACGGGCGCAGGCGCCCATGTGCGTCCGGTTCGGTTGGCGTGAGGCGCCAGGGCAAATCGGGCGCCCCGAACTCGATGAACGGGAAGTAGCTCGGCTGGAAGCCGACCGAGCCCGGCGGCGGCTCGCGCCGGAGGATCTCATTGTCGCCGAGGCCGATGACATCCCCCGGCCCGAAGCGCCCGAGGGTGATGCCAATGTCCTGTCCCGCCGCTGTGACCGCCAGCGCCCCGTTGCCGACATCCTCCGGGCGCGCCCACGGCAGGTACGTGACGCGATCGCTCACCCGGCCTCCACGGCGGGAACGACGAGCTGGGCGTCGCCGCTCGCCCGTACCTGAGCGATGGCGTCGAGGTAGTCGGTCGAGGTCACGACGGGCGCAAGGCTGGAGTCGACGACCGCGAACGCGTCGATGCCCATGCTCAGCGGGCTGACGGCCGCGAACCGGGCCCTGTCGCGCACTGAAGGAGCACAGTCGGCGCTCGCCTGGAAGACCTCGCTCGCAAACGTCACGATCGGCCGCGGGACCTGCGGCGCGGGAGGCGGGTTCGCGCTGTCGACGACGACGAGTTCGTAGTCGAGCGACTGCTCCGCGGCGGCGCCAGTGGCGTAGGGACGCTCGATCGTGAACCCCGCGGGCATCGGCACGAAACTCGAAGCCGACAGGCCTTCTTCGGGCGAGAGGTCGACGTAGAGCCCAGGCGCAAATTCGCCGTCGACCGACCGCGACGTCCACGCCGCGCTCGCCGGGCGCCGCGGTTCCACCGTGAAAACGGTCGGGCCGGACAGCGTCGCAGAGCCACAGCGCGTGATCGAGCGCTCCAGCGGGACGACCGCCTGGCGAAATGTCAACGGCGCGTTCGGTGACAGCCACACGCCTTGGCGATCGGCCGGTCGCAGCTTGAGTCCGGGCACTCCGCCGTTGTCCCAGCTCTGCGCATCCGCGGCCGCGGCCGCGATCCGCGGCGACAGGTCGATGCCGTCGTCTTCGCTCGTGCCCTCTTGGAGCGTCAGCACGATCGGCGGTGACGTCCACGACCAGAACAGGAACGACACGCTCACGCGTCCCGAGAGCTCGGCCGGCCAGAAGCCCTTCAGGGTTCCCTTGAACGACAGGCCGGCGAACGTGCTGCCACCGAGTTGCAGGTCCACGGTGAACGTGAGATCGGCGACGAATTTGAAGTCCGCCGTGATCAGGAGATCGAGTGCGAGCAGCCCGTGGATGCCGAAACCGGCGGCACGCGCCAGGAGTTCCGTGCTGAAGCCGAAGTGGAACACCCCGGGCGTGAGGGCGACGTACAAGCGCCAGTCGATCTTCACGTGGTCGCCGCGCGCGAACGACAGCCGGAGCGGCTTCGGCACGTAGATGTTCGGCGAGGGAACGTGGAAGCGGGGGTTGAAGCCGCCAAAGCTCACGAGGTAGGTGCGATTCCCGTCGTGACCGCTGCGCTCGGGATCGCCGTAGAACGCCATCGCCTCGCCGGTCAGCTCGGCTCCGAAGAGCTTCGAGTTCCGCAGCACGATCCGCAGGTTGAACTCGTCGTGCGCCGCGTCCCAGATCGCCACTCCGGCGGCCTCGACGCGAGCCAGCGGCAGGTCGGGCTTCGGGAACGCCGCGACCACGGTCAGGATCACGTAGAGCTTCATGGCGCCCGCCGACCCGCCGGTGTCGACGATCAGCCCAAGCGCGACCTTGACCTTCCCACCCAGCGCCCCGACCTTGAAGATGACGCCGATGACTTCGCCGTCGTCTTCCGCCTTCGCGGGGAACAGTGAGTTCAGGGCGCCGATGTAGGCGGGCAGCTTCGGAACCGGATCGCCGGGCAGCACCAGCGCGTCGAGCACGCCCGTGCTCAGACCGTCGAGGAAGGCCTGAGGCTCGCTGTGGCGGTTGGTCCCATACAGCAGGCCGATGCCGTCGACGGTGATCGCACCGCCGGACCGCGGCCACTCGAGCGAGCCGACGATCATCCAGTGATGTCGCCCGTTCGGGGACGTCTCGCAGATGGCGATGCCCTTGAGCGAGAACGAACCAGGTTTTTCGAGCGCCAGCCCGCCGAACAGCCGGTTGTTCGGCTCGTCGTAGCCGAGGAGGCCGCTACCCGTGATCGCGTAGCGCTTGCAGACGAGCGTCAGCCCAACGGCCGTAGGCCACACCTTGTGCCAACCGGCATCCAGCACGCCCGCGACGTTTCCACCCATCTGCGGCGGAGTGCCGAGCGTCAGCAGGCCGCCGACGCCGTCGACCTGCACGGTGAGGCCCCAGATCTGCAGGCTGACGTTCCCGGTTGCGCGCAGCGCGAAGCCCGAGCGGTCCGCGGCCGGGTCGGCCGGTGGCTGACTCGGCGTGGGTCCCGACGCAGACTCGGCTCCGGCGCGAATCGTGACGGTGTTGATCGTCACCGGCCCGGCCGTGAGGTTCAGCGGGATGACCACCTCCGTCGTCAAGCCACCTTCGAAGCGCAACTCGTGCCGGCGAAGCGACGCCACCAACCCCGCATCGAACGCGATCCGGAACCCCGACGGGATCAGGATCTCGAGCAGTGGGAGCTTGCCCACCACTATCTCGGCCTGCTCGACGCGGGCGAAGCCGGCGACATCGAACGCCAACCCCGATGTGGTGCCTGCAGACGCGCCAGCTTCGACGTGCAGCGCCAGCCGGCGCGCGCGTACGGAAACGCCCTCCGGGACCTGCTGGTTGCTCCAGCTGGCGAAGGAAGGGTCGTCCCAGGTCCAGTCGACCTCTGCCCCGAGGGTGCCGACGCCGGTCTCCTCGAGCGGCTGCTCGAACGTGATGAGCACGCCGCCGCCGGCGTCAAGCTCGGTGACAAGCTTGGACGACGGCGAGAATTGGGTCGTGCGCGAGAGCCGTCCGTCCATCGCGAACCAGAGTCCGCCGCCGTGCTCTGCGGTCCGCACGACAGGCACGAAGGAGATGACGAGGCCGCGCTTGCGGAACGGCGGGCCGAGCGGCTCGAACGTCGCGTAGTCGGACTGCTTCAGGTCGGCGTCGTCGAGGGCCACGAAGGTCGCGAACGCGTGCTGGGCCGAGTCCAGCGGCTCCTCGAGTCCTGCGATCGGCGGATGGTCGAATCCGTAGTGGAAGAAGGGAACGCTCCGATCGCGCCTGCGGTCCGGCACGGTCGCCGACAGAGTGAAGACACCAAGGGCGAGCGCTGACGCGACCAATGCGGTGAGGACGTCGGGTTGTTCGAGCTCCCCCTTCACCGACGCATCGAATAGATCGACGACCGTCTTGTCGATCGTCGTCGGAGACGCCTCCTGCAGGCGCGTGTTGATCAGCGCCAATATCCGAACGACGAGGTAGACGCCGTGCGGCCATTCCTGCCACCAATGCGGTCCGAGCCTCCGATTCGGGATGAGGAAGATCAGTACCGGCAGGACGATCTTCAGGAGTGCGTTCCCGGCGAAGTCGAGCGCACCGTCGCTGTGCGACGCCTCCTCGCTCACCATCTCGAGCAGCGTCTGCACCTTGTTGGCGGTCTCGGCCGCATCGCCGCCTGGCTCTTGGAGGTGCTGCTCCAGATCGTCGAACGCGGCGGTCAGGTTGCTCGAGGGCATGAACGGCGGCACGCCGCACTTCAGGCAGTACTCCTCGGCGTTCTCCGGCGAGAGGCAGCGTCCGAGGACGCGCAGCGCGTCGAGCGTGATCTGGAAAGCCGTCTCGGCTACTTCACCGGCGCCGATCACTCGGGCGCCCTTGGCGGTTGCTCGTCAGCCGGGACGTCGAGCGGGACCTCCACAACCGTGTATGGCCGTGCCGTCTCGACGACGCCGCCGAGGTCGTAGCAGTAGAGCGAGTGCCGGACCGACGGTGTGGCGCCGTCGAGGAAGTCGACGACGCCGAAGTTGGCGAACCAGACCCAGCTTCGAGCGGGAGCGTGCTCGGGCTGCCAGCGATGACGGTCCGAGGCGGACTGCGCCATCGCCGGTATCCCGGCAGTCGCCGGAAGCAGAGGCGGCGGCAGAAGCCCAGCCAACCGCTCGTCGTCCGGCCGCTCGTCCTGTTGTAGCCCGAACCGCCACGACCAGTCCGGATCGCGCACCTGCCTCGTGTGCGGGGGCAGCGCGCGCGGCGGCAGCAGGATCGGGTCGACCGTCAGCAGGTGCTTCACGCGCGCGTTGAAGTCGACGGACTGGCCCGACTCGTCGGGAGGCGGCGGCTCGACCGGATCCGCGGCCGTCGACGACCCAGTCATGCCCTTCACCCACGCCATGCGCTCGATGTCGTCTGAGAGCGCGCCGCCGACCTGCTGCGCAAGGTCCATCGAGAAGTACTCGACCCGCGTGATCGGCTGCTGGTTCAGGAACGCGCTCGACGTGAGCTGGACGAAGCGCGTCCGCTGCGGCATAGGCGGCGGACCGGCCCAATACGACATCGAGAGCGTGCAGGAGTAGTGGACGTCGCCTGACAGGAAGATCACGCGGCGGCGGTTGCGCAGGCGGGCGAGCAGCGCCTCGAACGCGCGCGGCACGTAACCCCAGGGCTCCGGGTCCTTGCCCTCGCGGCCGATGAACTCGTACGGGCGCCGGAGCGTCGCGAACGTGCCCTGGGGCGGCAGCTTGGCAAGGTCGTGGATGTTGAGAATCGGCTGGAAAAGCGACTCCACTGCCGGGTAGCCGAGCACCGGCGCCGCCGAGACCACGATTGTGAAGCCCTCGGCAACGCCAACCGACGGATCGGCCGGAATCTGCAACTGCATCGACTCGGTCGTCATGAGTGGCGCGTTCGCCACCTCGCCGAACGGCTCGCCGGCGCCAGGGTCGGCATCTTGCTCGTAGCCGCGCCAAGTCCGCGTGTCGAGCACGATGACCTCGAAGCCCGCGCCCTGGTAGCGATAGTCCCAGCGCATGCGTTGATCAACCGGCAGCGGAGCGGAGGTGGTGCGCTGCAGATCGAAGAGCTTCTCGAGCTTCTCGAGCGCGTTCTGCTCCGGGCCGTCCTGCCAGAGGCTGCCGTCCTGACGGTGGAAGAGCAGGTTGATCGTCGTGAGGATTTGGTTCGCGATCGAATCCGAGACGGCGTACGCGCGCGGGTCATTGCCCCACCCCTGGAAGAGCGTGTAGCTCGCGAGGGCATTGCGTACGATCCCGCGACCGAGCGGCGAGTCACGCATCGCGCGCTCCCACTTCAGGTTGATGTTCCAGTCGTCGGAGACGTCGTGGTCGTCGAAGATCATGTAGGTCGCCACGTTCGCGAGGGCCCGACGCACACGCGGGAGTCCCTCGTAGAACCAGTGCATCCGCTGCAGGTTGTCCCTCGCCTCGTCGCCTGCGACACGTCCCTCCGGCCCGCTGGTCCAGTCGATGTCGACGCCATAGTGCTTCACGCCGGCGAACCACGACGGAGTGAGCCGTGGCGCGAGCTTCTCGAGTTGATCGGGGGCTGTCTTATGGGGCAGGTTGAAGCGCGGCGGATCCTTGTACTCGGGGTGGGGCGACGCCGCCCAGAACGGGCCCCAGACGTCGGGCTTGCCGCCTTCTTCGCCCCAGGCTTTGGTCCGCTCCGCGTCTGGGACGTAGGCGTCGAGATCGAGATCTTCCGGTGGCACCAGGCGCCACGCCTCGTAGTAGGGGATGCGGTCGCACACCTCGTCTGGTACGTCATGGGGAATTGCCTTGAGAGCCGCGCGCAAGTCGCGCGTGTGGGTGCGATACGCGTCGACGCGCTCCCAGCGGCCGGCGAGCATCGGCTCCAGGTCCGGCCAGAGGACGTTCGACCACATCGTCAGGTACATCGCGCTGAACTCGCCGAGGCCCATCATGGAAGCGCTCAGGTGATCGGAGGTGAACCCGGCGGTGTTCGAGATCAGGTGCTGGCGGCGGCCTACCGGGAAGTGGAGCCGGTCGATCGGGAACACCTGCGTCATGTCGCCTTCGTCGCTGGCCATGAGCTTTTCGACCGGTGTCGAGGTTGCGCCGCCGATCAAGCGCGCGGCGATCGGCGAGATGACCTGGCCGTACTCGGGACCCGTGTCGTCGGCGTAGATCTGGTCGCCGGTCAGGAACAGCATCTGGATCCGCTGGAGTGGATCGGACTGACTCGCCCCGATGAGACCGTCGAGCTCGGGCATCGTGTCCTTGCCCTCGCCGGTCGGGAAACGGCAGGAGCCATGGGCGAAGCGCAACTGCATCGGCAACTCGGCGGGCAGGACGAAGCTCGGCAGCCAGCCGGGGGTGTACCCGAGCGCCAGATGCGCGTGGCTGCGGCCGTCGAGTCCGACGATGTCGTTGTTCGTCAGCAGCCCTAGTTCGCCGAGACCGTATTCCTCGCCGCCGGGGCCGTCTTCGTCCGCCTTAATGCGGAGGTCGTACGAGAAGATCTGGCCCCATTCGAGCTGCGTTGGCGGGGCGGGCTCCATCACGGCAACTGCTATGTGGAGCTCCTGGCCTACCGCGAGCGTGTGGGGGTCGGGAGGGATGCCACGCACGCCCGACCCGTCCGGAACCGGCAATGCCGGGACATTGGTCAGCGCGTTCCGAGGGCCGAGCCCGCGGAAGACCTGCAGGCGAACCGTGGCGGGTTTCCGCAGCGCGATCCAGACGGAAACGAGATCCGGCTGAACCCGGCGGACGATCGGGCCGGCGAGCACGTCGTGAGGCTCGAGCGGCATCTCGCTGGGACGCTATCTCCGGCGCTCACGCGCGAGCGGAGAATCCGCCGAAATTCATTACGCGGCCACCCAGAGGGTGCTCCGACCCGATGGCGATGCGTGCGATGTTTAAGGTTGAAGTTCGCGTCTTGCCCCCCAAGTGGCGGGAAACAGTTCGATTCAGGCGATACATTCGTCCGGCGCCACTGTTTGATTCGCCAAGCGGGGGCAAACAGGCGAAGACACCAATGGCCAACGGCGGACTTTTAAAAGAGCTGCAAGAGCTCCAGCCTGCCCCGGGGGCGACCGCGCTGCCGCCGCGAGACGTCCGTGCCCGCCGGCCGTTCCTGCTGCGGGCGATCATCCGCCTGCGCACGCTGCGCTCGATCGCGCGCGTGCTCATGCTCGGCGCCCTCGATGCCGCCGGCGTCTTCCTCGCCATCTGGACGGCGCTCGAGCTCAAGGCGCTCCTGCGGGACAAGTCCGACCTGACCCTGTCGTACCACCAGGCCCAGGACGTCGCCCTGCTCGCGATCCTCGTCACGCTTCTGTTGTTCGCGCGCTCCGACCTCTACGCCGACCGGGCGGTCCGGCCCGGCTTCACGCGCGTGATCGCGTCGCTCTTCCAGGCGACCCTCGTCGTATTCCTGTTCGCGGTCGTCCAAGGCGAGCAGTTCTCGAGCTACTACATCTTCTACGGGTCGCTGCTGTTCGCGCTCGTCTACGTGTCGTCCTTCCGCTACCTGTTCGAGAAGCTCACCGGCGCGCTCCTGCGCATGGGCGGCTACCACCGCCGCGCCATCCTCGTGGGCACGGGCGCGCACATCGAGGCGGTTGC
>DATBDN010000216.1:0-3589 GCA_036269895.1 Thermoleophilaceae bacterium
GTGGCGGTGCTGCTGACGGGGGCGATCTGGGCGAAGGCGTCCTGGGGCCACTGGTGGGTCTGGGGCGAGCCGACGCTGGTGTCGTTCCTGATCGTCTTCCTCCTCTACTGCACCTACCAGCCGATGCGCTTCTCGATCGCCGATCCCGAGAAGCAGGGCCGTTACGCCGCGGTGTTCGCGATCACGGCAGGCGCGTTCGTCCCGCTCAACTTCGTCGCGGTGCGCCTGGCCACGCCGCTGGTGCACCCGCGCGTCTTCACGCGCGTGGCAGGCGATCTGCCGGGGTCGATGCGGCTCACGTGGCTGGTGTCGCTGGTCGCGATCTCGCTGCTGTTCATCACGCTGTGCAAGCTCGAGCTGACGTCGAAGAGCGCCAAGGACCACCTGCGCCGCCTGCGGCGAAGGCTGGAGGCACGCGATGAAGCCGGCGCCCAACGCGAATTCGTCGGGGCGGGTTGATGCTGCATCTGCTCGCCGAGGCGCCCGCGCTGCCGCTTCACGAGGCCGGCAAGTACGTGGCCGCGGCCTATGGCGTCTTCGTGACGATGCTCGTGGTCTATGTGGCCATCCTCGGAGCACGGTTCGCGCGCGTTGAGCGCGAGGTGAAGGCGCTGGCCGACCTGGTCGAGGAGCGCGAGCAGTGAACGAGCTGCTGGTCATCGGCGCCTCCCACAAGACGGCGTCGCTGGCGCTGCGCGAGCGCCTGTCGCTGCCGGAAGGTCGCGCGGCGTCGCTGCTCGGCGAGCTCGTGCGCGCCGTCGAGGTGCACGAGGCGGTCGCGATCTCGACCTGCAATCGCACCGAGCTCTACCTGATCGCGGCCGACCCGGTCGATGCCGAGTCACTCGCGCTGTCGGCACTGGCCCGGCAGGCGGGGATCCGCCCCACCGAGCTACTCGGGAACCTCTACTCGCTGCGCGGCGACGAGGCGGTCCACCATCTCTTCAACGTCGCGGCCGGGCTTGACTCGATGATCCTCGGTGAGAACGAGATCCAGGGCCAGGTGCGGCGCGCCTACGAGCTCGCGCTTGTCGAGGGCACGACCGGCCCGATCACCAACCGGCTCTTCCGCGATGCCCTGACCGCGGGCAAGCGCGCCCGCACCGAGACCGGCATTGGGCGGCTCCGCGTCTCGGTGTCGTCGGTCGCCGTCGAGCTCGCCCAGCAGGTGCTCGGGGAGCTGGCCTCGCGGCGGGTCCTCGTGATCGGCGCCGGCGAGAACGGCGAGGTCACGGCGCGCGCCCTGGCGGACCGCGGGGTGCATTCGATCTTCGTCGCCAACCGTCGCTACGACCGCGCGATCGGCCTGGCGCAGCGCTTCGGCGGCGAGGCCGTCCGCTTCGACGAGCTGCCAGAGCTGCTGGCCGAGGCGGACATCGTGGTCTCGTGCACGGCGTCGCCGCACCAGATCGTCGGCCGTGAGGAGCTGGCGCTGGTGGTGGAGCAGCGCGAGGGCCGCCCGCTGCTGCTGATCGACATCGCGGTGCCGCGCGACATCGACCCGAACGTACGTGACCTACCCGGCATCACGCTCTACGACATGGACGACCTTCAGCACGCGGTCGCCCGCAACATGAGCGGTCGCGAGGCCGAGGCCGCGAAGGCCGGCCGCCTGGTCGAGCAAGAGGTCGAGCGCTTCGTCCGCTGGCTCGGCTCGCTCGAGATCGTTCCGACGATCGCCGCGCTGCGCCAGCGCGCCGATGAGATCGTCGCCCAGGTCCTGCGCGACAACGACGAGCGCTGGGAGTCGGTGTCGGAAAACGACCGGCGGCGCCTCGAGGTGATGGCCCGCGCCGTCGTCAGTCGCCTGCTGCACGAGCCAACGCTGCGGCTGAAGGACTCCGAGAGTGACCGTGCCTACGTCTACGTCGACGCGCTGCGCGAGCTGTTCGCGCTTGAGGGCTCCGAGGCCGCAAGCGAGTCGCCGGCCTCGGCGGACGTCGCGTCACTCGACGAAGCACGGAGGAAGCAGTCGCACTCCGCATAGGGACGCGTGCGAGCGCGCTGGCGCTGGCGCAGTCCCGGATCGTCGCCGAGATGCTGGGCGGCGCGGAGCTCGTCGAGATCACGACGAGCGGTGACCGGGTGCGCGCCGCCGGCGACAAGTCGCGCTTCGTGAAGGAGATCGAGGCGGCGTTGCTGGCGGGTGAGGTAGACCTGGCCGTGCACTCCGCGAAGGACGTTCCAGCTGTGATGCCGGACGGGCTGGTGATAGCGGCGGTTCCACCGCGCGCGGATCCGCGCGACGTGCTGTGCGGGGCGGAATCGCTTGACGCGCTGCCTCCGGGCGCTCGAGTCGGCACCGCGAGCATCCGCCGGCGGTCGCAGCTGCTGGCGCTGCGTGACGACATCGAAGTGGTCGAGCTGCGCGGCAACGTCGACACGCGGATGCGGCGACTGGCGGACGGCGACTACGACGCGATCGTGCTGGCGGCCGCGGGGCTCGAGCGCCTTCGCCGGATGGATGTCGGCGTGCCGCTCGATCCGCTGATTCCGGCCCCGGGGCAGGGATTCCTGGCGCTCGAGATTCGCTCCGACGACGCCGAAACGCGCGCAGCGGTCGAGATCATCTCCGACCCACTCGCGTTCGCTTGCCTGTCCGTGGAGCGCGACTGCGTGATCGCGCTCGACGCGACCTGCGACACGCCGATCGGCGTCCTGGCCCAGGCCGACGACCCGCAGCGGATCACGATCCGCGCCTACGCCGGCGCGCCGGACGGCAGCGTCTGGATCCGTGACGAGCTGGAAGCGGGGCCGAACGCCGGCAAGCTGCTGGCCGAGCGAATGCTTTCAGCCGGCGCCGCCGAGATCCTTGCGCTCTAGTACGCCAGGCACAGCTCGCGGATCCGGTCGACGGAGATCGCCCGCTGCATGCCCATAGCATTGCGCCCGTGGCGGCCGTCGGCACCGTTTACCTCGTGGGCGCGGGGCCCGGCGATCCCGGGCTCGTCACGCGGCGCGCCCTCGAGCTGGTCCGGGAAGCCGATGCGATCGTCTACGACCGGCTGATTCCGACGGGTCTCATCGCCGAGGCCCGGGCGGGTGCGGAGCTGCATTACGCCGGCAAGGAGCCCGGGAAGCCGTCGATGGAGCAGGAGCGGATCAACTCGCTGCTCGTCGAGCTGGGAAGCGGCGGGAAGAGCGTCGTGCGGCTGAAGGGCGGGGACCCGTTCGTCTTCGGCCGCGGCATGGAGGAGGTTCAGGAGTGCCTCGCCGCCGGGATTCCGGTCGAGGTGGTTCCCGGCGTGACCAGCGCGATCGGGGTGCCGGCCCTCGCGGGGATCCCGGTCACCCATCGCGGGCTGACCCACGAGTTCGTCGTCGTGTCGGGGCACCTGCCGCCGGGGCATCCGCAGTCGCTGGTCGACTGGGCGGCCCTCGGGCAGCTGCGCGGAACCGTCGTCGTCCTGATGGGCGTGGACACCGCGCCGGCGATCGCGGCCGCGCTGATCGAGGAGTTCATCACCGCGGTCCGGCGGTGAGGCCGACGACGTCGCCGACGACCCAGACCGCCGGTGGCCGGATGTTCTCCTGCGCCACCGTTGCGGGCAGTTCGCCCAGCGTCGTCCGGACGACGCGCTGGGTGGGC
>DATBDN010000217.1:0-6427 GCA_036269895.1 Thermoleophilaceae bacterium
GTTGAAGGAGAGTCGCCCGAGGAGCTCATCGAGGGCGCGCTCCGCGCGAGGGCAGCAGCTTGAGCGGCCGGATCCGCACGCCCGGCATCGACGACCTGGAAACCGCGGAGCGCCAGCGCATCCAGACCGCCACGCTCACGACCGAGGACGACCTCGACCAGTCACTTCGCCCCAGGCGGCTCTCCGAGTTCGTCGGGCAGCCGCGCGTCAAGGAGCAGCTCGAGATCTTCATCGACGCCGCCAAGCGGCGCGGGGAGGCGCTCGACCATGTCCTGCTCGCCGGGCCGCCCGGGCTCGGCAAGACGAGCCTCGCGCAGATCGTCGCCTCCGAGCTCGGCGTCCCGTTCGTCCAGACCGCAGGCCCAGCGCTCGAGCGCAAGGGCGACGTCGCCGCCTACCTCACGGCGCTCGAGCCGCGCAGCGTCTTCTTCGTCGACGAGATCCACCGCCTGCCACCAGCGCTCGAGGAGACCTTCTATCCCGCGATGGAGGACCAGACGCTCCCGATCACCGTCGGCCAGGGCGCCGGCGCATCGGTGGTGACCCTCAGCCTGCCGGCCTTCACGCTGATCGGCGCCACCACGCGCGCCGGCCTGCTCACCACGCCGCTGCGAGACCGCTTCGGCGTGACCCACCGCCTCGACCTGTACGACACCTCCGAGCTGGCCACCATCGTCACCCGCAGCGCCGGCATCCTGGGCGCCACGATCGACCGGGCCGGCGCGGAGACGATCGCCGGCCGCAGCCGCGGCACCCCGCGCGTGGCCAACCGCCTGCTCAAGCGCGTCCGCGACTACGCCGAGGTCCGCCACGCCGGCGCCATCGACGCCCAGATCGCCGCCGCCGCCCTCGACCTGCTCGAGGTCGACGAGGAGGGCCTCGACCGCCTCGATCGCGCGATCCTGCGCGCCATCTGCGAGAAGTTCGACGGCGGCCCGGTCGGTCTCAGCACGCTCGCGATCGTGGTCTCCGAGGAGGAGGACACGCTCGAGGACGTATACGAGCCGTACCTGCTCCAAAAAGGCTTCATCAAGCGCACTCCGCGCGGCCGCGTGGCCACCGCGAAGGCCTTCGAGCACCTCGGTCTGGACCACGCAAAGGAGCCACCGGGACTTTTCTAGACCGAAGCTAACCTTGATCTGGACCGCATGCCGAACTTCATCTGCCCCAACTGCGGCAACCGGACCCTGGGCGCCGAACGCACCGCTGGCTTCACGCAGCGCGCACGCGGATGCGCCAAATGCGGCTTCGGCTTCCTCTTCGAGCTGCTCGACGACTACTACCCGGCGCCGAACGCCGCGTTCTTCGTCTGCGACGCCCACGCGCGTGTAATAGGCGTCGGCCGCGGCGTTCGTGAGCTCACCGGCCTCGGCGAGGAGAACGTGATGGGCCGCCCGGTGACCGAGGTGCTCAACCTCGAGTTCGACGAGGACGGCGATCCGATCGGCACCGCCCTCGAATGGGGGGTGCGCGTCCTCAAGAAGCCAGTTACGGTGCATGCTGAGGGTGATCGCCCTGAGCCGGCGACCGCCGACATCTTCCCCGCCTACGACGACGATGGCGGGCTGCTGCTCGTGCTGACCCCGAACTGATGAACGACCGCCGCCGCAACCTGATCGTCCTCGTGATAGTCGGGGCCCTGCTCGTCGTCTCGCTGCTCACGATCGTCTCGGGCGCGCCGCTCGCGAAGAAGACGCAGCTGGGCCTAGACCTGCGCGGAGGCGTTGAGCTCGTCTACCAGGCCGAGCCCACGCCGCAGGTCCCGAAGGTCACCCCGCAGGCGGTGCAGGACTCGATCAACACGATCCGCAAGCGGACGAACGCGCTCGGCGTCTCCGAGTCCGAGGTTCAGCAGCAGGGTCGCGACCAGATCGACGTCGGCCTACCGGGCGTGAAGAACGCCGCGCGCGCCGAGTCCCAGGTCGGCACCACCGCCCAGTTGCAGTTCTACGACTGGGAGCCGAACGTCATCGGCTCGGACGGCAAGCCGCTCGGCGAGCACGCCACCGACTACAGCGCGGCGAACACACCGATCCCGTCGATTCTCGACGCGGTGAAGCTCGCGTCGAAGGCCAAGCCGCAGGCGGAGGCCAACGACATTCCGGCCAGCGGCCCCGACGTCGCGGAGCTGCGCGCCGCTGGCGTCAACCCGAAGGACCAGCACGCGGTCGAGGCCTTCTACGACAAGAAGAACGACACGAGCGGCAAGAAGTACTACCTCTTCGGCCCGAAGGACGCCTTGCGGGCCGGCCCTGAGGCCACGTGCAAGGACCTGCTGTCGGACTACAGCGACAAGGCCCCGGTACACCCGCGGCCGCTCGACAAGCCCGCGACCGGCCCGTGCGCGGCGGAGCTGAACAAGCTCGGCAAGGCGGGACCGCCGGCCGGCTCCAAGATCTACGTCGTCCCGCAGGGCATCGTGATCATCGGCGCCGAGAAGCCGGCCAACCTCAAGAACTCGAACATCAGCGGTGGCTACTACGTCATCGAGGACGACTCGGAGCTGACGGGGTCCGACATCAAGGACCCGAAGCAGTCGTTCGACCCGCGCACGAACGAGCCGATAGTCACCTTCAACTTCACGGACAAGGGACGCAAGGCCTTCGCGCGTGTGACCAAGCGCGTCGCGCAGCGCGGGGCGGAGACGATCCTGCCGCCGGGCGTCGCGCGCCAGAACGCGTTCCAGCACTTCGCGATCACGCTCGACGACCAGATCGTCTCGCGCGCGTACATCGACTTCATCGAGAATCCCGAGGGCATCGACGGCCGCACGGGCGCACAGATCAACGGCATCGGCTCGATCCAGGAGACCCAGGACCTGGCCCAGAACCTCCGCATCGGCGCGCTGCCCGTCAAGCTCAAGCTCATCTCGAAGACCCAGGTGTCGGCCTCGCTCGGTAAACAGGCGCTGCACCAGGGCCTGATCGCCGGCGCTGTCGGCCTTGCGCTGACAGTGCTCTTCCTGCTCGCGTTCTACCGCGTGCTCGGCCTGGTGGCGGTGCTGGGGCTGGTCACCTACGGCATCCTGCTCTTCGCGCTGGTCAAGCTCATCCCGATCACGATGACCCTGCCGGGCATCGCGGGCCTGATCCTCACGCTCGGCGTCGCGGCGGACGCGAACATCGTCGTCTTCGAACGCGTCAAGGAGGAGATACGCGCGGGTCGCGGCGTGGGCCAGGCGATCATCTCGGGCTACCGCAAGGGCCTGACGGCGATCATCGACGCGAACATCGTCACCTTCCTGGTGGCGTTCATCCTCTTCGTGCTCGCCACCGCGGGCGTGAAGGGCTTCGCCTTCACGCTCGGCCTCGGCGTCCTGGTCTCGCTGTTCACCGCCGTGGTGGCGACCCAGGCGATCCTCTACTCGCTGCGCTCGACGCGCATCATCCGCTCGCGCGCCGCGCTCGGGGCGGGCAAGCAGCGCTTCAAGTTCCGCTTCGACTACATGGGCAAGTCGAAGTGGTTCTTCTCCTTCTCCGGCTGCATCCTGCTGATCGGCGCGCTGGCGATCTCGGGCAAGGGGATCAACTTCGGCATCGACTTCGACGGCGGCACGCGCCTGACGCTCGGGCTGCAGCAGCACGCGTCGGTCGACCAGATCCGCAACGTGCTCGATCCGCAGGGCCTCACCGACGCGAAGGTCCAGACGATCTCCAACCCGCGGCTGGGCGCCAATGCGGTCCAGATCACCACCAAGCAGCTCGGCAAGCAGGGCATCGACGGTGCCGAGCGTGCGCTCGACCAGGCCTTCGGCGTGCGCGGCACGCCCAACGAGGAGGAGATCGGCCCGAGCTTCGGGCAGAGCGTGGCCAAGTCGGCCGTGATCGCGATCATCGCCTCGCTGCTCGTGATCTCCGTGTACATAGCCCTGCGCTTCGAGTGGAAGTTCGCGGTCCCGGTGCTGATCGCGCTGATGCACGACGTGCTGATCGTGGCGGGCGTCTACGCCCTCGTCGGCCGGGAGGTGACGACGTCGACGGTCGCGGCGCTGCTGACCATCCTGGGCTACTCGCTCTACGACACGATCATCGTCTTCGACCGCATCCGGGAGAACATCCCGCGGATGCCGAGCGCCGCGTTCGCGCAGATCGTCAACCGCTCGATGTCCGAGGTCATCACGCGCTCGCTCGCGACGAGCTTCTGCACGCTGCTCCCGGTGCTCTCGCTGCTGCTGTTCGGCGGCGACACGCTGAAGGACTTCGCGTTCGCGCTGCTCGTCGGCGTCGCCTCGGGCACGTACTCGTCGATCTTCATCGCCGGTCCGGTGCTGACGCACTGGAAGGAGCGCGAGCCGGTCTACAAGGCGCGCGAGGCGCGGATCAAGCGCGAGCTCGGCGAGGTGCCGGCCTACGCGACCGCGGCCCAGGGCGGCCCGGTCGACGTCGCGCCGTCCGACAGCCGCCGGCCGTCGCGCGCGGTCTCGGCCGATCCGGCCCAGGGCGTGTCGCAGGCCGAGTTCGACGACATGGTCGCCAACCTCGGGATCGAGGACGCGCGCCGCCAGGCGACGCCACCGGCCCCGAGCGGCGGCCCGCAGCGGCCCGTCGGCGGACGGCGCGCCCGCTCACGCGCCGCCGGGACGTCGGGCACCGACGCGCCGCCGCGGACCGACGGCGAGCCGCGGCCGCCCAAGAGCGGCAACGGCGAGACCGACTCCGGGCGCCGCCCGCCGAACCGCCGCCCGCACGGGAGGAACCGCTGATGGGCGCGCTCGTCTGGATCATGGTCGGCCTGGCCATCTGGCACTTCACGGTGTTCCTGCCCGACCGCTTCGCCGGGGGCATCGTGGGCGCGTTCCTGGGCGCGCTGCTCGGCTCGTTCCTCTTCGGGCTGATCGTCAACCTCGGCTCGATCCCGGGCCGCAACGACACCCACCTGCTGACCGGCCTCGAGGCGGTCCCCGGCGCGGTCATCGGGCTGGCGATCGTCTATTGGATGGGCGTTCGGGCCGAGGAGCGCGCGGGCACCGGCGCCGCCGGGCTCGCCGCGTAGACCGCCGCCGTCGTTAGGGTGGCGTCCATGCTCAGACGGATCTCTCTCATCGGCGCGGCCGTGGCCGCCGCGGCGTTCGCCGTCGCGCCCGCCGCGATGGCCAAGACCACCGACGTCAAGGTCATGACGCGCAACGTCTTCCTCGGCGCGGACCTGCCGCCGATCGCGACCGCCAAGCCGGGCGCCGAGTTCGAGGCCGCGGCGGGCGCGCTGGTCGACACGGTCAAGGCCGGCGACCCCAAGGGCCGCATGACGCTGATGGCGGACGAGATCGCCAAGGCCAAGCCGGACCTCGTCGGCCTGCAGGAGGTCTCGCTCTACCGCAAGGGGCCGAAGGGCAGCCCCAAGCCCGCGAAGACGGTCCTGTGGGACTACCTCGGGCTGATCCGCAAGGAGCTGGCCAAGCGCGGCCAGGACTACACGGTCGCCGCCAAGGACTACGGGCTCGACGTCGAGGGGCCGACGAACAAGGGCTACGACGTGCGGCTGACGCTCGGTGACGTCACGCTCGCCCGCAAGGGCGTGAAGGTCGCGCGCCCGCGCGTCGGCGTGTTCGCCAACCAGCTCGCGATCCCCAGCCCGACGCTCGGCGACGTCTCGCCCGGGCGGACCTGGAACGCCCTCGACGCGACGGTGCGCGGCGCGAAGTTCCACTTCGTCAACACGCACCTCGAGGCGTACAGCCAGCCGGTGCGACTCGCCCAGGCCAAGGAGCTCGTCAACGGCCCGCTGAAGTCGAAGCTGCGGACCGTGCTCGTCGGCGACCTCAACTCCGGTCCGATCCTGTCCGACGCGGGCGACCGGCCGCCGTACGAGGCCATCGCCAAGGCCGGCTTCAAGCCCCGTCGCACGGCCAAGAACTCGTGCTGCTTCAACGACCTCGCCAAGAACGCGGGCTGGGACCACAACGTCGACTGGGTCATGACCCGGCCGGGCGTGAAGCTCGTCAAGTCGTCGATCACCGGGCGCGAGAAGACCAAGAGCGGCCTGCACCCGTCCGACCACGGCGGCGTGATCAGCGTGCTGCGCCTCAAGCGCTAGCGGTTCCGTCCGGCCCGCGACGTACGTTCGCGGGCCGTGTCACCGGTTCCGGCCCGCATCGAGCTCGACCCCTACGACTTCGCCGCCGCCCGCGGGCTGGCGGCGGAGCTCGGGGTGTCGCACGTGCTGGCCCAGATCCTCGTGCGCCGCGGGCTCGGCGAGGCCGCCGACGCGCGCGCGTTCCTCGCCGCGGCCGACGCCCATCCACTCGACGCGTTCGGCGGCCTGCGCGGCGCCGCGGGGCGGATCCTGGGCCACATCGGCCGGCGCTCGCGGATCACCGTCCACGGTGACTACGACGTGGACGGCGTCTGCTCGACCGCTGTGCTCGTGCGCGTGCTGCGCACGCTCGGCGCCGACGTCGACTGGTACCTGCCGAGCCGCATCGACGACG
>DATBDN010000218.1:0-3721 GCA_036269895.1 Thermoleophilaceae bacterium
GTCGCGGGCGAGACGACACCGTCCATCGCGGACGCGAGCAGCGGCAGCTCGAAGCGATACGGGCCGAGCGTCCAGCTGATGTCTATGTCGTCAGGGTCGCGCGTGCGCCTCGACGGCACGATCGCGATGTCGTCGAAGCCATAGGCTCGACGCCCCTTCTTGCCACGTCCGATTTCGATTTCCATTGGCAGGGCACCTTAGGTTTGGCGGCGGACTGAAAGAGCCAAGTTAGCACCGCCCGTATGGGTGATTTCCCGCTCTTTACGGAGAAAGAAATGCCGGTTCGGCGAGCCGGTCCACCGTCACCTCGGGGAGCAGCCGCTCGACCTCGCGGGGGTCGATGACGCCGGCGCCGACGTGTCGCACCGACTCGGCACCGCATGCGGTCCCGAAGCACAGGCACTCCTCGACCCCACGTCCTTCGTAGAGACGAGCGACGTAGCCGGCGAGGAACGCGTCGCCGGCGCCGATGGCCGACAGCGGCTCGCGTGGCTCGACCGCGACGCGGTAGGCGACGCGTTCGGCCGAGTCGCCACCGAGCAGCGCGACGCAGCCGCTGTCGTAGGTGATGATCGCGTTGCGCGCGCCCAGCGTGACGATGTCGCGCACGCCGGTCACGCGATCCTCGTCGTCGGCGAACTCGTGCCCGACGAGCTCCTCGGCCTCGGTCAGGTTCGGGCTGATCAGGTCGGGCCCCGAACGCACCGCCAGGCGCAGCGGCTCGCCCTCGGTGTCGAGGATCGTGGTGACGTCGAGACGGCGCAGCTCCTCGACGAGCTGCGCGTAGAGCTCCACCGGCACGCCGCGCGGCAGGCTGCCGCACAGGACCACGATCTTCGCGCCCTGCGCGAGGTAAAGGATCCGCTCTACGACTCGCTCGCGCTCGGCATTGGACAACGCCGGCCCGCGCTCGTTGATCTCGGTCGTGACGCCATCGGTCGGGTCGATGACGGCCGTCGACATGCGCGACTCCTCCTGGATGCGCACGAAGTCGTTTGCGATGCCCTCCTCGTTGAGCAGCTCGATGATGCGGGCGCCGGTCCCGCCGCCGGCCGTACCGGTGGCCAGCACAGGCCGCCCAAGCGCCTTGAGTGCACGTGCGACGTTCACGCCCTTGCCGCCGGCGACCGCTGTCTGCTCCACCGCCCGGTGGCGCCGGCCGACGTGGAAGTTCGGCACCGCGAGCGTCCGATCGATCGCAGCGTTGAGTGTGACTGTCAGGATCATCTTTACGAGACCGTCCGTGGGCGGCGCGCAAGCGAGGCGCGGAGCCTCCGGACCGCTAGCACCCCCCCGACCACCACAAGAAGCAAGGCTAGCGCCGTGAGGGGCGGACCCAGAGTCTGGGTCACTCGCTGGACCAGGGTGCTGCCCGGCACGTCGCGGGTGGTCACGAGCGCGAGCGTCTTCACCTTGTGCCCGAGGTAGAGGACCTCGACCGAGCCGACCCGGCGGCCAGCCGGAATCGGGCCGTCGAGCTCCTTCGGTGCGTGGACGCGCTTAGTCAGGTGCTCCCCGCGACGCAGCGTGAACGCCGCCGAATGGCGCGTCGTCAGGCGGATCCTGAGGTCCGGGTGGTACGCGACCTTCGTGTACGCAACGGTTCTGCCCGGCCGCAGCACGGTCACGCGCCGGTACTGGTCGATGCCCCAGCGCAGCAGCGCCAGCGTGTCCACGTCGCGCGCTCCCTCGGTCGGCTCCCCGAGCACGACGCTGATGACCTTCCCGCCGTGGCCGTGCGCGGCGCCGACCAGCACGTAGTGCGCCGTCGACGTGTGCCCGGTCTTCACGCCGTCGACGAACGAATAGCGACCGATCAGCAGGTTGCGGTTGTGGATCGTGCGTACGTGGTCGCCGCTGCGAAGGGTCGCCCGTGCGCGATCGGCGGTCTCGGCGAACGTCGGCTTCGTCATGAGCTTGCGCGCGAGCGTGGCCAGGTCGCGCGCGCTGGAATAGTTGCCGGGAGCGTCGAGCCCAACCGGGTTCGCGTAGTGCGTGTGACGCAACCCGAGCTGCCGCGCGCGGGCGTTCATCTCGTCGACGAAGCGCTCGCGCGAGCCTGCGACTCCGACTGCAAGGTCGACCGCCGCGTCGTTCGCGCTCTCGAGCAGCAGTGCCGTCAGGAGGTCGCGACCCGTCATGCGCTCGCCGCGGCGCAGGTTGATCTTCGACTCCGCCGGCGCGGCGTTGTAGGCCGGTGCGGTGAAGGTGCGGCTCAGCTTCCCGCTCTCGAGCGTGAGCAGCGCCGTCATGAGCTTGGTCGTGCTGGCGATGGGGCGGCGCGAGTCCGGGTGCTTCGACATCAGCGTCTCGCCCGAGCGGGCGTCGACGACGATCCCGGCAGACGCGGACGCGAGCGACGGCCGTGAGACACGCGCTGCGGCCGGCCCCGCCAGGACCAGCATCAGTGCAACGAGTACGGCCGTGAAAACGGCCCCTGTCTGTCGCACTACCTCAGTCTGATCTGCTGGCCCGCGTTCATCGTGTGCGGGTCGACATCGGGGTTGAGCTCCTGGATCTTGGACAGCGGGACGCCGGTCTTGGCGGCGATGCCGCCAAGCGTGTCGCCGACTTGGACCGTGTACGTCTTCGGACCTGTGCCGGACGTGGTCGTGGATTTGGTCTTGGACTTGGACGATGACTTCTTCTTCGTCGTGGTCTTCGCGGCGGGCGTCGTGGTCGACGCCGTGGTCGCGGAACTGCTCCCGCTCCCGCTCCCGCTGCTGTTGCCGTTGCCGCTGATGATCGCCATCAGCGCGACGATCACTGCGATCAGTGCCAAGGGCGCCAAGAAGCGCGCGGAACTCCTCCTCGCCCTTTGATTCATGGCAAGTGGATGGTAGGGGCACTGGGCGGCGACGCGGGGTGGACTGCAGACGGGTCGTCAGCGGCTTGCGACCGCGAGTCGCCAGGTCGCCATGCGCAGCGCCTCCGCGGCGGTTTGCGCAACGAGCGCCGGATCGCCGCCGCCGTTGGCAGCGGCATCGACGATCGAGCGCGATGCGCTGACGAGCCCGGCGGCGGGGTGCGGCGCGAAGGCCGGCCCCAGATCTTCCGCGCGGCCGCCTTGGGCGCCAACGCCCGGAAGCAGGAAGATCGCGTGCGGCATCTGCTCGCGCAGCTCGGCCACCAGCTCGGGCCGCGTGGCGCCGGTGACGGCGCCGACGTCGGACAATCCGGCGCTGCCGATCCGGTCTGCGCCAAGCTCGTCGACGATGCGCGCGAACTTCGCCCGCAGCGGCGCGTCGCTCGGCTCGTCCTGGATCTCAGCGGCCCCGGGGTTCGAGGTCCGGACCAGGACGAAGCAGCCCGCCGCGGCGGCATCGGCGGCCTCGAGCAGGGGCTCGAGCGCGTCGCGGCCGAGCAGCGGATTCGCGGTGAAGGCGTCGGCGCCGAGGCCGGGGACCGCGCCGAACGGCCCGGTCGTGTGGCCGACGAGCGCCTGGCCGTAGGCCTTCGCGGACTGCGGGACGTCGCCGCGCTTGCCGTCGGCGATCACGAGCAGGTCGTTTTCGTGCGCCGCGGCAATCGTCTGCTCGAGCGCGGCCCATCCATGCGAGCCGAGCCGCTCGAAGCATGCGAGCTGCGGCTTGACCGCCACGCAGGACGGCCCGGCCGCAGCAATCGCGAGGGCGCAATGATGTGCGACCGCCTCGGCCGTCAGTCGAGCGCGATCCTCGTGATGGTCAGCGTCCGGGCCCGCCGTCCTTGCGACAGCCTC
>DATBDN010000219.1:0-83805 GCA_036269895.1 Thermoleophilaceae bacterium
CCGTGGAAGCGGCCGGACCTCGCACTCGAGATCGCGGCGCTGGCGGCGCGCGAGCTGCCTGATCTTCGGCTCCGGATTGCCGGCGCTCCTCTCGACGCGGATGGCGAGCTGCTCCTACAGCACCTCCGTGCTCGCGCGGCACGCCCGGACCTCGCCGGCCGGGTCGAATTCGCCGGTCCGCTTCCCGATCCAGCGGGCGCGCTGGGCGACGCCGGCTGCCTGCTGCACTGCTCGGATCGCGAGCCGTTTGGCCTTGTGCTCGTGGAGGCGCTCGCCTCCGGGACACCGGTCGTCGCGCCCGCTGCCGGCGGACCGGCCGAGATCGTCGACGCGACATGCGGCGCTCTCTACCCGCCGCGCGATGCGGCCGCCGCCGCACACGCGCTCGTCGGCGTGTTGCGCAGCCGCGATCAGCTCTCGGCCGGCGCCCGGCGACGCGCCGAGTCGGCGTTTTCACTCGACGCCATGCAGGCGCGTTACCGCGATCTCGTCGCGGGCCTCGAGCGCCCCAGGCACGCCCGGTCCACCGGTACTGGCATCGCGTTCGTCACCGTCACCTACAACTCCGGCGAGGAGCTTGTCACTCTGGCCACATCGCTCGAGCGCCACCTTCCTGGGGCAAACCTGATCGTCGTCGACAACGCGTCACAGGACCACAGCCGCGCCATCGCAGAGGGCGCCGGCGCGACGCTCATCGCCTTTGACGAGAACCGCGGCTTCGGGACAGCCGCGAACGCCGGAGTGGCCGCCGCCCGCCAGCCCGTCACGATCGTCGTGAACCCGGACGTCGAGATCGTCGACGCCTCGCTCGCCGAGCTTGCCGAGCGAGTCGAGCCGGGGCGCCTGTACGCGCCACTCCTCCTGAACGCCGATGGGTCCCGCCAGGACAGCGCCCACCCACAGCCGGCCACGCCGGCGACGGCCGCCTACTCGCTGCTGCCCGGCCCCGTCCTGCCGCCGCCGCTCCGCCGCGTGGTCGAGCCGTGGCAGTCCGGGAAGGCACGCGTGGTCGGGTGGGCGACTGCGGCGTGCCTCGTCGCCCGCACGGACACGCTCAGGGACCTCGGCCCGTTCGACGAGTCGATCTTCCTCTACGCGGAGGATCTGGACCTGGGACTGCGCGCAGAGACGTGGTTCGACCCCCGCGCGCGCGCCGTCCACACCGGCGCTCACTCGACGCTGCGCGCCTACGGCGGTGAGAACTTCGAGCTGCTGGCGAAGCAGCGCCGCGACGTCGTGAAGCGCCGACTCGGGCGCCGGCGTGCGATGGTGGACGACGTGATCGAGCTGATGACGTTTGCGGATCGAGCGTTGCTGAGGCGTGTGGCCGGACGCTCGGCCAAGCGCGAGACGGCGCGCTTTCGTGCCCGCCTGAAGGCAGCGGTGACCCGCTGATGCGGCGTGCCACGATCGCGCTCGGCATTGCATTCGTCGTGTTGGCCGCGGGATCCGGTGTGGCGAGCGCCGCCGATCCCGGCCTCTGGATCAAGACGAGTCAGCTCACGAAGCCGGCTTACTACCGCCAAGGCCTCGCCTCGGATCCCGCCACCGGGGACGTGTACTACTCCGGCTCGTTCGTGGGCATCTACCGCACCCATGACGAGCGGGAGATCGTCACCAACACGAACCCGATTCCCAAGGACGTCGCCCAGACCGAGCAGTACAACCACATCGGCGACATCGCCCTCGACGCGGGCGAAGGTGGTCGGCTGCTGCTGCCGCTCGAGAGCTATCAGCCGTTCCAGCCCGATCAGAACCCATCGAAGACGGGCTCGATCGGCGTCATGGACGCGAAGACACTCGAGTGGAAGTACTACGTCAAGCTCGACCCGTCGGAGATCCAGAAGACGCAGTGGGTCGCGACGGATCCCCAGAGCGGCCTCGTCTGGACGATCAGCGGCAGCGACCTGCTCGCCTACAGCCTCGCCGATTTGAACCCCGCCAACGCCGCGCCGGCCGCGCTGCCGATCCACTCGGTCAGGCGGCTTGTCAATGCCGCGCCCGACGGCGCCGGTGGCGCGGTCCTCTTCGGCGGACGGCTTTACCTGTCGACGCAGGTCGGCAGCGTCAACCGCGTCGTCTCGGTCGACACGACGACCGGCGCCTCGCAGGTCGAGATCGAACGCGTTGGCACGCTCGAGCCCGAAGGCCTTGACGCTGGGGCATACCTCGACGGCCTCCTCCACTGGGAGTTGGTACCGGGCGGGGGGCTCTCCAGCACCCAGCTCGTCAACTTCGTCCCGAGGGGCGCGCATCTCTCGCTGAGCGTGAAGCACGCCCGCGTCAAGGCAGCCAAGCAGGTGACCATCGCCGCGACCGCGTACGTCTACGCCAACGGCCGCTGGATACCGCTGCGGGGCGTAGAGATACGGCTGGCCGGCAAACACGCCGATACCAGCCCCACGGGCCACGCCAAGCTCGGCGTGAAGCTCACTCGCGGGGCGTACCGGATCCAGGCGTTCTACAGGGGCCTGCGGAGCGCAGTCCGCAAGATCCGAGCTACCTAGCCTTTAGCACCCACGGCCCACAGCGCTTGCCGTCGGCCGCATTGCTCATCTGCTTGCCGCTGTTGTCCTTCAGCACGACCTTCAGCGAAGACGCGCTCGCCTGGAGCTGCGCGTAGCCGAAGGTGACCATGTTCGAGCACTCCATGCCCGGACCGTCCGGCGGCTGCCTGTTGAGGAACACCCCGTCCACCAGCTTCCAGCTGCCGTCCTGGCCCGTCACGCCGTCGATCTCGTGCCCGAACAATTGGTCGGCCACGCCGCCGGCGACGAACTCCTTGACGCCGCTCGGCAACGGTCCGCCGTCCTCCGGATAGGTCTTGATGCGCGCGTCGTTGACCCAGTTCGTGTGGAAGTCGGTGGTCACCACCGCAACGTTCTTGACACTGTCCTTGAGGAACGTGAGCAGCTTCTCGCGCTCCGCTTCGTAGCCCTCCCAGTCGTCATACGGGTTGATCCCGAACTCCATCATCGGGACCTCGTTGATGATTACCTTCCACCTCGCCGTCGAGGCTTTGATCGCCTTCGTGAACGTGGCGTATTGACGACTGCCGAGCATCGTCCGATTCGGGTCGTTCAAAGCCGCCAGGCAGGCAGGCGAGATCGGATTGGCAAGCGCCGGGTAGACGAGGGCGAACACGTCACGGATGCGCTGCGGCACGCGCGGCGCGACGTCGTCGTTGCCCCCGTTGTCGCAGACGTGCCCCGTCGGCTCGGGAGCGTTCGGGTCCTGCTTCACCTCCGAGGCGCGCAGGCTGCGGAACGAGCGCTCGTCCAGGATGAAGATCTGCAGGTTCTTCCCCCAGCGAAAGCTGCGGTAGGTCCCGTTCTTCGCGGAGTACGTGACGGGCATGTACTCGCGAAACGCCTTCACGCCGGCCGACCAGATGCTCGGGATGTTGCACGAGTAACTGTTGTTGAAGATCGACCCGACGTCGCAGGCCTCGCTGTGCCGGTTGAAGTCGTCGACGAACTCGTGGTCGTCCCACTGGTTGTAGACGGGACCGGACTCGCGCAGTCGTTCCAGGTTCGGATATGTCAGCCCCAACCGGTACTTCTGCCGCTTCTGATCCAGCGACAAGGCCAACGGGAAGCCGTGCTCCGTCTCGGCGTCGGAGTAGATGGTGTCGCCGAGGTTGATGTTGAAGTCGTTCTTCTCCCGGGTCATCAGCTTGTACGTGGCCCAGTCGGCCGACCCATCCTTGTTCCAGTAGTTGCTGCCGTTCGCGCGCACGCCGTCGGCGTCGCCCGTGACGGCGAAGCGGATCGTCCTGGCGCTCGTCGACTTGGGCGCGGTCGCGAAGGTCCCGATCACGCTGCGCTGCCTGCCCTGAGTGAAGAAGTAGTAGTAGCGCTTGCCGGGCGTCAAATGGCTTACCCGCCCCTGCACCGTCAGGTCGTTCGACTTCTTCGCGGTAAGCGCCGTAGAGACGCTCCTCGTGAACTTCTTGTTCCGCGCCACGACCAGGCGCACCCTGCCGGACTTGGGCGGGCGCGCCCAGAGCAGCGCCGAGCTGGACGTGACTTCGGCCGACGACACGCCGTAGCTGAACGAACGGGCATCGGCGCTGGACGGGACGCTGGCGAGCATGGTGACAACGGCACCCGCGAAGAGGAGGCGTCGCATGAGGCGCGGAGCGTATCCACGCCCTCGGGCGGCTGCGCCGCGTCGCGATCGTTCAGTGCGCGGCTTGACGGAAGGCGCGCAGCGCCGGCGTAGCCTTGAAGTGGCCGGTCGCGGGATCGAACCGCTCGAGCCCGGTGAAGTCGAAGATGCCGTTGGCCCTGCGGTACGCGGATGCCCAGGTGTACCAGTACGCCCTCTGCACCACGTGCGTCTTCGCGAGCAGCTTGTACGCGCGTGTCAGGCGCGTTGCCATTCCCGCATCGGTCGTCGGCAGTGCGGTCAGTCCGCCCGGCGGCTTCACGCGACCCTTCGACGCCGGCCACGTCAGCTCGGTGATCCACACCGGCTTGTGCCCGTCGCCGTGTCGCCTGAGCGCCGCACGGAACAACTGGCCCGCCTTCACCACCCGCCCGGCCGAGCCCGTGTACGGGTGCAGCGCGGCCACGTCGAACTCGCCCTTGACGTGGCCCTTCGCGTAGAGGCTGTCGAGCGCATCCCAGGCGAAGTTCGTGGCGCCGGCCAGCACGACGGTGCAACCGGGGTCGTCCTTCTTCAACGCGTCGTGCGAGGCCCGGAGCAGGCTGCCGTAGCCCGCCTGCCAGTCCCTGCCGGACCACTGGTAGCGCAACTGCGGCTCGTTCCAGACCTGCCACGTGCGAAGTGGGCGCTTCGGGACGTCGGGGTGCTCGGACCAGAACGTGCCGTTCGGCCCGTAGCGCGAAACGAGCGCGTTCAGGAACGCGACATAGTCGTCCGGGTCACGCGGCGGCGAGGCGACCTTGCCGGGAAACAGGCGTGCCCACCCAGGCGCATACATCACGATCGGCAGGATCTGGATGTCGTTGCGCGCGGCCCGTGCGGCGAGCGCGTCGATGTCCGCGAAGTTCGGTGGCTGCCCGGCCGTCGGTTGGGTGGCGGCCCAGCTCAAGACGCTTCGGACCGTGCGAACCCCGTTCTTGCGCATCAGCGCGAACTGCTCGTCCTGGACTGCCGCTGACGCGACGCTGACCTCGCGGTCGTAGACAACGCCGAAGAAACGCGCCGGCGCCGCCTGCGCGGGCGCCGCGAGAGTGACCGCCATCGCGAGTACGGCAATCAGGGGAGCGATCCTCATCGGGTCGGTAACCCCAGGAGGCACCGTCAGTTGCGTTGACGAAAGAGGTGAATCGTGGTTCACTTCTTCGCTGGATGCCCTACCGGCCGACCGAACGGACGGAGCAGCGCAAGGCCGAGGCGCGCGAGCGGATCGTCGTCGCGGCGCTCGGCCAACTCGCCGATGGCGGCTACGCATCGGCGTCGGTCCAGGCGATCGCGAGCAGGGCCGGCGTCGCAACCGGCACCGTCTACCGGCACTTCCCGTCCAAGTCGGACCTCTTCGCCGAGGTCTTCCGCCGCGCATCGCAGCGCGAGGTCGACGTCTTCAACCACGCAGCCGAGGACGACGGCCGCAGCGCCAGCGAGCGGATCGCCGCGGCAACCGAGGCCTTCGCCCGCCGCGCGCTCGCCGCCCCCACCCGCGCCTACGCGCTGATCGCCGAGCCCGTCGACCCCGCCGTCGAAGCCGAGCGCCTGATCTTCCGCCGCGGCTACCGCGACGTGCTCGTCGAAGTCCTTCGTCAGGGCATCGACCGCGGCGAGCTCGAGCCGCATGACACGGAGACGACGGCCGCCGCTCTTGTGGGCGCCATCGGCGAAGCGCTGGTCGGACCGCTCGCCGCAGATCGCAACGGCACGGGGCACGACGCCCTGGTCGCCGCAGTCGTCCAGTTCGCAACTCGATCCCTACCGCGGAGAACCCATGCATACGCAGACGCGTAGTCCCTCGAGCACCCACGAGGTCACCAACCAGCCGCCTCCGTTCGAGGGCGAGAACCTGTTCGAGCTCGACCTCGCGCTGCAGGAAGGCCTGACGCGCGAGGGCGGCGCCTGGGGGATCGATCGCGCCCGCGACCTGGGCGCCGTCGCCGGATCAGCCGAGGCGATAGCGCACGGTCGCCGCGCGAACACCAACCTGCCGGTGCTGCGCACGCACGACCGCTACGGCCACCGGGTCGACCAGGTCGAGCTTGATCCGTCCTGGCACTGGCTGCTGCGGATCGGCGTGGAGCGCGAGATCCCGTCGCTCCCCTGGCGTGACCCGAAGCCGGGCGCGCACGTGACGCGCGGCACGCTGTTCATGCTCTGGTCGCAGGTCGAGGCCGGTGTGATGTGCCCGATCTCGATGACCTACGCGGCCGTCCCGGCCCTGCGCAAGAACCCTGACCTCGCCGCCGAATGGGAACCGCGCCTCACGCTCCCGGACTACGAGCGCGGGTCGCTCTCCGGGATGGCGATGACCGAGAAGCAGGGCGGCTCCGATGTGCGCGCCAACTCCACGCAGGCGGTGCCGATCGGCGACGGCGCGTACGAGCTCACCGGCCACAAGTGGTTCTGCTCCTACCCGCCCTGCGACGTCTTCCTGATCCTCGCTCAAGCACCCGGCGGCCTCTCCTGCTTCCTGCTCCCGCGCGGGCCCGGCATGGAGTTCCAGCGGCTGAAGGACAAGCTCGGCACCCGCTCGCTGCCGTCGTCCGAGGTCGAGTTCCGCGGCGCGGTTGCCCGCCTGATCGGCGAGGAGGGCCGCGGTGTCCCGACCATCATCGAGATGGTCAACCACACCCGACTCGACTGCCTGCTCGGGTCCGCCACCGGCATGCGCCGCGGCTTCGTGGAGGCGGCCTGGCACGCCAAGCATCGCTCGGCCTTCGGCAAGCTGCTTGTCGACCAGCCGGCCATGCAGAACGTCCTGGCTGACATGGCGCTGGAGTCCGAAGCTGCGACCACGGCCGCCCTGCGCGCCGCGCGCGCCTACGACGAGCAGGACCACGCGTTCAAGCGGATCGCGACGGCGGTGCTCAAGTACTGGGTCTGCAAGCGCGCACCGGGACATGCTGCCGAGGCGCTCGAATGCCTGGGAGGAAATGGGTTCGTCGAGGAGTCGTTGATGCCGCGGCTCTACCGCGACGCGCCGCTCAACTCGATCTGGGAGGGCTCCGGCAACGTCGCCGCACTCGACGTCCTGCGGGCGCTGGCGAAGGAGCCCGAGGCGCTGCCTGCGTTCATGGCCGAGGTCGAGCCGGCAGCGGGCGCGAACCCGCACCTCGATGCCCACGTCACTGCGCTGAAGGCGCGCTTCGCGGGCTTCGGGGAAAGCGATCCGCAGTGGCAGGCGCGGCGCGTCGTCGAGGACATGGGGCTGGCGCTCCAGGCCAGCCTGCTGGTGCGCAACGCGCCCGCCTTCGTCGCCGATGCGTTCTGCGCGTCGCGGCTCGGGCGCGATGGCCTGCGCGCGACGACCTATGGCACGTTGCCCGCGGGCGTCGACGCCAAGGCGATAATCGATCGCGCGCTGCCGGTGTGAACACGCTGCGCTACGAAGTCACCGGCCGGATCGCGCGCATCACGCTCGACCGGCCGCAGCGTGGGAACGGCATCACCATGGAGATGCCGCGCGAGCTGACGGACTGCGCCGAGCGCGCGAACCTCGACCGCAACGTGCACGTCATTGCCCTCGCGGGCGAGGGCAAGGGCTTCTGCGGCGGCTACGACCTGGTGGAGTACGCCGAGCACCAGCCGGAGAACCACGATCCCTCCCAGCCTTGGGACCCGGTGCTCGACTACCAATTCATGGGCCGCAACGTGCGCGGCTTCATGAGCCTGTTCCACAGCGACAAGCCGGTGGTCTGCAAGGTGCACGGGTTCTGCGTCGCGGGCGGCACCGACATGGCGCTCTGCTCGGATCTGCTGGTCATCGCCGAGGACGCGCGTATCGGCTATCCGCCGGCACGCGCCTGGGGCGTTCCGACCACGGCGCTGTGGGCGCACCGCATCGGCGACCAGCGCGCCAAGCGCATGCTGTTCACCGGCGACCTGATCACGGGCGCGCAGGCGCTCGAGTGGGGACTCGCGATCGAGGCGCCTCCGGCAGCCGAGCTGGACGAGCGCTTCGAGGCACTGCTCGAGCGCATCGCGCACGTGCCGGCCAACCAGCTGGTGATGATGAAGCTGCTCGTGAACCAAGCGCTCTACGCGCAGGGGCTGCACGGGACCCAGGTGCTGGGCACGATCTTCGACGGCGTCGCGCGTCACACACCCGAGGGCTACGCGTTCCAGGCACGCGCCGCTGAGGCTGGGTTCAAGCAGGCAGTGGCAGAGCGGGACGCGCCCTTCGCCGGCGATTAGCCGCTGAGCTTCGCGACGACCAAGGCGATGTCGTCGCGTGGCACGCGCGTGGCATCGCCGCCAAGCGCCACGTGCTCGAGCCGCTGCGAGATCTCGCCGGCGCTGAGCCCGCGGCAATCCGCGAGTGCGGCCAGCAGGTCGTCCTCGGCGAGCTGCTGGGCCGGCGCCAGCGCGTCGGTCAGCCCGTCGGTGTACAGCGCGAGAACGTCGCCCTCCTCGAGGTCCACGCGCTCCTCTCCGAAGCTGGCATCGGCCAGTACGCCCAGTAGCGGGCCGACCGCGCCGACAGCCTGCGCTGTGCCATCAGGACGCACGAGTAGCGGCCGCGGATGTCCACCACAGGCGACGCGCAGCATGGGTCGGTCGGCGGCCAGATCGACCACGCAATACACGAGCGTCGTGAAGCGGAAGTCGCCGCGCTGGCGCAGCAGCGCCTCGTTCAGCACGCGCAGCACCCCGTCGGGGCCCTGCTCGTACATGGCCGCCGCGCGGACGGTGTAGCGCGTCAGCGCCGTCAGGGCCGCAGCATCGGCGCCCTTGCCGCAGACGTCGCCCAGCGCGATCCCCCACTGGTCCGGGCCGATCTCGAAGATGTCGTAGAAGTCGCCGCCCACCTGCATGCCGGGGCCGGCCGGGCGGAAGCGCGCGGCCAGCTCGAGGCCGCGGACGGCTGGCAGGTGCGGCGGCAGCAGGCTCTCCTGCAGCGTCCGCGCGGTGTTGCGCAGCTCGGCGTGCACGCGTGAGTTGTCGATCGCGATCGCTGCGCGACGCGCGAGCTCCTCCGCAAGCATGACGTCGTCCTCGTCATAGACGCGCCCCGACTCGTTGCCGGCGAACGTGATCGCACCGAAGACGCTGCCGCGGATCTTGATCGGCACGATCATCGTCGACCCGAGCAGCTCCGAGGCGCCCGCCAGGATCACGCCGGCCGCAGCTTCGGACACATCCGCATCCTGCTCGGCGATGTCGATCAAGCAGCGGTCCGCGATCCGCGGCACCGCGAGCTCGGCAACCCGCTGCAGGGCGGTCTGGTAGTCGAGCGATGACGAGAGCAGGTTGGTGGCGTCGGAGAGGAACCGCAGCGCCTCCTCCTCCCGCCGGTGCGCCGTGATGTCGGTGTGGAACCAGATCCGGCCGATGAGGCGCCCGGATTCGTCGCGGACGTGGCTCGCGTAGCGCTCGATCGTCCGGCCGTCCTTCAGCGCCACCTCGTCGCGGAACTCGCCACGGTTGGTCCCCTCGAACGCCCGCACGCCCGCCATGAACATCTCGGGATCGACGACTTGGTCCAGCATCTTCTGCGTCGAAGCTGGTCGGTCACGCCGGAGCATCTCCGCGTCGACGCCCCACATCTCCGTCCAGCGCCGGTTCATCCGTTCGACCGTTCCGTCGAGCGTGATGACAGCGATGCCGACCATCGACGAATCGGCCTGCGCCGCCATGAGCGCGCGTTGCAGCTCGACCTCGCGCTCTGCAGCCAGCCGCTTCGTCACGTCCTGCAGGATCACGAGGGAACCGTCCTCGCCGGAGCGGATCGCGAAGCGGGCACCTGTCAGTTCGAAGCTGCGACCGCCGCGCCTGAAGACCTGGCCTTCCTCCCCCAGCCCCGATGTGCCGAGGTCGGCGAGCAGAGCCGACAGGCGTTCGCGGTCGGACGGCTCGAACAGGCCCTCAAACTGCATGCCGAGCGCCTCGACCTCGGCTATTCCCAACATGTCCCCGGCGCGCTTGTTCCAGCCGATCACCGCGCCTGTCTGGTCGAGCGTGACCAGCCCGATCGGCGCGCTGTCGAGCAGCGTGCCCAGGTAGCGTGCGCTCAGCGGCGGTGGCGTCTCGCGGCGCTTCTTGCGCTCCGCCGCTTGGTCGCGACGTGTCTGCGTGCGTCGCACCGCAGCCGACAGCTCCTCGACCAGCGCTTCGGCATCGGGCGGGACGACCAGGGAGACGTCGCCGCCCAGGAACGGCGCGAGGCTGAGCGCGCGGCGCAACTCCGCATCGGCGTTCGGCTCCGACAAGACGAGCACCGCGCCGAGCCGGTCGAGCGAGTGCATGCGCTGCGCCACGCGCACCGGGTCGGTCACCTGCGGAGCCAGCAGCACCACGTCGAACTTCTCGCCCTGCTCGACCCGCGTAATCGCGGCATCCGCGTCGGGCGCGCGGTCGAGCGTGAGGCCGGCCTGCCGCAACACCTGCTCTTCGAGCAGTGCATCCGTGTACGCGCAGGCGGCGATCACCAGGACCGATCCGGAGAGCGATCGTGTGCGAGTCACTCGAGTGGGATCATACGTCCGGTTCAGCGTCCATAGAGACCGGTAATCGACCCGCTTGCGGAGGCCCGAATGCGGATCTGCGCAACGATCTTCGTGAGGTCGGCACCTTCAGGCAGCCCGAGCTGTGACTTGAGGACGTAGGCGGTTACGACGTAGCGGTGCGGCTTGTCGCCATGCGGCGGGCACGGTCCGTCGTAACCCGTATTACCGAAGCTGTTGCGGCCCTCGGTCGTCCCCCACTGGGTCCAGTGGACGAAGGTGCCGCCCGGGGCGTCGGGATCGGTCATCACGATCGCGGTGCCGCCGGGACCAGTCGGGCTGACCTTCACGGTCGGCTTCCGGTTTGCGCCGTCGCACGTGTACACGCGCGGTATCCGCCCGCCGTTGTGCCAGGGGACAACCACCTTGACACCGCCCGTCGGCTTTGGCGGCGGCTTTGCGCCGCCGTTGCCCCCACAGCCACCGAGCAGGAGAAATCCAATCCCTACCACCAGAAGACGCTGGTACGTTTGGGGTACTTCAAGGAGGACTCGCATGATGTCGATCAAGTTTCTCGCCGTTATGGCTGCTGTGTGCGCCCTGGCCGTCGCACCGGCGGCACTGGGCGCGGGCGCTGCGGCGACCGCCACACCCAACCACGTCAAATCAGGGAAGAGCGTCGAGCTCAAGATCGCCGGCCTCAAGGCCGGCGAGAAGGTCAAGGCGTCAGAGCTGATCGCCGACGGCAACCAGAAGCGCACGCTCTACCCGTCGCAGCGCGCGAGCGCGAGCGGCGTGATCCTGGTGACCGTGAAGGCTCAGGTGAAGGGCAAGCACGCGTGGACCTTTACAGGCCGCACGAGCCACCGCACGGCCAAGACGACCTACGTGGTCAAGTAGAGCTGGCGATGTCGAGGAAGGCTCGCCAGCGGCGCGCGTCGCGATGATGGCGCTCGCGCTCTTCTGAGCCTTCCTCGGCATGTTCGGCTTCCTGCTCGCAGGCCCGCAGCTTCTCCTCGATGTCGCTGCGGTCGAGCTGGTCCGGGGGAATCGCGTCCTCGACCAGGAGCAGGCACTGGTTGTCGGCCATCTGCAGGTAGCCCTCGGACTGAGCGAAGCGGACGATGTCGGACTCGGTCTTGTAGAGCCGGAGCTCCGTCGGCTCCAACATGCCCATGAGCGGCGCGTGATTGGCGAGGATGCCCAGCGATCCGACGCCAGTGCGGGTGGAGACCATCTCCACCTCGCCGGTGAAGGCCTCGCCCTCAGGCGTCAGGACCTGGCACTCGAACTTCGTGTGCGCCACTAGGACTCGCCGTTCTCCTCGGCCTCCTCGGCCTCCTCGCGTTCCTCGCGCTCCGTGCGCCCTTCCTTGCGCATGCCCTCCGTGACCTCGTCGATGCCGCCCTTCATGTAGAAGGCGCGCTCTGGCAGGTCGTCGTGCTGGCCTTCGAGGATCTCCTTGAAGCCGCGCACCGTCTCCGCCACCGGCACGTACTTCCCGGGGGAGCCCGTGAACTGCTCGGCGACGAAGAACGGCTGCGACAGGAAGCGCTCGATCTTGCGGGCGCGCTGAACAGTCAGCTTGTCCTCGTCGGAGAGCTCCTCGATGCCGAGGATGGCGATGATGTCCTGCAGGTCCTTGTACTGCTGCATCGTCGACTGGACGCGCGAGGCGACGTCATAGTGCTCCTCGCCGAGGATGTCCGGCTTGAGGATCGTGGAGGTCGAGTCGAGCGGGTCGACAGCCGGGTAGATGCCCTTCTCGGAGATCGCGCGCGACAGCGTCGTCGTGGCGTTGAGATGCGCGAACACCGAGGCCGGCGCCGGGTCGGTCAGGTCGTCCGCGGGCACGTAGATGGCCTGGATCGAGGTGACCGAGCCCTTGCGGGTCGAGGTGATGCGCTCCTGGAGCTGGCCCATCTCGGTCTCGAGCGTCGGCTGATAGCCGACCTGCGACGGCATGCGGCCGAGCAGGGCCGACACCTCGGAGCCCGCCTGCACGAACCGGAAGATGTTGTCGATGAAGAGGAGCACGTCGGCCCCCTCCTCGTCACGGAAGTACTCCGCCATCGTGAGGCCGGCCAGCGCCACGCGCATCCGGGCACCCGGCGGTTCGTTCATCTGGCCGAACACGAGCATCGTGTTCTTGATGACGCCCGACTCGGTCATCTCGAGCCAGAGGTCGTTGCCCTCGCGCGAGCGCTCGCCCACGCCGCAGAACGCCGACAGACCGGAGTGCTCCTCGGCGATGTTGCGGATCAGCTCCTGGATCAGCACGGTCTTGCCGACGCCGGCGCCGCCAAACAGGCCGACCTTGCCGCCACGTGCGTATGGGGCGAGCAGGTCCACGACCTTGATGCCCGTCTCGAGCATCTCGCGCGTAGGCGTGAGGTTCTCGACGTCCGGAGCCTCGCGGTGGATCGGCCAGCGCGTCTCGGCCTGGACCGGGTCCCCCTCGTCGATCGCGTCGCCGAGCAGGTTGAAGATGCGACCGAGCGTCACGCGGCCGACCGGCACCGTGATCGGGCCGCCGGTGTCGACGATCTCGGTGCCACGCGCCAGGCCGTCGGTGGTGTCCATGGCGACTGCGCGCACGCGGTCGTCACCAAGGTGCTGCTGGACCTCGCAGACGAGCGTCCGGGTTGCGCCGCCGCCGAGCTCCGGCGAGGCGTCCTCCTCCTGGATCATCACCTCGAGCGCGTTGTAGATCTCGGGCAGTTCGCCCTCCGGGAACGACGCCTCGATGACGACGCCCGTGACCGACTCGATGCGGCCGACGTTCTGTGTGCTGGTTGCCAAGGTCAGTTCCTCCGGTATCAGCGGAGCCCCTCGGCCCCGGCTACGACTTCCATGATTTCTTGGGTGATCTCCGCCTGACGCTGGCGATTCATCTCGAGCGTGTAGTCGTCGATCAGCTCCGACGCGTTCTCGGACGCGTTGCGCATCGCGGTCATGCGGGCGCCGTGCTCCGACGCCGTGGACTCGAGCAGCGCGCGGTAGACGCTGATCTCGACGAAGTCGGTCACGAGGCGGCGCAGGATCTCCTCCGGATCAGGCTCGTAGATCCAGAGCGCACGCTGCCCTCCCTCGCCCTCTTCCTCCTGTCCCTCCTCTGCTCTCAGGACCTCGTCCATCGCCTGGATCGGCAGCAGCACGTTGACCCGGACGGTCTGCACGAGCGGCGACTCGTAGTGGTTGAAGATGATCTCGACGCGGTCGAGCTTGTTGTCGGCGTACGCCGCGATGACGTCGTCGGCGACATCACGCGCGTTCGCGAAGCCGGGGCGGTCGGTGAAGCCCGTGTATTCGCCCTCGACATCGAAGCCGCGGAAGCGCAGGGACGAGACGCCGCGGCGGCCGACCGCGTAGAAGTCGACCTCGGCACCGTCTTGGCGCAGCTCCTGACGGCGGCGGTTGGCCGCGCGGACGATCTGCGAGTTGAAGGCGCCGGCCAGCCCGCGGTCCGCGGTTACCGCGATGATGCCGACGCGGCTGACGTTCTCACGGTCCTCGAGCAGTGTGAAGCCGGGGATGTGCTCGGCGGCGTCCACGGCGCGGCGGGTCATCATCCGGATCCCGCGCGCATACGGACGCAGCTCCTCGATCCGCTGCTCGGCGCGACGAAGCCGCGCGGCCGAGACCATCTCCATCGCGCGGGTGATCTTCTGGATGTTCTTGACCGACGCGATGCGGCCCTTGATGTCCTTCTGGCTGGCTATACCCCACCCACCGGGTTCGCTTCGGTTGTCTCCCCCTCAGCCTCCTCGGACGACTCCGCCTCGCCGTCGTCCGAACTCTCGGCGGCTTCGGAGTCGGCCTCGGCCTGCTCGCCGCCGGAACCTTGGTCCGCGTCGCTGCGGACGCGGTCGGACTCGCCCTCCTCGAGCGGCTGGCCCTCCTCGTCGAAGTCGGGCCCGAAGTCGTCGATGGCCTCGGCGATCGCGTTGCCAAGCTGCTCCTCGATCGCGTCGTCCCACTCGCCGTCGTTGATCTTGCCCATCAGCTCTGACTGCTCGGCATGCAGACGCTGGATCAGGAAGTCGTGGAACTCCTTGATGCGCTCGGTCTTTATGCGGTCCAGGTAGCCGCCCGTGCCGGAGTAGATCGCCGCCACCTGGTCGGCCACGCCCCAAGGCTTCAGCTCGTCCTGGTTGAGCGTTTCGACGAGGCGCTCGCCGCGGTTGAGCGAACTCTGCGTCTCCGGGTCGAGGTCGGAGCCGAACTGCGCGAACGCCTCGAGCTCGCGGTACTGCGACAGCTCCAGGCGCAGGCGCCCGGCGACCTTGCGCATCGGCGTCGGCTGCGCCGAGCCACCCACGCGCGACACCGAGATGCCGACGTTGATTGCCGGGCGGACACCCTTACGGAACAGGTCGCCCTCGAGGAAGATCTGCCCGTCGGTGATGGAGATGACGTTGGTCGGGATGTACGCGGACACGTCGCCGGCCTGCGTCTCGATGACCGGCAGCGCCGTCAGCGAACCGGCGCCGAGCTCGTCGCTGAGCTTGACGGCGCGCTCGAGCAGCCGCGAGTGCAGGTAGAAGACGTCGCCAGGGTAGGCCTCGCGGCCCGGCGGGCGGCGCAACAGCAGCGACATCTGACGGTACGCGTAGGCGTGCTTTGTCAGGTCGTCGTAGATGCAGAGCGCGTGCTTGCCGTCATACAGGAAGAACTCGCCCATCGCACACGCGGCGTAGGGGGCAATGAACTTGATCGGCGCGGCCTCGTCGGCGGGCGCCGCCACGATGATCGTGTTGTCCATCGCGCCGTGTTCCTCGAGCGTCTCGGCGACGCCGACGACGGTGGACATGCGCTGGCCGATCGCGCAGTAGATCGAGACCAGGTCCGAGTCCCTGTTGTTGATGATCGTGTCGATCGCGACCGCGGACTTGCCGGTCTGGCGGTCGCCGATGATCAGCTCGCGCTGGCCGCGTCCGATCGGGATCATCGAGTCGATCGCCTTGAGGCCGGTCTGCATCGGCTCCTTCACCGGCTGGCGCTGAACGACGCCGGGCGCCTTGAACTCCGCGGGACGCCTCTCGCTCGTGTTGATGTCGCCCTTGCCGTCGAGCGGGTTGCCGAGCGGGTCGACGATGCGGCCGAGCAGCGCCTCGCCGACGGGGATCTCGAGCAGGCGGTCAGTCCGCTTGACGTTGTCCCCCTCCTCGATCTTGTCCCAATCGCCGAAGAGCACGGCGCCGACGTTGTCCGATTCGAGGTTCAGCGCGAGGCCGGTCACGTCGTGGGGCAGCTCGAGCAGCTCCATCGACATGGCGTTCTCGAGGCCGTGGACGCGCGCGATGCCGTCGCCGATCGAGAGGACGGTGCCGACCTCGGCCAGGTCGGCCGCGGCCTGCTCGATGCCCTCGATGCGTTCCTTGAGGATCTTCGTGATCTCGTCGGGGCGGATCTGCATGGATGCCATTCGGTCTGTGTCTCTCCTTACGCGGCGCGCGCGATCTGCTTGCGAAGTCGTTGGAGGCGGCCCTGCACGCTGGCGTCTAGCACCTTGTTACCCACGCGCAGCACCAGGCCGCCGATGATGTTGGGGTCGACCCGGCTGGTCAGCTCGATGCGCCGCCCGGTTTTCTCCTGGATGCGCTCTCCGATCGAGCGTACGAGCCCTTCGTCGAGCTCCACGGCACTCGTCACCTCGACCGGGAGCATCTTGTGCTCCTCGCGCCAGAGCTCGTCGAAAGACCTCCTGATACGAAACGTAGCCGGGAGCCGGTGGCGCTCGGCCAGGAGCTCGAGGAAGTTGAGGAAGCGCTCGTTTCCGCCGTCGATGATCCTGCGGATCGCGTCCTTCTTCTCGGCCGAGCTGAAGCGCGGCGAGAAGAAGAACGTCTGCAAGTCCTTGTTCTCGGCCAGCGCGTCCGACCAGATGGCGAGCTGCTCCTGGACCTCGTCGAGCTCGTCGTGCTCCATCGCGGCCTGGAACAGCGCGCGCGCATAGACCTGGCCGATCTCTTCCATCAGTTGCGGCTCGTGTTCCCTTCGGGCGTGAAGGCGGAGAAGTCGACCTCGGCGAGCGCCTCCTCGATCAGGCGCTTCTGGTCGTCGCCCGTGAGCGACTTCCGCGCAACCTTCTCGGTGGCGATGATCGTGAGGTCGCCGACCTCCTTGCGGATCTCGTCGAGCGCGCGGCGGGTCTCCGCCTCGATCTCGCGACGGGTCCGCTCCATCGCCTCCTGGTGGTCCTTCTGCATCTTCTCCTTCTGCTCGGCCTCGAACTGCTCGGCCGCCTTGCGCGACCGCACGAGGATGTCCTCGGCCTGCTCGCGCGCCTCCTTCAGGCGATGGCGGTACTCGTCGAGCAGCTTGTCGGCCTCCTGCCGAGTGTGCTCCGCGTGCTCGATCGACTCCTCGATCGCCCGGCGGCGTCGCTCGAGGGCGTCCTGGATACGCGGGAACGCCAGCTTGCGCAGGACGTAGAACGTCACGCCGAACGCGATCAGCGTCCAGATCATCAGGCCGAGCTGCGGGGTGACGAGGAAGTTGCCCCCGCCCGACGAGGCGGCAAGTGTGACGTGCCCGAGCATCTACGAGAGGAAGAACGCGATGAGGCCGAAGATGAACGCGTAGAAGACGATCGCCTCGGTAAGAGCGAAGCCCAGCCACTGGATGCTGGTGATCTCCTGGCGCATCTCGGGCTGGCGGGTGACCGACTCGATCACCTTCCCGAAGATGTAGCCGACGCCGATGCCCGGGCCGATGGTGCCGAGGCCGGCGCCGACGCCGAGGGCGATGGCCTTACCAGCCTTCCGCGCGATGGCCTCGTTCGAAGCGGCGTTACTCGCGGCGAGAACGAGGCTGTGAACGACTCCAAGATCCACTGTTCCTCCTAGTGATGCTCGGCGGTCGCTCCGCCGAGGTAGATAGACGTAAGGGTGGCGAAGATGAAGGCCTGCAGCGTCGCGACCAGGCCGACTTCGAAGATGAAGAAGGCGATCGCCATCGGAGCCGTGAGCCAGCCGATGGCCGCGATACCTAGCAGCACCACAAGCCCGCCGCCCATGAACAGGATCAGCAGGTGGCCGGCGAGCATGTTGGCGAAAAGACGCACTGAGAGAGAGATCAGGCGCACGAAGTGCGAGATGACCTCGATGATGAATATCGGGATCCTCGCGAAGCCCTCGACGCCGGACGGGATCCAGCTCTTGAAGTAGCCGACCACGCCCTGGGCCCGGATGCCCTCCCAGTGGTAGCTGAACCACACGAAGAGGGTGAGGACCAGCGGGACGGAGATGTTCGCGGTCGCGGCGTAGATCGCGAACGCCGGGAAGTTGATCCCGAAGATGTTGATCTTCTCGTGGGAGGTCGGCAGCGGGATGTAGCCGAGCAGGTTGGAGAACCAGATGAAGAAGAAGAGGGTCGCCACTGTGGCGAACCACTTCGTCGCCATCTTCTCGTCCATGTTGGTGGAGACGATGTCGCGCCGCGCGAAGTCGTAGACCGCCTCGACGGCGGTCTGGACGCGGTTCGGGCGGTCCTGCATGCGCTTGGCGATGTAGACCATCGCCCAGCACGTGAACGCGCACGCGATGAAGAGGTAGAGCACCGCGCGGTTGATGCTCAGGTCTAGCCCGCCGATGTGGATCGGAATCCAGGGATGCAGCTGGAACTCGTCCTGCGGCTTGAAGGCGTCGTTCTTGCCCTCGTTGCCGAAGACGATGAAGAGGATGATCGCCCCGCCGAGCCAAGCGCCGATGCCGGCGATGACCCACTTCTTCATTCGATCCCCCTGAACATCATCCGCGTGGAGAAGAAGATGGTGAACGCGCCCAGGAACACGATCGCGGCGGCCAGCCCCGCGTCGGCGTTCTTCAGCCCGACGAGGAAGATCGCGATCGCGGCGAACCAGCCGCGCAGCAGCAGGCTGCCCGCCATCCACCCGACGATGTCGCGCGGGTTCTCGGCGGCATTTGCCTTCCGGCGCGTGTACTCGGCAAGCAGCTTCTGCGCGACGTAGGCACCGGCGCCGACGGCCCAGCCCGCCAGCGGGAAGCCGGCAGCGATGAAGACCGGGAATGCGACGACGAGGAACGCAATGTCCAAGTTCTCCATGAGCGTTGTCATGGGACTGTGGTGACTATCAGAGGTCTTGGAAGCGTGTGTAGACAACCCAGAAACCGACGATCAATCCGACGAAGCCGCCGGCCAGTGCCAGCGGTAACTGCATCCCGAACGCCAGCCCCGCACCGAACCCGATCGCTGCGCAGAGCAACATCGAGCTGACCAGCATCATTCCCGCTAGAGCGGCGTCGCGGGGACCGGTCAAGGTGGGGATGGTCGTTCGACGGGGGCCGCAATCTAGCAGCGCGGTGGCTCCATCAAGGTGCCCACTATCACCCAGAACCTCGCTGGGAGGCTGCCCGCCAGCCCAGATCCATGTCGACCGTCATGCTGTCGTTCTGGCCGCGCGGGCCAGGCCACCCACGGGCGACGCCGATGCCAACCACCGCGTAGCCGGGGTCGAGCATGTTGTAGCGGTGCTCGCGGCTCTTCATCCACGCCGCCGCGATCGCCGACGGCGTCCCAAGTCGCCCGCTCCCGGCCGCCAGGTTCTCCGCGGCCCGCCAGCGTCCTGAGCGCGGGATGAAGTTCGCGTGGCCGAGGCGGTCGGCGAGGGTCGTCCCGTCCGGCTCGGTGTGGCTGAAGTACCTACCGGCCACCATGTCGGTCGCGTGCCAGCCGGCCGCGCGCCTGAGGTTGCGCTGGACCGTCAGCTGTGGGCGCCCCCACTGCCGGCGCTGCTCGTTGACCACGCAGATCAGGCTGGCGGCGTAGTCCGAGACGCTGATCTCGGCCGGGTGCGAATCCGCCCCGGGACAGTCGGCGGCTGCGGCCGAGCTTGCCAACAGGCTTGCGCCGCCGATCGCGATCGTGGCGAGGGACTTGCGGATGAGCCGTGACGCAGGCATCGCTGGGGTGCCGGTGCCGCGACCCTAACGGAATGGCGTACCCCTGTGTTTCTAATCCCTGTCTTTCACGATGACCCGTGAGCCGCGCTTTGGGGCAAGCACGATCGCCCTCCTGCCGACTGGCTCCGGGTCGGGTTCGGCGGGCTCGAGGTCGACGGACGCGGCGATCGTCTTCATCACGACGGTCATCTCCAGTTGGGCGAACGCGGCACCGATGCAGCGACGGGTGCCGCCGCCGAACGGCAGCCACGCGTAGGTCTCCGGGCCCTTGTCGAGGAAGCGCTCGGGCCTGAAGGCGTATGGGTCTGGATAGACCTCCTCGCGCCTGTGCGTCAGCCAGATGCAGGGTGCGAGCGTCTCGCCGGCCGCGATTGTGTACCCGTCGAGCTCGAAGTCCTGCTTGACGGCGCGGGCCACGATCGGGACAGGCGGACGCAGCCGCAGCGTCTCGTTCACGACCGCCTCCGCCCACTCGTCGTCGGTGCGCAGCCGTTCATACATCCCGGGGTGGCGCAGGAGCCGCTCGAACGCCCAGGCAAGGGCCGTTGTCGTGGTCTCGTGCCCTGCGACCAGGACCGTCATGAGCTCGTCGCGCAGCTCGTGGTCGGTCATGTCCGTCTGGAGGAGCATCGAAAAGACGTCGGCGCGCTCCTCGAGCCCAGCCTGGTCGCGGCGGCGCTGGATTTCCTCGAACAGCACGCGGTCGACGCGCTCGCGGACTGCCATGAACATGCCCATCGGGCTGTAGCGGCCGAGGTCGTAGCGCAGCCACGGGATCATCGCGAGCTTGTTCTGGCCTGCCGCGGCCAGGTCTGTCATCGCCGTGGCCAGGCGCTCCAAGCGCAGCGGGTCCTCGTCCTCGCCGAAGACCACGCGCATGATCAGCTCGAGCGTGATCGCCTGCATCTTCGGCAGCAGGGCGAACGGCTCGCCGCGCGGCCAGCGCGTGATGTGCGCGCGGGCGACCGCGGCGAACATCTCGCGGTAGCGCTCCAGGCGCTCGCCGTGGAACGGCGGGAGCATGAGGCGGCGTCGCTGCAGGTGCTCGCGGCCGTCGAGCAGGAGCGTGCCGCGGTCGCCGAGCACGGGGATGAGCGGCCAGTTGGCCTCACCGGCGCGCAGCTGGTCGGGCGGCGCCGTGAAGATCTGCTTGATCAGCGCCGGGTCGCTCACGAAGATGAAGCGGCCGACACCGGCGAGGCGCACGGTGAAGACGTCGCCGCACTCGCGGCGCGTCCGGTTCATGAAGTCGGTCGGCCGCGCTATCCAGCGCGCCACCTGGACCAGCGGCGGCGCCGCCGGGCCAGGCGGAAGGGTGGGCCGCATGGCCGGACCCTAACGCTCGCGTTTGGAGGTGTGAAGAAAGGTTGATCTGGCAAGGTGGTGCACGATGCATGGAGGCCCACTCGACCACGTAGCTCTCTGGACCGACGAGCGCGATGCGCTGGCGGACTTCCTCTGCGAGCGCGCAGGCATGCACGTCATCGACAAGACCGACACGTTCACGCTCGTCGGGGCCGACGCGAAGAAGGGCAAGCTCACGCTCTTTGACGCGGATGGTCCGCGCGAGCCCGGCACGCTCGGGCACGTCGGGCTGACGGTTCACGACGCGGAGCAGGCGGGCGACGTCTCGGCGCCCGGCGGACTGCAGCTGCAGTTCGTCGATCATCGCGAGGGCGACGAGTGGGACCTGCACCACGTGCGCTTGCGGGTGCCGGATCCGGAGCATGCCGTCGAGGAGTTCCTGCAGCTCGGCTTCGAGGCCGGTGACGGTCCCGAGTCGGTGACCGCGGGTGACAAGACGATCTACTTCGTCGAGGGCGAGAACGGTCGCGTCGAGAAGCCGCTGCTGAACCACCTCGCGCTGTTGGTGCACTCCTACAAGGAGCACGTCGACAACGCGAAGGAGCGCGGCCTCGAGTACGAGGAGGTCGACGCCGCGAACACGTGGGCGGTGTTCGTTACCGGTCCGTACGGCATCCGTATCGAGTACGTCGAGCACAAGCCCGGTTTCGCTCTGCAGTGACGGACCTGATCGTCGCCGGGTCCGGCATGGCGGGCCTTGCGGCGGCGGCGCGGGCCCGGGAGCTGGGGGCTCGCGTCGTGGTGCTCGAGAAGGCCGGTGCTGTGGGCGGGTCGATGCGCCTCTCGAGCGGGGTGATCTGGCGCTATCGCGATTTCGATCTGTTTCGCGAGCAGTGCCCGGAGGGCGACCCGCGGCTCCAGCGAGTCGTCCACGAACGACTCGACCAGGACCTCGACTGGCTCGCCTCACTGGGCGCTGTTGTGGTCGACGCCTCGACGGGAAACCCGCTCACGGTTGGGCGCCGCTTCGACACGCGCTCGCTGTGCGAGGCGCTCGCAAACGGTCTGGACCTCCGCGTTTCCAGCCCCGTCGCATCGCCGGCGCCCAGGCCGTGCATCCTCGCCACAGGCGGATTCCAAGCGGACACGTGGCTCGTGCGCGAATGGATCTCCGCGGAGCCCTTGTTCCTTCGGTCGAACGGTGGCAGCCAGGGCGACGGTCTTCGGATCGGGCTCGCGGCCGGTGGCGTCTATTCGGTGGGGATGGACCAGTTCTATGGGCGGGCGATGCCGGCGGTGGAGTCGCTGCCGGTTTCCGACTGGGTCGCCTCTGCGCAGCTGTATGCGAAGCACGCGATGGCGATCGAAAACGCCTCCGGCCATCGCTTCGACGAGGACGTCGATTGGGCGGAGCTGCGTGTGGTGCAGTGGATCGCCCGGCAGCGGGGTGGTCGGGCTTGGTTTGTGGTGCCCCCCGACGCGCTCGGGACGGAGACGCGTTACGGGACTATTGCCGACCAGATCGAACGTGCCCGACAGCTCGGCGCCGCCGTTGAACAACGCGACCAAGGGCTGGCCGTCGAGGTGCGAGCGGCGATCACACAGACGCTCGGCGGCCTCCGGGTCGATGCGGACGGCCGCGTGCTGCGAGGCGACGGTTCTCGTGTCGACGGGTTGTGGGCGGCCGGCGGCGACGTCGGCGGCGTGGCCACCGGTGGCTACATGTCGAACCTGGCGGCGGCCCTGGTGATCGGCAAACGAGCCGCGGAATCCGTCCTGGCCTGAACCGACCGGTCACTAAAGGGGCCTATAGACCCGTTAACTGACCACTCGATGTTGGATCGGAGCGCTAGGCAAATCGACCGGTCACTTAGGGGGCCTATAGACCCCTTAAGTGACCACTCGATTTCGCGGACGCGCGGATTCGCCTGTTTCTGCCACCCGTTAGCCCGCCGCAGTTTCCGCCACGAGCTCCGTCAACACGGCAGGCATACCACCGTGCTCGAAGGCGCGCCGCTGCCTGTCCGCGCCGTTCCCCTCGCGGACGATCCGCATCACGTCGTCGGCCGCATCGCCCACGTAGGGCCGTGCTCGATCAACTGCTCCCGCCGCCAGCTCCGCGAGCGGCCGCAGCGCCCCGTCGCTCCACAGCGTCGCCGACACTCCGTCGCGCGTCGCTCGGAACGCTGACTCGGCCAGCGCCTCTCGCGCCGACGCTGCCGGTGGTCCGTGGTCGGCTGCGTTGCAGGCGATCCCGTGGACCAGGGTCGACAGCGCCTCCACGTCGCGCAGCGACGACTGGGCATCCATCACGCGCGTCTCCACGGTCCCGAGCTTCGGGTGCGGGCGCACGTCCCACCACAGGAACGTGTAGTCGGGCACCTGCCCCGCCTCGAGCACCGATGCAACCGTCTGCTCGTAGTCCTCCCAATCACTGAACGACGGCGGGACCTCGGTACGCGGATAGGCGCGGCGGAGCACCATGCGCGTGCAGGAGAACCCGGAGTCGACGCCGTGCCAGTACGCCGAGTTGCCGGCCAGACCGACCAGCAGCGGCAGATATTCGCGCAGCGCGTTGTAGATCGAGATGGCGCAGTCGTTGTCCGGCACGCCGACGTGAACGTGGAGGGCGCAGTCGGGCGTTCGCTGGACGATGCCGCGCAGGTTTCCGCACTCGCGGATGTAGCGCTCTTCGTCGACGATCCGCACGTCTCCGAATGCGGCGCTCGGGTGCACGCCGGCTCCGACCAGGATGCCGCCGACATTCGCCACCTCGCGCCGGTGAGCGCGCAGCGCGCGAATCGCCTCCGCGACGTCAGCGGAGGGCGGCGATGCGATCTCGATCTGCGCCTCGTAGAGGTCGTGCTTGATGTCGGCGCTCGTGTTGCCGAGCGCGTCGAGCACGCGCGTGCTCGTGTGTGAGAGCGAGTACGAGGCCGAATCGACGAGGAGCAGCTCTTCCTCCACGCCGACCATGAACGGAGCCGGTGACACGTATCAAGCATGCCCGACTACGCTGGCGACCCTGCATGTGGGCGCACCACGAGATCCAGCTCCCGGCGCTCCCGCGCGGGTTTCACCTCGTCACGCGCGAGGTCGAGGAGGGGCTTCCAGAGCTGCGAGAGATGGCCATCGGGATCGCCCATGTCTTCATCACGCATACGTCCGCGTCACTCACGCTCAACGAGAACGCGTCGCCTGACGTGCGGCGCGACTTCGCTGCCTGGTTCGACCAGGCGGTGCCGGACGGGGCGCCGTACTTCCGGCACACGCTCGAGGGCGACGACGACATGCCGGCTCACATCAAGTCGTCGCTGACCGGGTCGTCGCTGACGATCCCAGTGCGCGACGGGCGGCTGGCCCTCGGCACCTGGCAGGGGATCTACCTGTGCGAGCACCGCGACCACGGCGGGTCGCGGCGGCTGACCGTCACTTTGTGGGGCGAATCCCGCTGACGATCTCGATCGTGCCAAGCGGCGTGCGCATGCGGTCGACGACCGAGACACGCTTGAGCCCGGCCTCGCGCAGGAACTCCGGCAGCCTGCCGGCGACGTTGCTGGCGGTGTTGCCGAAGCCGTCGAGGATCTGCACGTTCAGGAACACCATTCGCATCAGCGGGTCCTGAGGGCGCCCCCAGTCGGCGATCAGGACGCGGCCGCCGAGGCGCAGGACGCGGCGGATCTCCTCGGCCGTGTCGGCCTTCGCCTCGTCGGTGAGGTGGTGGAAAAACAGCGTCGAGACGACGACGTCGAACGAGCGCGCGTCGTACGGGAGCTCGTTCGACAGGCCGTACCTGAAGTCGACGCCCACAGCGGCCTCGCCGGCCTTCGCACGCGCGCGAGCAAGGATCTTCCCGTCTCCGTCGACACCGGAGACCTTTGCCTTCGGCCGCTCGTTCTTGATGTCGATCGCGAGCGTGCCGCTGCCGCAAGCGACGTCGAGAACCGATTCGCCGTCCTTGATGCGTGCGTGGTCGAGCAGCCGGCGCTTGAAGGCCCCCTCCCTGCTGGTGACGGCGACGATCGGGTCATAGACGCGGGTCAACGCGTCGAACCGGAGCGCCGGCACGAACCGCTGAGGCCTGGGCATTGGCGCGACGGTAACCGCATCGGCGCATCCGTCATAGCCGTATGCGAACATCTGTTCGATGCGCTGGGACAACCTGAAGATGACCACCGAAGAGGAGGAGCGCCTGCCCGGCTACTCGGACCCCGCAGTGATCCGCCACTTCGACGCCCCCGAGGCGATGGGCGTGAAGTTCTACGAGGTGCGCGCGAAGTCAGCGCTGAACCGCGTGCCGGAAGTGAGCCAGGTCCCGTTCCGCTGGACGATCAATCCGTACCGCGGCTGCACCCACGCGTGCGTTTACTGTGCAGCCGGCGACACGCCGATCTTGATGGCGGACGGGCGGACGAAGCCGATCGCGGAGCTCGACGTCGGGGACCGCATCTATGGGACAGAGCGCCGCGCGACGTACCGGCACTATGTGGCAACCGAGGTTCGCGACCACTGGCAGACGCTCAAGCCCGCCTACCGGACCACTCTCGAAGACGGAACGGAGCTGATCACAAGCGGCGATCACCGCTTTCTGACCAACCGCGGCTGGAAGCACGTCGCGGGAGGCGTGGCCCGTGGTGGCCAGCGGCCGTATCTGACCCTGAACAACGAACTCCTCGGCACCGGGGCGTTCGCGCTGCCACCTGAGCACACCCAGGACTACCGGCGCGGGTATCTGTGCGGGATGATCAGGGGCGACGGGACCCTCGGCTCGGACCCGTACTCCCGCGCGGGCCGAACCGTCGACGATCATCATCGCTTTCGGTTGGCGCTGACTGACCTCGAAGCGCTGCAGCGCTCACGCACCTTCCTCGCCGCCGCCGATGTCGAGACAGACGAGCTCGTGTACCTGTCCGCTGGGCACGGCTACAAGCCGGCGATGGCAATCCGGACGCAGGCGCGCGCCCGCGTTCAGCAGATCCGCGAACTCATCGAATGGCCGCGCCATGCAAACGACGACTGGTGCAAGGGGTTCCTCGCGGGAATCTTTGATGCGGAGGGCAGCTACGTACGCGGGATCCTGAGGATTTCCAACACCGATCCGGTTCTCGTCGATTGGATTAGCTGGTCCCTGCGCCGCTTGAGCCTCGACTACGTCCGCGAGTTCCCACGTGTCGAGAACGGGATGCAGGTAATCCGCCTGCCTGGAGGACACCGCGCCCACCTCCGTTTCTTCCACCTCGTGGACCCAGCGATCACGCGCAAGCGGACGATCGCCGGACAGGCTTTGAAGTGCCCCAGGCGGCTGCGCGTTGCTTCGGTCGAACCGCTGGGCGTAGAGATGCCGATGTACGACATCACGACTGGGACTGGTGACTTCATCTCCGATGGAGTGGTCAGCCACAACTGCTTCGCCCGGCCGACGCACGAATACCTCGACATGAACGCGGGTCCGGACTTCGAGAAGAAGATCGTCGTCAAGGTCAACCTTCCCGAGGTTCTTCGGCGGGAGCTCAATCGGCCTTCTTGGAAGGGTGAGCATGTTGCTCTCGGCACCAATACGGATCCGTATCAGTGGGTCGAGAAGCGCTATCGGCTCACTCGCGGTGTCTGGGAGGCTATGCGCGACTTCAAGAACCCTTGCTCGGTTTTGACGAAGTCTCCGCTGCTGCTTCGGGACCTCGATCTGTTTCAGGAGATCGCTTCTGTCACGTCGTTCACCGCGAACCTGTCGATTCCGACTATCGACGAGAAGGTCTGGCGCCAGACGGAGCCGCACACGCCGAACCCGCGCGCCCGGATCGAGGCGGTTGCAGAGCTCACGCGGGCGGGCATCCAGTGCGGCGTTCTGGTCGCTCCGCTGATCCCGGGGGTCAACGACGACCCGGCCCAGGTGCAAGCGATCGTGGAGGCGTGTGCGGAGGCCGGCGCATCGCACATCGGCGGCATCTGTCTCCATCTGCGCGGCGAGGTCAAGGACATCTGGTTCGAATGGCTCGAGGCGTACCGGCCGGATCTGATCCCGCGCTACGAGCAGATGTATGCGCGGGGTGCGTATGCGCCGAAGGCCGAGCGCGAGCGGATCATGAACCTGGTGCGCGATGTGCGTCCAGACGGCGCGGCACCCGAGCCGCCGCCGGACTACCGGCGCCGTGCGCGCCGCCCGGCGGGGGCGACACCGCGGATGGCGACGCGCCTCATGCGTGGCGGCCTGGCGGAGGCGCGCTCGGGACGGCGAGACGACGAGGCAGCCGACGACGGTGCACCGATCCAGCAATCCCTGTTTTGACCACGACGCACCGGGTTTGCAGCCGAAAAGGTGGCGCCGCAATGGTCTGGCGGTTTAGCCTTATCTCGATTTGTCTGCCTCAGGCGATCCGCTAGCGTCGCTGTTCAAGCCCGTCCAGCCGCCGACTGCCTTTGAACAGACGGTCGAACGGCTGGCAACGGCGATCAAGCTCGGGTTTCTTCCCCCGGGCGGCCAGCTGCCGCCCGAACGCGAGCTGGCGCGTCAGCTCGAGATCTCACGAACCACGCTGCGTCAGGCGCTGACGGCGCTCACGCAGAGCGGGCTGGTCACGACCTCACGCGGCCGGCGCGGGGGCACGTTCGTGGCCGACCCGCTACCGCTGCCGCCACGCCCGCGCCGCATCTTCGCCGAGGACGAGCTGCGCGCGTTCCTGGACCACCGCCTTGCGATCGAGACCGGCGTGGCCATCCGCGCCGCCGAACGCGCAGAGCCCGGCGACCTCGAGACGCTCGTGGAGCTCACCGACGAGATGGACGACGCGGACGAGTTCGAGAGCTACCGCCAAGCCGACCTGCGCTTCCACATGGGACTGGCCGACGCGGCGCACTCGCCGCGACTGATGGAAGCGATGGCCGAGATTCAGTCAGAGCTGGACGAGGTGATCGAGCTAGTCCCGCATCCCAGGGAAGTCCTGCAGCGATCGAACGACCAACATCGCGCGCTGATCGCATTGCTCCGCAAGGGCGACGCCGACGGCGCCGCGAAGCTGATCCGCGAGCACGTGGAGGGCACCGAGTACTTCCTCGCCGGGATGCTGCCGGCCTCTTAGCTCGCTGCGAGGCCAGCTAGGAGGTCTAGATCGCCTCGAAGTAGCGGGCGAGCTCCCAATCGGAGATGTGCTTGCGGAACTCGCGCTCTTCCCACTCACGCGTCGAAGCGAAGTGGTCGACGAACTCCGCGCCGAACAGGTTCCGCGCCGCCTCCGACTGCCTCAGGCGCTGCGCTGCATCCCACAGCGTCTGCGGCAGCGCCCGCGGACCCTCGGCCGGCAGGTCATAGGCGTTGCCGCTGACCGGCTCGTCTGGCTCCATCTCGTTCTCCACCCCCCATAGCCCGGAGCCAAGCGCCGCGGCAAGCGCCGCGTAGGGATTCGCATCCGCCGGCGCGATCCGGTACTCGACTCGTTGCGAGGCGGCCGAGCCAGGAATCGCGCGCAAGGCGCACGTGCGGTTCTCGATCCCCCACGTCGCCGACGTCGGGGCCCAGAAGCCCGGGATCAGCCGGCGGTACGAGTTGATGGTCGGGCACACCATCGCCAGCAGCTCCGGCATGAGCGCCTGCTGCCCCGCAATGAAGTGCCGCATCGTCTTCGAGATCCCGTGGTCGGGGTCGGCGCCCTCGTCGTAGAAGAGCGGCCCCTCCTTGCCCGCCAGCGACAAGTGGATGTGCCCGCTCTGGCCCGGCCAGTCAGGCGACCAGCGCGCCATGAACGTGGCCATGAGCCCCTGGCGCTGGCACAGGACTTTCACGGCCGCCTTGAAGAGCGCGGCGTTATCAGCGGACCGCAGCGCGTCGTCAACGGTGATCGCGGCCTCGAGAACTCCCGCCCCGCTTTCCTCGTGCAGCCCCTCGAGCGGCATCCCCATGAACTCGCAGACCTCGAGGATCTCGTTGTAGAGCTCCGAATGCACGAACGAGCGCAACCCCGAGTAGCCGAAGAAGCCCGGCGCGAGCGGCTTGAGGTCGCGGTACGACTTCTCGCGCACCGACTCCGGCGTCTCGTCGAAGATGAAGAACTCGTACTCGAAGCCGGCAGCCGCTGTCATCCCGTGGCCGGCGAGCCGCTCGAGGATGCGCCCGACCGCGGCGCGCGGGTCGATCGCCGCGCCGCCTCCGTCCAGCTGCCCGAGAAAGAACATCCCCCCGTCCTCGAACGGCAGCTCGCGGAAGTTCTCGGGCAGGATCGCGACCGGGCAGTCCGGGAAGCCGGTGTGCCAGCCGGTGAACTTCACGTTGTCGTAGATCTGGTCGTGAAGGTCCCAGCCGTAGATCACGTCGCAGAACATCAGCCCCTTCTCGAGCACCGACTCGAGCTTCTTCAGCGAAATGCGCTTCGACCTGAGCAGGCCGTCGACGTCGAACAGGCCCACGTTCACGTGCGACAGCCCACGCTCGCGCGCCAGCGCGACTGCGTCCCGGGTGTTCGTGATCTGCGGCTGGTCCGCCATCAAACGTGATCCTTTCGGTCCACCCTCACTCCGGCGTCACATAGGCGCCGGACAGCCCGCCGTCCACCAGGAACGTCGAGGCCGTCACGTACGAGGACTCGTCGCTGGCCAAGAACAGCGCGCCCTGAGCGATCTCACGCGCCTCGGCGAAGCGGCCCATCGGCAGGTGCACCATCCGCCGCGCCGCCTTCTCCGGGTCCTTCGCGAACAGCTCCTGCAGGAGCTGGGTGTTGACCGGGCCGGGGCAGAGAGCGTTCACGCGCACGCCCTTGCGCGCGAACTCCACCCCCATCTCGCGTGTCATCGCCAGTACGCCGCCCTTCGACGCCGTGTACGAGATCTGCGACGTCGCCGCGCCCATCACGGCAACGAACGACGCCACGTTGATGACCGACCCGCCACCGCCCTCGAGCAAATGCGGGATGCCGTACTTGCAGCAAAGGAACACCGACTTGAGGTTCACGTCCTGGACGCGCTGCCACGCCTCCAGCCCCGTCTCCAGGATCGACGAGTCGTCGTTCGGCGAGATGCCGGCGTTGTTGAAGAGCACGTCAATGTGGCCGAACTCCTGCTTCGCCCGCTCGTAGATGCCGTGTACGTCGTCCTCGCTGGTCACGTCGGCCGCGAGTGACAGGTCACCAGGCGACCCCTCCTTGAGGTCGACCCCGACAACGGTCGCCCCCTCCTGCTGAAACAACTCCGCGCTCTCCGCTCCGATTCCGCCGGCGGCACCCGTGATCACGCACACCTTGCCTTCGAGCCGTCCGGCCAATCAGTCCCCCTCCGTTGCGATGTAAAGGTTCTTGACTTCCGTGTAGTAGTCGAGCGCGTCTGGCCCGAGTTCGCGTCCCACGCCGGACTGCTTGAAGCCGCCGAACGGCGTGGCCACCCGCACCGACGTGTTCGAGTTGATCGACAGCACGCCTGTCTCGATCGCGCGGGCCACTCGCAACCCCTTCGCGCCGTTGCGCGTCCAGACCGATCCGGACAGCCCGTAGATCGTGTCGTTCGCGAGACGGATGGCCTCCTCCTCGCCCTCGAATGGGATCACGGCGGCGACCGGACCGAAGATCTCCTCGCGCGCCGCACGATCCTCGTTCGAGACCGGGCACAGGACTGTGGGCGGGAACCAGAAGCCGTCACCATCCGGGGCACGCCCGCGAACGGCCACCGGCGCCTCGCCGTTCAAGTAGGACGCAACGCTCTCGCGCTGGTCGGCCGAGATCAGCGGTCCCATCTGCGTTCGCTCGTCGAGCGGATCGCCGACGTTGATCGCCTGCACCGCTGCCGCGAACAACTCCATGAACTCGTCGAGGGCGCTTCGTTCCACGAGGATGCGCGAGCGTGCGCAGCAGTCCTGGCCGGCGTTGCCGAACACGGCCATCGGAGCCGCGTCGGCGGCACGCTCCAAGTCGGCGTCCGCAAAGACGACATTGGCCGACTTGCCACCCAGCTCGAGCGTGACCCTCTTGATGGTCGCCGCCGCGCCCTCGGCGATCCGGCGACCGACCTCCGTCGACCCTGTGAAGGCGATCTTCGCGACGTCCGGGTGCTCGACCAGCCGCTGGCCACAGACGCTGCCGGGTCCCGCGACCACGTTCAGCACGCCTTCCGGCAGCCCGGCCTCGAGTGCGATCCGTTCCAGCTCGAGTGCGGTGAGTGGCGTGAGCTCAGCCGGCTTCAGCACGATCGTGTTGCCGGCAGCGAGCGCAGGCGCGACCTTCCACGACGCGATCACGAGCGGGAAGTTCCACGGGACGATCAGGCCCACCACGCCGAGCGGCTCGCGGAAGGTCATGTCGATCCCGCCCGCGACCGGGATCGTCTTCCCGAGTAGACGCTCAGGCGCGCCGGCGTAGTAGCGGAAGGTCTCGACCACCATTCCCATCTCGCCACGGGCGTCGGAGATCGGCTTGCCGGCGTTGCGAGCCTCGAGTCGTGCGAGGTCCTCCTGCGCGTCGCCCAGCGCGTCCGCGAGCTTGTGCAGCATTGCGCCGCGATCGCCGGGCTTCACGTCGCGCCATGCGGGGAACGCGGCCTTTGCGCGCGCGACCGCCGCGTCAGTTCGCTCGACGTCGGCCTGCTCGACCTCCGCCATGACCGCGCCGGTGGCCGGCTCGACGACCCGGATGGTCATCGCGCCGCCTCGCGCACCACATCGATCGGATCGTGCGAGTGCCGGTTCGCGCGGCTGTGCTCGACGAGCGCGGCGATGACGCGGGATTGCTCGTCCTGCTCCGGGTGCCACAGCACCCCGAGCGCGAAGCTGCGGTCCGGGATCTCGATCGCCTCGACGATCGCATCGCCCGGGTTGCGGCCACTCACGCGGACGCCCTGGCCGATCGCCGCAACGCCCTGGTGGTGGTGCGACTTCACCGACACCCGCTCCGTTCCCGCCGCCTCCGCGGCGAGCGAGCCGGGCTCGAGCTCCACCTCGTGATCGCAGAAGACGCCGGGTGTGTGCCGGTGCGTTCGCAAATCGTCCAGGTGCTGGTCCAGCGTGCCGCCGCAAGCCACGTTGAGCATCTGCATGCCGCGGCAGATGCCGAGCACCGGCATGTCGCGCTCGAGCCCCGCCCGCGCGAGCGCGACCTCGAAGCGGTCGCGCTCCTCGTTGGTCCCGTGCGTCTCCGGATGCGGGTCTGCCCCGTAGGTGCCGGGGTCGACGTCGGAGCCGCCCGCCAGGATCAGCCCGTCGAGCATGTCGAGCAGCTGGGCGGGATCGTCAGCGACGGCGCCGTCGGGCGACAGGATCAGAGCTATCGCTCCCTCGCGCTGCACCGCCAGCGAGTAGTTGCGCGGCGACAGCAGCACCACCGTGTCCCAGGCGCCCCAGCGGGCGCGTTCGATGGCGGCACAGATGCCGATTACAGGGCGACCCATGCCTCCGACGCTAGCCGCCGGTTGCAGGCGCACCGCCCGTCGCGGGTGAGCCGCCCGCCGTCGGCGCGCCGGCCTCCGGGATTCGCCCCGTCTCGTCAGGTAGCTCGATCTCGCGGATCGGGCCCTTGAACCACTTGTTCGCGGAGAGCTTCCACCACAGGGCGATGATCCCGATCAGGATCAGCACGCCTGGCGCGTAGTTGACCGCCTCCCACTGGAACTTCGCGGACGACCACGGCCAGCCTGCGGGTGTGAACGGCAGCGAGAAGCAGACGACGCAGATCGCGACCCAGATGATGGCCGCCGGGTTGATCCACTTGTACTTCTTGCCGAGCGTCCACGGGCCTGGCACGAAGCGATCGCCCATCCGCCAGCGCAGATACGTCGGCATCACGTACGCGATGTAGAGGCCGATCGTCGCGATCAGGACGACCGCGAAGAACGCCCAGGGCACCGTGGTCCCGGGAGCGCCCTTCAGCGCCGGCAGGGTGATGATCAGAGCCAGGGCGCACATGAAGATCACCGCGCCGTACGGCACGCGGTGCCGGTTGAGCCTGGTCCACATGCGATGCCCTGGTACTGCGCGGTCGCGCGAGAACGCGTAGCACATGCGCGACGCGCTGGTCACGCAGGACATACCGCAGAAGAGCTGGCCGACGGTCGCGGCCAGGATCACGAACTTCGCGGCCGAGCTCGACAGCGCACTCTCGATGATCGCGATCGACGTGCCGCCGCCGTCGTTGACCGCCTTCACGTCGGTCGCGGCGAACGTCAGCGCCAGCAGGACGAACCAGCCGAAGACGCCTGACCAGAAGACCGATCGCCAGACGCCTTGCGCGGCACCCTTTGCAGCGCCTGTCGTCTCCTCGGAGATGTGCGCGGATGCGTCGTAGCCCGTCTGCGTGTACATCGTCAGGAGGAAGCCCTGGGTGAGGATGAACAACCAGAAGAAGCCGGTAACCGAGCCGCCCAGCCAGCCGGAGTTGTTGAGCTTGTGCCCGAACACGAAGCTGGCCGACTGGTGGTGGTCGGGCGCGAACACGAGAATCGCGATGACGATCGCGACGCCGACGACGTGCCACCAGACCGAGACGCTGTTGAGCAGCGCCACGAGGTGCGACGAGTAGATGTTGATCAGCGCATGGACGGCGAGCAGGATCACGAAGACCACAAACGCCTCGGCGAGGAAGTGCTTGCCGTCGCCGAAGTTCATCCCGACAACGTTCACCTTGTAGAGGCCGAGCAGCGTCGTCAGGAACGTCGCCGATCCATAGACGACCGACGCAACGATGCCGACGAGGCCGACGAAGTTGAACCAGCCGGTGAACCAGCCCCAGGTCCGGCCACCCATGTCGGACGCCCAGTAGTACAGGCCGCCGGCCGTCGGGTACTTCGACGCGAGCTCCGCCATCGAGAACGCCACGAGCAGAATCAGGCCGCAGATCACCGGCCAGCCGATCGAGATCGCGATCGGGCCGCCGTAGTTCCACGCCTGGCCATACGTCGTGAACGTCCCGGCGAAGATCGAGATGATCGTGAACGAGATCGCGAAGTTCTGGAACGAACTCCAGCCTCGCTGCAGCCGCTGGACGTAACCGAGCTCGGCTAGCCGTTGCTCGTCGTAGTCGAGGTTCTCAGCCGTCGCCATCCGGGCACTACCTCCTGTGAAAAAGGTGCACTGGTCCGACCTCTAGTGGCGGCGAACCTACGTGACCCGGCGGACGGCGTCAATCAACATCTGTCCACCCGCGTCAGACGTGGTCCGGGACTTCCCACTCCCCGGTTTCGATCTCGCCGCGCACCTGCTGCTCGATCTCGTCGTCCGCGACTCCCTCGCCGGTCTCGCGCATGATCTCGCGTCGGCGGAAGCGCGTGAACTTCAGTATCTCGAGCACGTAGACGAGGTAGAGGCTGGCGCCGAGCGTCAGCAGTCCGGCCGCGACGAGCACCAGCGTCCAGCCGGTGTTGAAGTGCCCGTGGTGGTCCGAGTACGGAATGAACCGCAGCGCGAGCGCGAGCATCGCCAAGGCCAGCGTCCAGCCGTAGAGGTACATCACGGTCCGCCGCTGCGAGAAGCCGATGTTCGCCAAGCGGTGGTGCAGGTGCCATCGGTCGGCCTCGTAGACCGGCCGGCGGTACTTGATGCGCTTCATGATCACGAACGCCCCGTCGATGATCGGCACGAGCAGCACCGTCAGCGGGAAGAACAACGCCACGATCGCCGCGGTCTTGATCGTCCCCTGGATCGCGACGCACGCGAGGAGCAGGCCGAGCAGGTTGGCGCCGGCGTCACCCATGAAGATCGAGGCTGGGTGGAAGTTGTGGTAAAGGAACCCGAACGACGCACCGGCGGTGATCGCGGCGAGAACGCCGGCGCCGGTGCACGTCGCCGTGCCGTCCAGGCACGCCTGGTCCAGCGACAGCGCGATGATCGCCAGGGTTGTCGCGGCGATCGTGCAGACGCCCGCCGCGAGCCCGTCGACGCCGTCGGTGAAGTTGACGACGTTCATCACCGCGACGATGCCGATCACGGTCACCGGGCCGCTCGCGCCGGCGAGGTCCACGTGCCCAAGGAACGGCAGCGTGAACGTCTCGACGCGCACCCCCGCCAGCACCGGGACCAGCGCGGCCGCCCCCTGACCGATCAGCTTCAGCCCGGCCGGCAGATCCCAGATGTCGTCGGCGGTTCCCACGAGCGCAGCCACGAGCGCACCGACCGCGATGCCACGTGTCTGCTCGGCCACCTCGCTGCTGCCCGACAGCGGCAGGAACAGGATCCCGGCGACTGCCACTCCGGCCAGGATGGCCAGCCCGCCGAGGCTCGGGGTGGGTTGATCGTTGAGGCCGCGCTCGCGGGGCATGTCGATCGCCCCGATGCTCCGAGCGAGCCGGGCCGCCAGTGGAGCCATTGCGAACGCGATGACGGCCGCCACCAGGAAGCCCCATAGGGCGTCGATGTGGCTCATCGGGACCGCAGCGTACCCTGGCCCACCGATGCGGATTTGGATCGACATGACCGCACCCGCCCACCCGCTGGTGTTCCGGCCGATCATCAGCAGGCTGCGCGAGCAGGGGCATGAGGTCGAAGTGACGGCGCGCGACTACGCGCAGACGCTCGAGTTGCTCGACATGCTGGGCATCGAGCACACGTCCTTCGGGCGCCACGGCGGCGAGAGCCGGACGCGCAAGGTCGCCGCCCTCTTTACACGCGCGCGTCAGATGCGCAGGTTCGCGAAGGGGAGGCAGTTCGACCTGGCGGCCTGTCACGGCTCGAACGACCTGCCGATCGCCGCGCGCCGCCTCGGGATCCCGGCGGTCGACATGTTCGACTACGAGTTCGCCACCTACCAGCACAACGTCGGCTGCCGCCTGTCGAGGCGCGTGATGACGCCCGACTCGATCCCACCGGAGCGCCTGCGCCGCTACGGCGTGGACGACAACAAGCTCGCGCAGTACCCGGGGCTCAAGGAGGAGTACTACCTGGCGGACTTCGAGGCGAACCCGGCCGTGCTCGAGCAGCTGGGAATCGACACCGCGAAGGTCCTGGTGGTGCTGCGACCGCCCCCGGACGTCTCGCTGTATCACCGCAAGTCGAACCCGCTGTTCCCACAGGTCGTGCGCCACCTCGGCACACACGAGGGAGTGCAAGCGGTCGTGCTCCCGCGCACGACCGCCCAGAAGGAGTATGTCCGGTCGCTCGAGCTTCCATCGCTGGTTGTGCCAGATCATGCGGTCGACGCGCAGAGCCTGATCGCCTTCTCGGACCTGGTCGTCTCGGCCGGGGGCACGATGAACCGCGAGGCCGTGGCGCTCGGAACACCGGTGTACACCACCTACGGAGGCCGCTTGGGCGGGGTCGACGAGGCGCTGATCCGCCAGGGGCGGCTACGGCCGTTGACGGATCCGCGGGCCCTGGATCTGAACAAGCGACCGTCCGAAGGTACGCGTACGAAGCGCGATCCGCAGCTTCTCGTCGACCTCATCCTCGCCACCCCGCGGTCGTAACAAATGGGATCAGAGCGCTTTTGTTACAGCGACGGCCTGCGCTGCCGCTAGCGTCCACTGATCATGGCCTCCGAGGTGACGGACGTCTCGGGCCTTCCCGCAGCCGCCGCGGCCGCTGGTCGCCCAGAAGGCGAATCGCTTGCCGAGCGTTACGCCGCGATCGCGCATGCCTATGAGCCGCGCCCGGTGGACCGTGTCCTACGGGCGGCGGACCTGCTGATCGCAGGCGCGGTGTTGCTCGTCACCTCCCCCCTCCTGCTGGTCTTCACGATCGCCATCCGGGTCACTTCCGGGCGCCCTGTCCTGTATCGCGGGGCGCGTGTCGGGCAAGCCGGGCGCATCTACCAGATGTACAAGTTCCGCACGCTGACGCCCGATGCCGAATCGCGCCTGAGCCCGTTCTACGGCCCTGAGTTGTCCGTGAAGACGCGCGAGGAGGAGACGCGCCTCGGGCGGGTAATGCGCGTAACGCAGCTGGACGAGCTGCCGCAGCTGTTCAACGTGCTGAAGGGCGACATGAGCATCGTCGGCCCGCGGCCGATACGGCCGGTCTTCTTCGAGCGTCTCTGCGAGCAGATCCCCGCGTACTGGCAGCGCCTCGTGCTGCGCCCCGGACTGACCGGCTTCGCGCAGGTGCGCATGGGCCGGGAGGAGACATGGGCCGAGAAGCTGGCCCATGACCTCGAGTACATCGCCGACCGCTCGGTGTCCCTCTACCTGCGCATCTGCTTCCGCACGACGATGCGCGTGATCAAGCGGGTGTTCGTCGACAGCGTCGGACTCGTCGCCGGCCGTCGCTCCGCCTAGCGATGTGCGGCATCTGTGGCCTGGTCGCCACCGACGGCGGCCCCGATCGCGACGCGCTCGAGGCGATGAACGCCACGCTGCGCCACCGCGGCCCGGACAGCGCCGGAGCGGTCGTGAACGGGCCCGTCGGCCTGGCCGCGCGGCGCTTGTCGATCATCGATCTGGAGACCGGCGACCAGCCGATCGCCAACGAGGACCGTTCCGTCCACGTGGTGCAGAACGGCGAGATCTACAACCACGCGCCGCTGCGCGCGGAACTCGAGGCGCAAGGCCACCGCATGCGCACCGACCACTCCGACACCGAGGTGCTCGTGCACCTCTACGAGCAGCACGGACCGAGCTTCGCCGAGCGGCTGCGCGGGATGTTCGCGATCGCGATCTGGGATGCGCGCGAGCGCCGGCTCCTACTCGCACGCGACCGCTTCGGCATCAAGCCGCTGCACTGGGCGCGTCTCCCCGGCGGGCTCGCATTCGGGTCGGAGCTCAAGTGCCTGCTGCCGGCGCCCGGCTTCTCGCGCGAGATCGACCCCGAGGCGGTCGAGGCGTTCCTGGCGTTCAACTCGATCCCCGCGCCGCTGACGATCTACAAGAGCGCGCGCAAGCTGCCGCCCGGCCACTACCTCGTCTGGCAGGAGGGCTCGGACGACGTGACGATCGAGCGCTTTGCACGCGAGCTGCCGGCGACCGCGCCGCGGCCCGCGCAACCTGGCGACGTGCTCGCGGCGCTGCGCGACTCGGTGCGCGCGCACCTGGTCTCCGACGTGCCTGTGGGCGTGATGCTCTCCGGTGGGGTCGATTCGGCGGCGCTGGCGGCGCTGGCGGCCAGCGAGAGCGGCGACCGCATCCGCACGTTCACGATCGGCTTCGAGGAACATGGCTTCGACGAGACGGCACGTGCGCGGCTGGTGGCGGAGCGCTACGGCACCGATCACCACGAACTGGTCGTCCGCCCCAATGCCGTCGAGCTGCTTCCGATGCTGGCGGAGGCATTCGACGAGCCGTTCGCCGACTCGTCGGCGCTGCCCACCTGGCTCGTCTCCGAGCTCGCCGCCTCGCACGTGAAGGTCGCGATGTCCGGCGAGGGCGGCGACGAGCTGTTCGGCGGCTACTACACCTACGTCGCGGACCTGCTGGCGCCGCGCGTCGGGCGCCTGGCGGCGCTGGCGCGGCCGCTGATCGAGCGTCTGCCCAGCCGGTCGAACCGCGCGGCGTCGCTCGACTACAAGGCGAAGCGCTTTGCGCGTGCAGCCACGTTGCCGCCGCTCGAGCGCCACCACGGCTGGAAGGAGATCTTCGACGAGCAGACCCGCCGAGCGCTCGTCCCCCGCCTGGACGGGTCTCACTCCTCTCCGTTGGCGGCGTACCGCGAGCACTATGCGGCAACGGCCGGTGCGCCGGAGCTCGCTCGCCTGCAGGAGGTCGACCTGAACGTTTATCTGCCGAGCGACCTGCTCGTGAAGACCGACCGCGCGTCGATGGCGCACTCGCTGGAGGCGCGCGTGCCGTTTCTCGACACAGCCGTGTCCGACCTCGCGCTCGCGCTGCCCACTTCGCAGAAGGTGCGCGGCTTCGACAAGAAGCGCCTGCTGCGGAAGGCTGTCGAGCCGTTGCTGCCGCGCGAGGTGACCCACGGACGCAAGCAGGGCTTCTCGATCCCGGCGGCTGCCTGGCTGCGCGGCGAGCTGGAGCCGTTCGCGCGCGAGGTGCTGGCACCGGCGCGCGTACGCGAGCAGGGATGGTTCGATCCCGACGTGGTCACCGCAGTTCTCGACCGCCATGTCGCCGGCCGCGAAGATCTGAGCCGCCAGATCTGGGGCCTGATGGCCTTCTCCCTTTGGCACGAGCGCTACGCATGAGCGCGCATCACCACCATCACCACCACCGCACCGGCGACGCCCGGCGCATGCGGATCGTGCTCGGCATCAACCTGCTGTTGCTCGCCGCCGGCGTCGTCGGCGGTGTGGTGTTCGACTCGCTGGCGCTGCTCGCCGACGCCGGCCACGTGCTCGCCGACGTCGGGGCGATTGGCCTGGCGCTGTTCGCAGCTTGGCTGGCCGCGCGGCCGCCGAGCCCGCAGCGCACGTTCGGCTTCCGCAGGACGGAGATCCTTGCGGCTCTGGCGAACGGCCTGCTCCTGGTCGTCGTGTCCGTTCTCGTCTTCGTAGAGGCAGTCGCGCGGCTGTCGAACCCGCCGCAGGTCCACGGCGCAGGCGTGCTGATAGTGGGCGCCCTCGGCCTTGCCGGCAACGCAGTGGCGGCATGGGTGCTGATGAAGGGAGACCGCTCGAACCTGAACCTCGAGGGCGTGTTGAGGCACAGCGCGGCCGACGCGCTCGGGTCGCTCGGGGTGATCGTGGCCGGCCTGGTCGTCATCACCACTGGCTGGGATCAGGCCGACCCGCTTGTGTCGATCGCGATCGGCGTCCTGATCCTCTTGGGGTCATGGCGGCTGCTGCGTGAGCCGTTCAACGTGCTGATGGAGTCGGCCCCCGAAGGCATCGACGTGCAGGAACTGGGCCAGGCGATGTGCGGAGTGCCGGGCGTCCGCGAGGTGCACGACCTGCACGTGTGGACGGTCACATCCGGCTTCCCGGCACTCGCCGCGCACATCCGCAGCGACCCGAACGAGTCGCCGGAGGAGGTGCGCGAGCGGCTTGAAGCGGTGCTGCACGAGCGCTTCGGCCTGGATCACACAACGCTGCAGGTCGTCCCCGAGCCGCTGCTGCAACTCGAGGATCGCCGCCGCCGCTGAGCTTACGGCGGAGGCGGGTCGATCAACTGCTGCGCAGGCGTGAAGAAGCGGCTTTGAGCCAGCCCAGTCGCGATCAGCGACGACAGGGCCGCAGCACCCATCAGCGTCCAGAGCAGGATCAACTGCAGCCGTACGGCGTTGAGAGGAGACGCCCCACCCAGCAGCGCGCCCACCATCGTGCCGGGGAAGAACACCACGCCGGTGGTCTTGGTCTGGTCGATGAGCGGGATGAGGCCGGAGCGCAGGCTGCGCGCCACCAGCGTCGTCGTCGCCTGGCGAGCGGTGGCGCCAAGCGCGAGCGTCGCCTCGATCAGGCCGGACTTGTCGCGGATCTCGTCGGCCAAGCGGTTCAGGGCGACCGAGGCCGAGGTCATCGCGTTGCCGATGACCATGCCCCCGACCGGAACCATGAACCGCGGCTTCGGCTCGAAGACGTTGAGGAGCAGCACGATGCCGAGCGTGACCGCCGCGGCAGTGGCGAGCGCGATGAGCAGCGGCACGAATGCGTGCGGCACCGCCTTCGCGCGGCCGCGGGCGGTCCACGCACCGAACAGCACCATGAACGAGAGCAGCGCGACGACGAGCCAGAGACTGTCCGAGTCGAAGATCCCTTTGATCACGTAGCCGACGATGGTCAGCTGCACGAACGATCGGACCACCGCAATCGCGATGTCCTCCTCGAGGTCGGCCCTGCGCCAGAACGAGACGCCGATCGCCACGGCGATCAGCACCAGCGTTCCCGCGACTTGGCCGAGCGAGATGTGCGTGCCGGTCACGCCGCCACAGCTCCCGCCTCGATCCGGACCGTGCGCGTCGTCAGCCGCTCGGCCTGCGCACGATCGTGCGTCACGAGCACGATCGAAACGCGCTCACGCAGCTCCGACAGCGTCCGCTCGATCTCGTCGCGTGCCGATTCGTCCAGAGCGGATGTCGGCTCGTCCAAGAGCAGGACCTCCGGCTCGAGCGCCAGCGCGCGCGCAAGCATCACGCGCTGCTGCTCGCCGACCGAGAGCTGCGCCGTCTGGCGCGGCGCGTACGACGCGTCGAGCCCGGCCCGCTCCAGCAGCGGCTCCACCTCGACCGTCCGCCCGATCAGCGACGGGCCGTAGCCGACGTTGTCCGCAACCGTGCCCGGCAGCGGCGCCGGCAGCTGCGGCACGAGCATCGCGCGCCGGCGCAGCTCGAGCACGTCCTCATCGCGCACGTCCTTTCCGTGCATGCGCACGAAGCCCTCGTCGGGATCGGCCAACCGGTTGAGCAGGCGCAGGATTGTCGACTTGCCCGACCCGGACGGCCCCAGCAACGCGGTGGCGCCGGGCTCGATCCTCATCGTCACGTCGTGCAGCACGCGCGTGCCTGCTCGCGCATACGAGACGCCCTCTAACTCGAAGAGGCTCAGACCGCGGCGGTGGCGCGACCGGCATACGTGCCGGCCAGATTCGGGTAAAGCGGGTAGCGCTCGGCGAACCCACGGGCGCGCTCCGACAGATCCGACTTGCGCGCGTCGCTCCACTCCTGCGTAAGCGCCTCGCCGATGATCCTGCCGATCTCGCGGAAGTCGTCCACCTGCAATCCGCGCGTGGCCAGGGCCGGTGTGCCGATCCGAAGGCCGGACGAGACCGCCGGCGGCCGCGGGTCGTTCGGCACGGCGTTGCGGTTGACGGTGATGCCGATGTCATGCAGGCGGTCCTCGGCCTGCTTGCCATCGAGTTCGGACTCGCGCAGGTCGACCAGAACCAGATGCACGTCGGTGCCGCCGCTCAGCACGTTCACGCCGGCCGCCAGCAGCTCCTCGGCCAGCACCGCCGCGCCCGCACGCGTGCGCTGCTGGCGCTCACGGAACGGCTCGGTCTGCGCAATCTTCAGGGCCACGGCCTTACCCGCGATCACGTGCATCAGCGGGCCGCCCTGCTGCCCCGGGAAGACCGCCGAGTCGATCTTCTTCTGGTACTCCTCGCGGCACAGGATCATTCCGCCCCGCGCGCCGCCGAGCGTCTTGTGGACGGTCGTGGTCGTGACGTCCGCGTACGGGATCGGGTTCGGGTGCTCGTCGGCCGCCACGAGCCCGGCGAAGTGCGCCATGTCGACCAGCAGGAGTGCCCCGACTGCGTCGGCGACCTCGCGGAACGCCGCGAAGTCGAGCTGACGCGGATAGGCCGACCAGCCCGCGATGATGATCTTCGGCCGGAACTCCTCGGCCACGCGGGCGACTTCGTCCATGTTGATCCGCGAGGTCTCGGGATCGACGCCGTAGGCCACGACGTTGTAGAGCCGCCCCGACACGTTCAGCTTCATCCCGTGAGACAGGTGGCCGCCCTGGTCGAGCTTCATGCCCATGATCGTGTCGCCCGGCTGCAGGAAGGCGTGGTAGACGGCGGCGTTCGTCTGCGCACCCGCGTGCGGCTGCACGTTGGCGTGCTCCGCGCCGAACACCTCCTTCGCCCGGTCGATCGCAAGCTGCTCGACGACGTCGACGTACTCGCAGCCGCCGTAGTAGCGCTTGCCGGGATAGCCCTCGGCGTACTTGTTCGTCAGGACCGAGCCCTGGCAGTCGAGCACCGACTGCGGGACGAAGTTCTCGGACGCGATCATCTCGAGAGTCGTCTCCTGGCGGCGGAGCTCACTCTCGAGCAGATCGGCGATCTCGGGGTCTACGTCCGCCACGTGGCGGCTGAAGAAGTCGGCGGGCAGGTCGGCGGCGCTCATGGCGGGCACGGTACCACCGGCCTCGGCTCCGACCGCCTCAGAGCTGGGCGCCTACGGCTTCGACCGAGAGCGCGCCTTCGCGCAGGACTTCGAAGGTGCCGCTCTGCTCGTAGGCAAACAGGTCGATCACCGTCGAGGGCGTCCCGGGCAGCACGCCCGCGTCGAGCTCGACGTCGACGCCGCGGCGAATGCGCGGATCGATCTCCTCGAGGCTGCGCGGATCGGCGTTGCCGGTGGGGTTGGCGCTCGACTGAAGGATCGGCAGCTTCACGTCCGCCAGCCTGGCCAGCTTGTCGTCGAGCTTCGGCACGCGCAGCCCCAGCCGGCTCGGCTCGGCTCCGCAAGCCAGCGGGAAGCGGGTTCCTGGGTTCGGAACCAGGACCGCGACTGGGCCGGGCAGAAGCCGCTCGATCGCGCCCCGCGTCTTCGGGCCGATCTCCGGCAGATCGGCGAGCGCGCGCTCGAGGTCGAAGAACAGGACCGCCGCCGGGCGGTCCGGCGAGCGGCCCTTGATCCAGTAGAGACGGTGGACGCCCTCGACCGAGTCCGGATGCGTGCCAAGCCCATAGACCGTGTCAGTCGGGAAGACGGCGATCCCACCTCCCGCGATGACCTCCTCGAACTCCGCTACCTGAGCCTCGGTCACGGAACGGACCCTAACGTGACGCGCTCCCTCCCCGCCAGGTCTCTCAATGTCTCCCCGCCGACCAGCAGCGAGCGCACCTCGGCCGCCTGGGCGGGTGCGTGCTCGAGCGCTAGCTGGGTCCCAGCCGGGGCGGTTCGGATGAGCTGGCGAACCGCATCGAGTCCGTCCACACCAGACACGAGCGCGGAGCGCGGCTCGTAGAGCCGGATCTCCGGCTGAAGCATGGCCCACTCGTCCTCGCGGACATAAGGCAGGTTCGCGACGACAAGGTCGGGCGAAAACCCACTCTCTCCACCTGGACGGCAACTATTGCCGTCGAGGTGACGAGAGTGGCTCTCCGCGACGCGACCCGGCCAATCGGAGGCCACCGCGAACTCGACCCGCAGCCCCAGTCGAGAGCCGTTCGCGACCGCGACATCAATCGCAGCGGCCGATGCATCCGATGCCGTGACGCGCATATCCGGCCGCTCGGAAGCAATCGCAAGCGCAACGGCCCCTGACCCGGTGCCAAGGTCGTGCACGCAGGCCCCCTCGTCCATCTTGACCGCACACTCCACGAGCAGCTCGGTCTCGGGCCGTGGGATCAACACGCGCGGGTCGACCGCCAGCTCGATGTGCCGGAATGCCTGGCGACCCAGGATGTACGCCACCGGCTCGCGCATCACGCGGCGGCGGATGCGCTCGCCGATCACGCGCGCGGCGCTGCCCGGCACGGCCATCGCCGGATCGGCGATCACGGACGCGCGTGGCACACCCAGCGCGCCCGCGATCAGAAGCTCCGCATCGAGGCGCGGCGTCTGGCAGCCCGCGGCCGTGAGGGCGTCGACCGCGGCGCCCATCGCGTCGCGGACGTTCAGGTCGCGCCCGCGGACGCCGCTTCGAGTCGGCGCCGCCGCTCGTCGGCCTCCAGCGCGGAGGTGAACTCGTCGAGCTCGCCGGCGAGGATCGTGGGCAGGCCGTTCTTCGTGACCTTCACGCGGTGGTCGGTCACGCGGTCCTGGGGAAAGTTGTAGGTGCGGATCTTCTCGGCGCGCTCGCCGCTGCCCACCTGGGAGCGCCTCTCGGCGGCCAGCTCCGCCTCCTGCTCCTGGCGCGCCTTCTCCAGAAGCCGCGCACGGAGCACGCGCATCGCCTTCTCGCGGTTCTGCAGCTGCGATTTCTCGTCCTGCATCTCGACCTTGATCCCGGTCGGCTTGTGCAGGATGCGCACCGCCGAGTCGGTCGTGTTCACGGACTGCCCACCCGGGCCGGACGAGCGATAAACGTCGATCTCGAGATCGCTGGGGTCGACCTGCACATCGACCTCCTCGGCCTCCGGCAGCACCGCCACCGTCGCGGTGGAGGTGTGGATGCGCCCCTGCGACTCCGTCTCCGGCACGCGCTGCACGCGGTGGGTGCCGCCCTCGTACTTGAAGACCGAGTACGCCCCGTCGCCCTTGATAGCGAAGGTGAAGTCGCCGTCTCCTACCGCCAGCTCCTCGACCTTGAAGCCGCGGCGCTCGGCGTACCGCGAGAGCATGCGGAACAGGTCGCCCGCGAACAGCCCGGCCTCGTCGCCGCCCGTGCCCGGGCGGATCTCGACGATCACGTCGCGCTCGTCGGCCGGGTCGGTCTCGACCATCGCCAGGCGGATCTCCTCCTGGAGCTCGTCGAGGCGCTGCTCCGAGCGCTGCAACAGCTCGCGCAGCTCGGGATCGTCACCGTCTTCCGACAGCAACTCGCGGGCACCGGCCGCGTCGTCCGCGGCATGCCGGTACTCGATGGCCAGATCGTGCGCCTTCTCGATCTTGCGGTACTCACGGCCGACTGCGGCATAGCGCTCGCGGTCGTTTATCACCGCTGGGTCGACCATCTGCCCCTGCAGCTCGTAGAAGCGGCGCTCTATCTGCGCAACGAGGTCATCGATCAAGCGACGACCTCCATGCCGATCTTGTCCTCGTCGGACGCGGCCTTCGGATTCTCGACCGCAAGCACCGCCTGGAGCGCGGCGATCGCCACTGCGAGCTGGGTCAGGTCCGGCTCACGCGTCGTCAGCTTCTGCAGCTGCATGCCGGGCCACATCATGATGCGCGCCCAGCGCTTCGTCCGGTGCTTGCCGAAGAGCTTGATCAGCTCGAACGCCAAGCCGGCGACGAGCGGGATGCCCAGGATGCGCGTGATGATCAGCACCCACCAGTCCGGCCGCCCGAAGGGCGCGAACACGAAGATCGCGACGATCATGACGATCAACAGGAAGCTGGTCCCGCAGCGCGGGTGCAGACGCGAGAACCGTTTCGCGTTCTCGGGCGTGAGCTCGAGGCCCGCCTCGTAGGTGGAGATCGTCTTGTGCTCGGCGCCGTGGTACTGGAAGACGCGCTGCAGATCCTTCATCTGTGCGATCAACCAGAGGTAGCCGAGGAAGATCCCGATGCGAATGAGCTTCTCGACGACCACGAAGGTGAAACCGTTGTGCGTGTGGCCGACGAGCTTCGCCAGGAACGCCGGCAGCAGGAAGAAGAGGCCGACGGCGAAAACCACCGCGAACACGACCGTGCCGGTCCAGGTGCCCTTGCCGATCTCGCCCTCCTCCTCGGGCATCTGCGCGTTCGCCGAGATGCCGAGGGCCTTGAAGCCGATCGACAGCGACTCGCCGAGCGCAACCACGCCGCGCACGACCGGGAGCCGGAGCAGCCGGTGCTTCTTGATAACCGAGACGAGCGGGAACGACGTGACATCGATCGCGCCCGTCGGGATCTCGCCCGGCTCCTGGTCGCCTGCGGGCTTGCGCACGGCGACCGCCCAGGTGGAGACGCCGCGCATCATCACGCCCTCGAGAACCGCCTGTCCACCGACCGGTGCGTCCTTCACAGCCTCGAGATTGGCCCGCGGGGGCGCCTCCGTGGTCATTCCGTTGAAGGCTAGCCGGGAAGACCGGTATCAGGAACAGGAGAACAGCTGAGAATTGTCGTTCTCGAGCGATTCGCCGATCGAGTTGTCGGGATCGGCCGTCACGCGGACGGCGTTGCGGCAGACGGGGCCCGTGAAGCTGACCGCACGGGACTCGCCGGCACCGAGATGGTTGATCGTGATCGTGTCGAGCACTGCGTTGTCGACGCTCAACGAGACGTCCACACCGTCCGCAGCGAGCTTGCCGGTGTTCTGGACGCTCACGCGGTAGCTGCGGGTGTCGGCGGTGGGGCCGGGCTTGACGGTGAGATCGCTGACGGCAAGGTTCGGCAGTGGTCCGCGGCAGACGCGTGTATCGCGCGACAGGCTCTCGATCACCGTGCCGGCCGCCGTGAGCCAGCGGTACTGAATGCGCGCCTTGTAGGCGCCGCCGACCCGCAACGCGTCGACCGTCTGCTTCCAGCCGAAGCGCTGTACGCCGGCCTGTGAGGTGCGCCACTGCCGCAGCGCAGGCACGTCGAGCTTGGTGAACGGGTCGTGGCCCAGGCGCTCCATCAACTGAAAGCGCATCTGCATCTTCGCCGTGCCGGGCACCGTCGTCATGCGCCCGTAGAAGGTGGCGGCGCGATTGCTCGACGTGACGTCGCACGCTACGAGCTTGGCCACGGTCGGCTGCCCGGCGAACCCGCCGCTGCGAGGCGCGGCGAAGCTCGCTGCCGGGACGGTGGCAAACAGGGTGACGAGTGCGGCGAGGCGCAGCATCACTGCACCAACAACCGGCAGAAACGCGAGTTGCGTTAGCTAGGCGTCAGTCAGGAGCGCGAAGCGGCGGCGCGGCGCGCCTGGCGGCGGCGGAAGCGCTCGACGCGACCGCCGGTGTCCACCAGCTTCTGCTTGCCCGTGTAGAACGGGTGGCAGTTGGAGCAGATCTCAACGTGGATCTCTGCCTGCGTGGAGCGAGTCGTGAACTCGTTCCCGCACGTGCAGCGCACGTGAGCCTCTACGTACTCGGGGTGGATCTCGGCCTTCATTCCGTAGTTGAGGATAGCTGAGGGCGCCTAGTCCGCCGGCGGGCTCGGACCCGCCGGAACCATGCCGCGACGCGCCGCCACAGCCCACCCTCGAAGCGCGCCGGCTCGGGCTGCTTTGTGCGTACCAAGGCGACCCAGTCCTCGAGCGGGAGACTGCCGTCGATCAGCCGCGACAGCGCCGAGATGACCGGCGCGTCGACCTGCGCGTTCTCGCACGCGCGCGCCAGGAGCGACACCGTCTCCAGCGCCTCCGAGACCTGCCCCAGCCGCTCCGGCACCTGGGCGGCGGGCACGCCCTGGGCCAGCAGCTCACCCGCCGCGCGGTTGCGGCTCGAGGGCGCCAGCGCGGTGGCCATCAGGTCGCCGATGCCCGCCCGGCCGACAAACGTGTCGGCGCGCGCGCCCTGCACGGTCGCCAGCACGAGCACCTCGGCGAACACGTCGCCCGCCGCCATCCCCGCAGCGTTGAAGCCCTGCACGATCGTCGCGCCCGCGGCCAGTGCTGCCGCGTTCTTGGCCGCGCCGGCCAGCTCCACGCCCACCGGGTCGTTCGACACCTCGCAAACGGTGCCCGCCTGCTGGAAGACGTCCGCCACCCGGTGCGCAAGCCCCTCCGAGTGGGACGCGCAGACCAGGCCCGCGCCCGACTCGACCATCTCACGCGCGTGCGCGGGGCCGCCGAGGCATGCCACGCGGCCCGGCGAGAACAGCCGTTCCAGGTAGGCCGTCGGCGCGTGGCCATTCGGTGGGATCAGGCCCTTCGAGCAGGACACGATGCCGGCATGGGCGGCAAGCTCCTGCCTCGACAGTGCATCGGCCACGTCGGCCAGAGCGCCCGACGGCACTGCGAGAAAGATCGCATCCGCCCGCCGGAACTGCCCGTCCTCAGGGTGCAGCGCGCGGATCCGCAGGCCGCCCGGCAGCTCGACGGTATCCAGATAGCGCTCGTTTCTGCGCGTGCTGTCCAGCTCACGCGCCTGCTGCTCAGTGCGTGCAAGCAGCGTGGTGCGAACGCCGGCACGCTCGAGCAAGACCGCGATGGCGGTGCCAAAGGAGCCGGCGCCGACAACGACGGCGCGTCTGACCGGGTGGCGCATTGCCGGGGTTTCTACCCGAGCGAGTCCGAGTGATTACGCGCCGGCTCTGCGGCGACATGCACGAAGAACGCGCCGACCGCAGCCGCAAGGCTCGCAACGACCGTCACCGCCCAAGCCTCCATGAACACGTCGAGGATCCGCGCTGCCGTCGAGATCGGGTTCGGCAGCTGTGACGAAACCGTCAGAAGCTGCGTCGACGTCCAGAAGATGGCATCGCCGAACGTGTGGATCTGCGTGCCCTTCTGATGGCGCTCGAACATGTACGCGAGCGCGGCGGAGATCAGGTCGATGCCGATCGTGGCGAACAGGATCGCCGCAATGCGATCGCGCAGCCGAGAGTGGTGCATCCCCTGCGCGCGCGCGACGGCGCGCACCTGCATGCGGGCTTGGTTGAGCACGCGGGCCGGATAGCGCATGCGCATACGCCCAATCTGAACGCCGCTCCCGACGGAACGGCGCTCCGCGACTACGTGATCTGATAATTCGGGCCTTCGCCACCTTCGGGCGGCGTCAGACGCCCGCCCTTCGCGGTGATGGCCCCGCACTGGATGCAGTTCGACGCGTTCACGTGCACCTCGACCGGTGTGTCGTCGCGTACTCCGCCGTTCGCGTCCATCCGCTCCTTGACCTCGTCCGGGAGCTCGTAGACCTGGGCCGGGCACATGTTCTCCCACATGAGCGCGACCGCCAGCGGCACGTTCTTCTGGATCCGGATGTGGCTCGGAGCGTCGTCGCGCGAGGCGTTGCCGGTAGCGAACACCGACGACAGCTTGTCGAAGTACATCTTCCCGTCGGGCTTCGGGTAGCGCTTGTTGCGCTTGCCGACGAAGACCTCGACGCCGGCGTCATCGTGCGTGTGCACGCGGCCGGGCGGCAGCTTCCCGCCGGAGATCTCGGCCGCGTTCGCCAGCGCGCCGCCCATGAAGAAGCCGCGCGCGAAGACCTGGCGCATGTTGCGCGACCGATAGATGTCCTTCTCGATGTCGGAGCCGCGGACGGCATCGTCGTAGGCCGACAGATCGTCAGTGCTGCCGTTCTTCACGGCGTCGTAGATCGTCTCCGCCGCGTACATGCCCGCGTGCATCGCCAGGTGGACGCCCTTCAGCTTCGGCACGTTCACCATGCCTGCGCCGTCGCCCGCCATGACCATGCCGGGCACCGACAGCGACGTTGGCATCGCCCAGTAGCCGCCTGACGGCAGCGTCTTTGCGCCCCAGGCGATCCGCTTCCCACCCTCGAGGATGTCCTTGATCATCGGGTGGGTCTTGAACTCCTGCAGCACGTCGTGCACCGAGAAAGTCGCGTCGCGGTAGTCGAGCCCGGCGACGAACCCGAGCGCGACCTTGTCGTCGCCCATCGGGTAGACAAACGAGCCGCCGAACTCGCGGTACTTTGCCCGCAGGCGCAGCGGCCAGCCCATCGAGTGGATCACGCGGTCGAGCGGCTTCTGGACCTCCCAGACCTCCTTGACCCCGAGCTCCCACTGCTGCGGTTCACCCGAGCCGAGGCCGAAGTGCCTGATCGCGGCGCCCGTCAGATGGCCTTGCGTGCCCTCGGCAAGCACGGTGACACGCGCCTGCACATCCGAGCCTGGCTCGAAATTGGAAAGGGGTTTGCCATCCGGGCCAAGGCCCTTGTCACCGGTCCGGACGCCAAGCACCCGGCCGCCGTCGACGATCAGCTTGTATGCCGACGTCTCCGGGAGGATGTACACGCCCGCGTCCTCCGCCTGCTGACCGAGGAAGCGGCCCAGCTGCGCAATCGACGTGACGTGGTTGCCGTGGTTGCGGAACGGCGGCGGCGTCGGAACCAGCGGGATCGCCCGCTTGCGCGTCATGAAGTAGACGCGGTCCTTCGGCACCGTCCCGAACGTCGGCCACTCCGACTCCGCCAGGTCCGGGAACAGCCGCTTCATGGCCGACGGGTGCATCATGGCCCCGCTCATCAGGTGCGACCCGGGCGTACGCCCCTTCTCGATCAGCGCCACCGGCACCTCGCCGAGCTGCTCGAGCAGCCGCTCGTCCTCGGCGAGCAGCTGCATCAGACGGTTGGCGCACGCGAGGCCCGCAGGGCCGCCACCGACGATGGCGACCCCTACCTCGATGCGCTCGTCCTCGGCGTCCTCGAAGCCGCCGATGAACTCCCTCTCGGACTGGACGGGTGGCGGAAACTCGATCGGGGCGATGCCGCTGGCCATCGTGCCTCCTACGCGCCCTTCTTCGCCTTGATCGCGTCGGTCAGCTTCGGGACGATCTTGTGCAGGTCGCCCACGACGCCCAGATCGGCGAACTCGAAGATCGGCGCGTTCTGGTCCTTGTTGATCGCGACGATGTTCTCGGAGCTCTGCATGCCGACCTTGTGCTGGATCGCGCCCGAGATGCCGAGCGCGAGGTAGAGCTTCGGCGCGACCGTCTTGCCGGTCTGGCCGATCTGCGCCGCGTACGGGTACCAGCCGGCGTCGACGACGGCACGCGTGGCCGCCACCGCGCCGCCCAGCGCGTTCGCCAGAGGCTCGGCGAGCTCCTGGAAGCCCTCGGCCTTGCCCAGGCCGCGGCCACCGCCCACGAGCAGGTCGGCGTCCTCGATGTTCACGTCGGCGCCGCGCTGCTCACCGCGCGTGCGCATCTTGGCCTTGGTCGACCAGGGCGAGAGCTCGACGTCCAGGTCGGCGACCTCGGCGTCGCCCGAGCCGCTCTCGGTGATCTCGAAGGCGTTCAGGCGGCCGATGATCACGGCCGGGCCGCCCTCCCTGTAACCAACCTCGACGACCGCGGAGTCCTGCAGGATCGGCCGCTGGGCGACCAGCTTGCCGTCCTTCGCGTGTACCTCGGTGACCTCCATCGTCACGCCGCCGCCGAGCCGCGCGGCGACGCCGGCGCCGATCTCGAAGCCGAGCAGGCCGCCGCCGAAGAGGACGTAGTCGTAGGCGTTGTCCTCGACCAGCTTCGCCATGACGTCGACGACCGGTTGCGCGAGGCCCTCGGGCCCATTGGCGCGCCAGACCTTGGTGGCGCCATACTTGCCGAGCGACTTCGCGAGGTCGTCGGAGACGTTCTCCCCGACGACGACAGCGTGCGCCTCGGCACCGATGTCGGCTGCGCGCTTGGCCGCCTCGGAGACGGCGCCGAGGGAGTTCTTGTTGAACTCGCCCTCGTAGTGGAGTACGTAGGTGAGGATCCCGCTCATCCGAGAAGCTTCCTTTCCTCGAGCCAGGTCACGATCTGCTGGACCGTCTCGTCTGTGTCCTCGTCCTCGATGATCTGGCCGGCTGCCTTCTCCGGCGGCGGGTTGATGCCGAGGACCTCGGTCTTGGAGCCGGACTCGCCGACCCGGTCGCCCTCGATGCCGACATCGCCCGTCGACTTGATGTCGAGCTGCTTCTTCTTGGCGCCCATGATCGCCTTGAGCGACGGGTAGCGCGGCTCGTTGATGGCATCACCCACCGAGATGACCGCGGGCATTTCGACCTCGACCGTGTCGTAGCCGTACTCGGCCTGGCGCTCGCAGACGAGGTTGCCGCCCTCGACGTCCATCTTGATGACCTGCGTGAGCGACGGCATCCGCAGGTGGTCGGCGACGATCGCGCCGATCGTGTAGCACTCGCCGTCGTCTGACTGCTGGCCCAGCAGGACCAGGTCGGGCGACTCCTGCTCGAGCACCTTCGCCAAGGCGTAGCCGGTGGCGGCGACGTCCGAGCCCGCGAGCGCGTCATCGGCCAGGTGCACCGAGCGGTCGGCGCCGAGGGAGACGGCCTTGTGCAGTGCACGGGAGGCGCTGTCGGGGCCCATCGTGACCGCGACGATCTCATCGACCTCGACCGAACCGCCCTCCTTGATCTGCATCGCGGCCTCGATCGCGTGGGTGTCGAAGGGGTTCAAGTTCTTTTCCCCGCTGCGGTCGAGGCGCTTGGTACCGGGGTCCATGCGCTTCTCGACGGCGGCGTCCGGGACCTCTTTCACCAGGACGCAAATCTTCAAAGTGGTCTCCTTTTTCGGTGCTGCGGCGGCGGATATTACGGGATTGACTGACTAGTCAATCGACCGACACGTTGCTGCGGAGGAAGTCGACGATCTCTTGGGTCGGCGACCCCGGTGTGAAGACCTCGGCAACGCCCAGTTCCTTCAGCTGCGGGATGTCGTCGTGCGGGATGGTGCCGCCGACGACGAGCACGACGTCCTCCGCGCCCTGCTCCTTGAGGAGCTCGGCCACCTTCGGGACCAGCGTCATGTGGGCGCCCGACAGGATCGACAAGCCGACCGCGTCGGCATCCTCCTGGATCACGGTCGCGGCGATCTGCTCGGGCGTCTGGTGGAGCCCCGTGTAGATGACCTCCATCCCCGCATCGCGCAGCGCCCGGGCGATGATCTTCGCCCCGCGGTCGTGTCCATCCAGGCCGGGCTTGGCGACTACGACCCGGATCTTGCCCCTCGTTGCGGCTTCCACGGCGGGCGGGGATGCTATCCGGGATGCGGCGCGCTAGCCCTGCGGACGCGGCCGCCCGGGCTCATCCGCCAGCTGCCGCGAACGGCGCTCGACGGCCGCGAGGACGGTGCGCCGGCTGCGATGGGTCGTCTCGTAGAGGTGGATGACGGCCAGCTCTTCGGCGCCCGCGTCGCCGACTCGGCGCGTGATCTCCGAAGCGGTCAGCGAGCGGTAGCCCTCCCAGGGCTCGTCGACATGCAGCTCGGCATGCGCACCTTCGCCGGCACCGGATTCGGCGAACTCCGCGACCAGCTCCGGCTCGTCGTCGAGGTGCGGTTCCGGTTCGGGCGGCAGCTCCTCCCGCACCTCCGCCTCAAAAGCCGGGTGATACGGACGCTCGGCTTCCGGCGCGGCCGTGGCCGTGGCCGCATCCGAAGCCGGAGCAGCGGGCTCACGACGTGCGAATGGCTCGGCCTCGGGCGGCGCGGTGTACACGCCGCGATCCTCGTCGAGGCCGAGCAGCCCCGAGAGGATCCGCAGCGGGATCTTGGCCGCCTCAACGCCGACTCGGACGCCGAGCCGGGCTACGCCGATGCCGAGCTCGAGCGCGGTCAGTTGACCTTGACCGTCGTATGCATGTTCGCGTGGACCTGGCAGGAGATCTTGAAGGTCCCGCGCTTGTTGAAGCGGTGCGAGAAGGTGAAGCCCTTCTTGGTCTTGAGCGCCGAGCTGAAGCCGGGGCCCTTGACGTTGTGGGGCTGGCGGTCACCCCAGACCCACTTGACCGTGCCGCCCTTCCTGATGTGGACGGTCTTGTTCGTGCCCACCTTCCAGGTAACACTCGTGGCGGCGAAGGCGCTGGTGGCGGCGATCGCGGCGACGAGGGCACAGGCCGCGATCAAGGCAGTGATCTTGCGCATCGGTTGAACTTAGCCGCTCGAGAGCGCCTGGAAGGCAGGTTCGCCGCGCAGCGGGGTCAAATCATCATCCGTCTCCAGGTACTCGCGCAGTGCCGGCTCACGCTCGAGCGCCTTGCTCAGCCACTCGATCGCCGCCTCCTTGCCACCGTGGACTGCGTCCCAGCAGCCGAGCTCCCAGAAGATGCTCGGGCTCTCAGGCCAGGCCTCGAGACCTTGCTCGAGCAGCGCCCGGGCGGCCTGCGGGTCCGTCTTCTTCAGGTTCGCGGCCCGGAAGGTCCATTCCCAGGCCGACGGCTTGAAGACCGGCGGGCCACCGAAGCTGAGCACCGTCGTGCCCGGCTCCTCGGCGATCGCGTGCCTGTGCGTGGAGGTGTCCGGCACGAACACGTAGGTCCCGGCCGGCGCGTCGTGCTCCTCGCCGTCGAGGATGAAGCGCGCTCGTCCGCGCGCGACGAAGTAGAGCTCCTGGTGCCCCAGCTCCGGGCTCTCCGTGTGCGGCTCGACCACGTCCACGCCGGCCTCGTCGGCGGTGTAGGCATTCGTCCCGAACGCCTCGATGCCGAGCGTGAGCCGCACGGGCCGCCAGGTGAGCGTGCCCGGCCCCTGAACGGCCTCGATGTCCTCGAGCCGTACGACCTTCGGCGGCATGCTCAGAAGACCGGCGTCTCCGTGTAGGTGCCGAACACCGTCTGGAGCGACTCGATGATCTCGCCCTCGGTGCAGTGCGCCCGCGCGCAGTCGAGCAGCGGGTCCATCAGGTTCGCATCGGTTGCGGCGGCGTCGCGAAGCGCTGTCAACGCGCCTTCCACCCCGCTCGTCTCACGCGCCGCCCGCACAGCCTGGACGCGTCCCACCTGCTTGCGTTCCAGCTCGGGCGCGATCCGGAGGATCTCGAGCGGGGGCTCGTCGCCGACCTGGTAGCCGTTGACGCCGACGATGATCCGCTGCCCGGCCTCGACCTCGGACTGGTAGCGAAAGGACGCGTCGGCGATCTCGCGCTGCGGGTAGTTCTGCTCGATCGCCCTGACCATCCCGCCGAGCTCGTCGATCTTGGCGAAGTACTCGTGGGCGGCCTCTTCCATCTTGTCGGTGAGCGCCTCGATGAAGTACGAGCCGCCGAGGGGATCCGCCGTGTTAACAACGCCGGTCTCGTGGGCGATGATCTGCTGCGTCCGCAGCGCCACCCGCACCGCCTCCTCGGTAGGGAGTGCGAGCGCCTCGTCGAATGAGTTGGTGTGCAGCGACTGCGTGCCGCCGAGAACGCCCGCCAGGGCCTCGATCGCTGTGCGCACGATGTTGTTGAGCGGCTGCTGCGCGGTCAGCGAGACGCCGGCCGTCTGCGTGTGGAAGCGCATCAGCATCGAGCGCTCATTCTTCGCCCCGTAGGTGTCGCGCAGCTCGCGCGCCCAGATGCGGCGCGCGGCGCGGTACTTGGCGATCTCCTCGAAGAAGTCGATGTGCGCGTTGAAGAAGAACGACAGGCGCGGAGCGAAGTCGTCGACGTCGAGCCCGCGCTCGATCGCCTGCTCGACATAGGTGAAGCCGTCCTTGAGGGTGAACGCAAGCTCCTGCTGCGCCGTCGAGCCCGCCTCGCGGATGTGATAGCCGGAGATCGAGACTGGATGCCACCTCGGCATCCGGCGCGAGCAGTACTCGATCATGTCGGTGACCAGCCGCATCGCCGGCTCGATCGGGAAGCACCACTCCTTCTGGGCGATGTACTCCTTGAGGATGTCCGTCTGAATGGTCCCGGCGAGCTGCTCCGGGGGCACACCCTGTTGCTCGGCGGCTACCACATAGAACGCAAGCATCACTGCCGCCGGCGCGTTAATCGTCATGGAGGTCGAAACCTCGCCCATGGGTATGCCACGGAAGAGCGTCTCCATGTCATCCAGAGTGTCAACGGCTACACCTTCACGGCCCACTTCTCCAAGGGAGCGCGGATGGTCCGAGTCATGGCCCATGAGAGAGGGCATGTCGAACGCGGTCGAGAGGCCGGTCTGACCATGGTCCAGCAGGTAGCGGAAGCGCGCGTTCGTCTCCTCGGCAGTGCCGAACCCGGCGAACTGGCGCAACGTCCACAGCCGTCCGCGATACATCGACTCGTAGACGCCGCGCGTGTACGGGTACTCGCCCGGAACGCCGATTTCCTCGAGCGCCGGCAGGTCAGCCGCGGTGTACACGGGCTTGACCTCCTGGCCGGAAATCGTGGTGAAGAGGGTTTCGCGCTGACGGGCTATCGCCATTGGCGGAGAGTCTAGGGGCGCTCGATGGCGAGTATTTCCCTGGAAGTGCGGCGGCTCCGCAAGGCCATCGGGCGTGACCAGTTCCGGCTCGTTTACCAGCCGAAGGCCGACCTGCGCACCGGCTCGATCGTGGGTGTCGAGGCACTTGCGCGCTGGGACATGCCGCGGCGCGGGACGATCGCGCCCGGTGAATTCGTGCCGCAGGCGGAGCGCAGCGACCCCGCCATCCAGGCCTTCACCGAGTGGACGCTCGAGGCCGCGTTCGCGCAGGCACGCGCCTGGCAGCGCCAGGGCCACGACCTGACGGTGGCGGTGAACCTGTCGCCGAAGAGCGTGCTCGACTCGACGTTGCCCGACCAGGTTGCATCGCTGCTTCACCGCTTCGTGCTCGCGCCGACGCTCGTCCAGATCGAGCTCACGGAGACGGCCGTCTTCGGGCTCAATGACCCGGAGCGCGTGACGGACGTGCTCGGCAGGCTTGCCGAGATGGGGGTCGTGATCGCGCTCGACGACTTCGGGACCGGCTACTCGTCGCTGTCGCGGCTGCGTGACCTGCCGATCCACAAGGTCAAGATCGACCGCTCGTTCGTCTCGCGCATGAACGAGCGTCCACAGGATGCGCTGATCGTGCGCAGCGTGATCGCACTCGCGCAGAGCCTGCGCCTGCGGGTGGTCGGCGAAGGCGTCGAGACGGAACCGGTCTGGCGGCGTCTCTCGGCGCTCGGCTGCGACGTTGCGCAGGGCAACTACCTGAGCCCGCCGCTGCCGCCGGACGAGCTGACCGCATGGGTCCGCCAATGGGAGGAGCTCTACGCCGAGGCCCACCGGATGGCTGACGATCTGCTCGAGCGGCGCGAGGGCCCTGGTGACCGCCGCTTCGGCCCCTATGACCGGCGGTCGCGCGAGGGCGACGACGTCCGCTTCGTCGCGTCCTAGTCGGTCACGCGGCGCCAGACGCGCGGCCCGAGGTACCCGCCCCCAACGCCAAGCAGCCCGATCGTGGCCGCGCCGGCCACCAATCGCAGGCGACGGCCGAGGCGGTCGAAGCGCATGATCTCCCAGCCTTCCTCGCGCGCCACGCGCGCGAGCTCCGAATCGGGGTTGACGGCGACCGGGTGCCCAACCGTGCGCAGCATCGGCAGGTCGGACTCGGAGTCGGAGTAGGCCCACGACTCCGACAGGTCGATCCCCTCGCGCGCGGCGACTTGGCGGATCGCCTCGGCCTTGCCGTCGCGGTAGGTGAACGGCCCCTCCGGCCGCCCGGTGTAGACGCCGTCGCGCACCTCTGAGCGCGCGCCGATGCCGCCGTCGAAGACCAACACGGTCGCCAGCAGGTCCGCGATCTCCTGAGACGCGGCGGTGACGATGTAGACCTTGCGGCCGGCATCCTGGTGGCGCCAGGCCACGTCGAGCATCTGCGGGTAGAGGCGCGGCAGGATGCCCGCGAGGATCTCCGGCGTGAGCCGCGCGAGGTCGAGCACGCGGCGCCCGGCGATCGCCTCGTAGACGCGCGCGCGCAGCTGGTCGGTGGCCTCGTCGGTGGAGCCCTGCAGGCGGAACTTGACGTTCGCCCACGCATCGCTCGCGATCTGGCGCCGAGACAGCTGGCCCGCCTTGTAGGACGCACGTGCGAAGTGGAAGGCCGAGGAGCCCTCCATGAGCGTCTTATCGAGATCGAAGAACGCTGCCCCCGCGGTCAGCGTCCGTTCACCTCGATGATGATCGCGTCGCCCTGGCCACCGCCGGAGCAGATCGCCGCTACGCCGAGCCCGCCCCCGCGGCGGCGCAGCTCGTGCACCAGCGACCCGAGGATGCGCGCGCCTGAGGCTCCGATCGGATGACCGAGCGCGATCGCGCCGCCGTTCACGTTGACCTTCGACTCGTCGACGCCGAGCATCCGCACCGAGTTGAGTGCGACCGAGGCGAACGCCTCGTTGATCTCGAACAGGTCGATGTCGTCAACCGACAGGCCGGCCTTCGCGAGCGCCGCCTTGGTGGCGTTGGCGGGGGTCCGCGCCAGGTAGGGGAAGTCGTCGGCCACGGCCGCCTGGGCGATCACGGTCGCAAGCGCCTTGCGTCCGTTCGCCTTGGCCCAGTCGTCGCTGGAGGCGACAAGGGCGGCCGCCCCATCGTTCACGCCGGGCGAGTTGCCGGCGGTATGCGTGCCCTCCTTGCCGGCCAGGCCGGGCAGTTTGGCGAGGGCCTCTAGCGAGCTCTCGCGGCGCGGCGCCTCGTCGATCTCGACAACGGTCTCGCCCTTCTTGGACTTGATGGTGACCGGCACGATCTCCTCGGGCAGGCGACCGGCGTCAGTGGCTTCGACCGCCAGCTCGTGGCTGCGGAGCGCCCACTTGTCCAGGTCGGCGCGGGTCATCTCGAGCTCGTCGCCGACCTCCGTTGCCTCGGCGAACATCTGCTTGCCGGTGAAGGGGTTGGTGAGCCCGTCGTGGACCATGGCGTCGAGCATCTTGGCGTCGCCCATTCGGTAGCCGAAGCGGCCCTGCGGCAGCAGGTACGGCGCGCCGGACATCGACTCCATGCCGCCCGCGACGATCGGTCCACCGAGGTCGCCGGCGCGGACGTACTGGTCCGCCATGCCGAGGGCGCGCAGGCTCGAGGCGCAAACCTTGTTGACAGTCTCCGACGGAACCTCCTTGGGGATCCCGCCCTTGATCTGGGCCTGACGCGACGGGATCTGGCCCTGGCCGGCCTGCAGCACCTGGCCGAAGACCACGTGCTCTACCTGCTTGGGTGCCACTTCCGCGCGCTCGAGCACGCCGCGAATGGCGGTGGCGCCGAGTTCGATGGCATCGACGGACGCGAGGGCGCCGCCCATCTTCCCGAACGGGGTGCGCGCAGTACCGAGAATGACTGTCTTGGGCATGCGCGCCAGGATAGTCACGGGCCGCGGTTTACCCGCGGCCCGCTATGTCGCGTTACTTCTTGAGCTCGCGTACCGGCAACACGATGCGCCCGAACGTCTTGTTCGTGACGCTCGCGAACGACGCGTACCACGCGACGATCGCCGTTGCGATCCCGATCCAGCCGCCGGCCTTGACGACCGAGGCGTTGGCGCCTGCCTCACCGATGCCGAGGACGATGAAGGTCACCGCCAGCAGCAGGAAGACGAGCATCACCGCCACCGACACGCGGAACGACGCGACCCACATGTAGGTCGTGAAGATTCCCCATCCGATCAGGTAGAGACCAACCGCATCCCCCAGATGCGCCGCCGGGATCTTGCTCGCCTCGAACTGCTCGAGCACGAAGAACGAGATCCAGAATGCACCGTACGAGGTGAACGCCGTCGCCCCGAACGTGTTGTTGTTACGGAACTCCCAGAGCCCTGCGAGCAACTGGGCAAGTCCGCCGTACGCGAGTGCCAGTCCAAGAACGACTGGCAATCCCTTGTCGCTGACAAGCCCCGCGTTGAAGAAGCTCAAGACAAACGTCGTGAGCGCGAACGCGGCGAGGCCGAGGGGGGCCGGGTCACCGATCGCCGGGGCGACCGGGGGCATAACTCCCCGACTCTCCGTTGCGACACCCTCTCGGTTCGTCGTATGGCGAACGGCCGCAGTGGATTCCATGTACTCCCTCCCTTCCGGTAATCAGCTACCCAAAGCGGTCCCACTACACTCGCGCGCTTGGCGATCCGGGTAACCGTCGTGACCGACGCGGGCTCCGCCGACACGCGGGTGGTTCCCGTGTTCGAGGGGGAATCGCTGCAGGGCGAGCTCCAGGCGCTCGTGGATTCCGGCGAGGTGAAGGCCTCGCCCAAGAAGACGGCGGTGTTCCATCGCGACGGCGAGCGCGTGATCCTGACCGGCGCAGGCAAGCGCGAGGACGCGGACGCTGAGCGCCTGCGGGTGGCCGCCGCTGCCGCCGCTTCACGCGCGAAGGAGATCGGGGCCACGGCGCTCACCTGGGATGTGCCCGACATCGCAGGCGCAACCAGCGGCGTCGTCGAGGGCACGCTGCTCGCGCTCTACAGCTTCGACATGTTCAAGTCGAAGAAGGACGACAACGGGCTCGAGGAGCTCGAGCTGGTAGGCGGCTCAGAGGACGAGGCCCGGACGGCGCAGATCGAGGCGGAGGCGCAGAACGCGGCGCGCGACCTGCAGAACCTGCCGGCGAATGTCGCGACGCCGCAGTTCCTGGCCAAGCGCGCGCGCAAGCTCGAAGGCGTCGACGTCGAGGTACTCGGGCGCGAGGAGATCGAGTCGCGTGGCATGGGTGCGCTGGCGGCGGTGGCGCAGGGCTCCTATGCGGAGCCGCAGTTGATTGTGATGCGCTACGACGGCGGCGGCGGCGGGCCGCACCTCGGCTTCGTGGGCAAGGCCGTGACCTTCGACTCCGGCGGCATCTCGATCAAGCCCGCGGCGAAGATGCACGAGATGAAGTTCGACATGTCGGGCGGCGCCGCCGTGATCGAAGCGATGGGCGCGATCGCCCGGCTCCGGCTTCCGGCCAAGGTCATCGGCGTCGTCGGCGCGACCGAGAACATGCCGAGCGGCCGCTCGATGCGCCCGGGTGACATCGTCACCGCGATGAACGGCGTGACGATCGAGGTCAACAACACCGACGCCGAGGGCCGCTTGGTGCTGGCCGACGCGCTCACGTACGCGGTCGAGCAAGGCGCCGAGCGCCTGGTGGATCTGGCAACGCTGACCGGCGCGATCCTCGTGGCGCTCGGCCACACCTACGCCGGCTACTTCTCGAACGACGATGCCTGGGTCGCGACTGTCGACGCGGCCGGCGACGCGGCCGGCGAGCTCGGCTGGCGCCTCCCGCTGCACCCCGAGTACGAGGAGTCGACCAAGGGTCGCTACGCCGACCTCCAGAATGTCTCCGAAGCGCGCGACGCCGGCTCGATCTACGGCGCCGAGTTCCTGAAGCGCTTCGTCGACGCGCGCCCGTGGGTGCACATCGACATCGCCGGGACGGCATGGGGCATGAAGCGCAACTACGTGGGCAACGGCGCTTCCGGCTTCGGTGTCCGGACGCTGATCGAGCTCGCGCGAGCGGCCCGCTAGGCCGTTACAAAAGTGCTCTGACCGCGTTTGTTACGCGGGGATCTCTCCGTCACGCATGGCGACGGCGATGGCCTGCGCACGCGTTCTTGCGCCCAGCTTGTTCATCGCGTTGCGGACGTGTGTGCGCACCGTCTCGGGTGAGATGCCGAGTTGCTCGGCGGCCGCCGTGGTGGTCATCCCGTGTGCCACCAGGCGCAGTGACTCCTGCTCGCGGCGCGTGAGCTGACCCGCGCGGCGCGCGCGTGCCGGCCGCAGCGAACGCGCGTCCTGCCCGGGCTCGACCAGGCACGCTGCTACGTGCGTTCCGGGGATCACGTTGGCGAAGGCGCCGTAGCGCATCGCCAGGCGCACGTGGTCGGGTCGCATGACGACGATCCGCGCCGTCGCCAAACCGGTCCCGAGGAGGTCGCTCCACCTCATCTCGATTCCCGGGCGGGACTCCGGCGCAAGCAGATCGTCGATGCGCATTCCCGTTGCGACATCGCTTGCGTACCCCGTCAAGTCACACCAGCGCGCATTGACCTTGAGGATGCGCCGATCGTCGTCAGCGGCGAGCAGGGGGACCGGGGCACTGTCGAAGAAGTCCCAGAGGGAACTCTGTTCGTCCTCAGACATCCACGGTGACGTCAACGCCACCGGGCCTGTTGTTCCGGTCGGCTCATACATCATCCAGGTGCTCCGAAGTGTCTACCTATACGGCCGTAACCGCTATGGGTAGTTAGGTCATAATTCGCCGTTTCTCGGCCGTTGATGCACCTTTCCACTACCCCGCTCGTGCGAGACATTCGCATCAGCGGTGAATCCGGCCCGGGCGGTGGCGGTGCCGTTGTTCTTCGCCGCGTCTCGTGCCACGGCGAAAAGGGTTACCCGCAGGGTGCAACGCCTGCGAATGACGCCCTTGCCGGGGCGCGTCAACCTCAGATGCAACTCGCGCGTCGTCGCTCCTAAGCCTTGGCAGCGGCCCGCTTGGAGGGCTTCGCCCGGGTGCGGCGCCCGTCGTGAGCGCGCTCGCTCTCGATGTGGCGCTTGATGTTCTCGAGCGTGTGGTTGATGTTGCCGCGCACCATCGGCGCCGACAGCTGGTCGGACAGCCATCCGAGCAGTCCGCCGGGGGCGTGGTAGCTCAGCCGGAACATCACGCTCGTCCGGTTCGGGCCGTGCTCGCGCAGGCGCCAGCGCCCGCGCTGGTCGACTCCGAGGACGCTGGTCCAGGCCATGTCGCCCGGCTCCTCGAACTCGACGATCTCGACCAGGCCGCCCACCTCGGCGGAGCCGACGCGCATGAGCATGCGGTAGCGCGCGCCGCAGCCGCGCTTCTTGCGCCCCTCCACCTCCCAGCGCGTGATCCCGCTGAAGAACAGCGTGTAGTTGCCCGGGTCGGTGATGTAGTCCCAGACCTGCTGGCGCGGAGCGTTGACGACCAGTTCCCGTTCGACGCGCACGGCTCAGCCGATGAAGGGGAAGCGGCGTTCGGCGGCAAGCTCGTCGAGCTTGCCCTGCATCTCCGACAGCACGTGACGGTTGATCTCGTTCACGTCGGGACTCTGGCCGAACTGCTCGCGCAGGTAGATGGGCGGCAGCACCTCGACGGTGATCTTCGCGGGCAGCGGCACGTGCCCGAGCATGTCGCCCACGTTGAGGCCCCACGGGACCGCCAGCGAGATCGGCAGCACCTTCAGGCGCAACGCCCGGTCGAGGCCCAGCAGCCGCGCCAGACGCTCGCCGCGGCTCAGGAAGATCGACGTCTCCTGCCCGCCGATCGCGACGACCGGGACGATCGGCACGTCCTTCTCGAGCGCCAGCCGGATGTAGCCCTTGCGGCCGTTGAAGTCGACCTTGTTCCCGTCCCAGATCGGACGATGCACCTCGTAGTCGCCGCCCGGGTAGACGAGCAGCGCGGCCCCGCTGTCGAGTGCCTTGTGGGCATTCTCGTGGCTGGCGGCGACCGTGCCGAACTTGCGCAGCCGGCTGAGGCCGGGCATCGCGAGCACCAGGTTGTGGGCCAGCTGGTAGAAGCGCCGCTCGACGCCGAAGTAGGTGTTGAACGCGAGCGTGAAGACCGTGGTGTCGGGCGTCATGTTGCCGCCCGAGTGGTTGCCGACGAGGAGAACCGGACCGTCGGCCGGGATGTTGTGGAGGCCGCGGACCTCGGCGCGGAAGTAAAAGCTCGCCAGCATCCACAGGCCCGGGAGCTGCTCACGGATGTAGTCGGGGTCGCGCTCGTCGAGGTCGGCGCGCGGGATCCGCGAAACGACCGCCTCGGTGGCGGCTTCCATGAGGCCGCGCCGGCGCGGCGCGCCGCGCTGCCCGCCCGCGTGGTGTGGCGGGCCCCCGTTCGTCTGCGAGCGCCCATTCTGCGAGCGCGTCGTGGTTCGCGCCTTCGTACCCCGCTCAGCCATCACGCAAAGGATTGCACGCTCTCGTAATCCGCCCACGTGTCGACGTCCAGCGGGATCGAGCCCGGGATCCTGATCTCAGAAAGCTGGGCGGCGTAGCGGTCCTGTAGCTTCCACACGCCCTTGTCGCCGTGAAGCGAGGCGAGCTCCGGGAAGAGGCCGCGCGCGAACGCGAACGGGTGGCCGCGGCCGTTGTCGTAGCCGCACAGCGCGAGCGGTGCATCACCGCGGCCGTCGAGCAGTGCGCTGACGGTCGCCGGAGTCACGCCCGGCTGGTCGCCGAGAAGCAGTACGAGCACGTCGCTGCGCGGATCGACCGCATCGAGCGCGAGTGCAATCGACGAGGAGCAACCCTCGCCGAACTCGTGGTTCTCGACGACGTCTGCTGCCGACAGATCGACCGTCGCGCGGATCTGCTCGATCACGCCGCCGCCGATGACGCAGATCAGCTGGTCGAACTCGCAGGCGCGCGCAGTGGCGAGCGTGTGGTCTAGCAGCGTTCCGCCGCCGAACGGCAGCAGTTGCTTCGGCTGCCCGAGCCGCCGGGAGCCGCCGGCGGCGAGAACAAGGCCCGTGAGCCTAGGCCGCGACATTGCGCTCGAGATACGTGGCCCGGCACCCCTCGGAACAGAAGTAGATTCGCTCGGGACCGACGTCGACGTGGAGCGTCGCGTCCGTCGCGAGCACGGTCATCCCGCAGATCGGGTCGATGACCTCCGCCGGCGCCGCGACTGCCGCCGGCAGCGGTGACGCCACGTGCTTCGAGACGAACTCGGCCAGGATCGCGATCGCGACCTCCTGCGGCGTGGTCGCGCCTATCGCAAGGCCGGCAGGCGTGTGCAGCTGCTCGCGCAGCGCGTCCGGAAGGTCCAGAGAGTCGCGCACGGCGGCGCCGCGCTTGTCGCTCGCAACCAGCGCCACGTAGCCGACGCCGGCCTCGAGCGCCTTCGCCAGGAGCTCCTCCTCGGCTTCGCCGTGCGAGGCGACGACGAGTGCAGCGTCCGATGCGGCGGGCTGCAGGTCCTTGCGGACCACGTCGTATCCAGCGGCAGTCGCGACGTCTGCCAGGGCCCGGGCGATGGGCGTGTCGCCGGCAACGAGGATCCGCGCAGCCGGAAGCTGCGGCTCCAGGAAGATGTCCATCGACCCTCCGCTCAGGCACGGGTTGCGCTCGACCACGACGCCATCCTCGATCCTCTCCCCACCCGCCCCCGGCAGAAGCCGCAGGACCAGTGCGTCGCCCGTCTCCAGCACGCGAGCCGCGTGCAGACGAACGGACGCCTGTGCGCAGACGCCGCCGACGAAGCCGTCGATCGTGCCATCGCCCAGGACCAGCGCCGAGTCGCCGGGACGCACGCTGGTGGGGCTCAGCGCGCGGATCACCGTAGCTGTCACGAACGGCGTGCGCTCGACGAGCAGGCGCTCCATGCGCTTGGCGAGCTCGCCCTTGATCATCCGCGTCCCATCCTCTGTCTCCAGCGTTCGCGGTCAGCCGCCTCGTCGGTGTCCGCCACGTTGATTGTCGCGCAGCTGCCGCAACGGATGCGGACCTTGAAATCCATGTAGTCAGGGTCCATCGCGACGGCGAGGACGTTGCCGCATTCCACGCAGACGTAGTCGTCGGCGCCGTTGCCCCGGAAGACGGGACGGTCAGGATCCTCCTGCACGGCGGTGCCGCCTCCACGCGGCACCTCGCCTTCGCGAACCCGGCGCATGCGCTGCCGTCCCATCAGATCGAGCCCAGCTTCTGGGTGAAGTCCTTGATCAGCGCGTCGAGCACGGTCTGGACGACGCCCTCACCCATCGATGCCGGCTTGCCGCTGATCTGCGCGGCGGTGTGGATCGTGCCGCCGCCGTCGGCGACGGTGAACGCGACGTCGGCGTTCGCGTACCCCTGGCCGGCGGTGTCTTTCGACTTCACGCGCAGGACTGCGCGGTGGGCATCGTCGTCATGTTCGGCGACGTCGACCGTGCCGCGGAAGGTCATCGACATCGCCCCCATCTTCACCACGATCTCCGCCTTCGCGGACTCGGGGCTCGTGCGCTCGACGACGCTCCCGCCCTCCACGCATGGGATCACGCGGTCGAGGTCGAGGATGGCCTCCCAGTTGTAGTCAAGCGGCTTGCCAGTAGTGAATGAGTGGTCGAGTTCAACCATCGCTAGCTCCCAGTCTTCGCGCGGATTGCCACCTCGACGTCGTCGGCGACCCTGAGGGTCCCGAAGAGCGCCGTGTACGGCTCGATGCCCCAGTCGCTCTGCTTCACCTGAGCGGACCCGGCCAGGCGGCCGTCGAAGCCGACGTTGAGCTTGAACGCGATCGGGCGCTGTGTCCCGAACAGTTGCAGGTTGCCTTCGACGTCGACCGTGTGCCCGCCGCGATCCACTGCGACGCGGTTCGAGTGGAATTCGATCGGGGTGCCCTTGAGCACGTCGGCGTCGATCGTCTTCGGGATCGCCGCCTTCTCCTCGGCGCCGAGGGGGGAGACGCCGCCCGTCCCCTGAACGACCTTGAACGAGCTCGCGTCGGCCGTCAGCGTGGCCTCCGGATGCTCGCCGAGCTCGAGCTTGGCGTTCCAGCGCGTGACCTCGATCTCCAGGTCATGGCCGGCCTTCGCCGCGGCGCCGCCCTTCTTGGTTTTGACCAGGAGCGTGGCGCTGTCGGGTCCGAAGACGTAGGTGCCAGGTCCGATCGGCATCGTCAGTCGCGGTAGACGGTCTGGGCGTCGAGCCCGCCCTCGACGCCGGGCGGGAGCATGCCCGTGCCATGCGCGTACATGGCCGCGTCGGCGATCGTCTGGGTGCCGGCGTCGCTGACGAACGCGCCGTTGTCCCAGTTCAGTGCGGTCGGGTCCGTCTCGAGCGCGGCGCTGGCCAGTAGCTGAGCCTTGTCGCGAATCTTCTGGACGGCGCTCGTGATGGCGGCCGGCGTGCCGCCGGACGGCGCCGTGTTGAAGCCGTGACCGCGGCCGAAACGGGCTTCGTCGGCCGGAACGACCTTGACGTCCAGCGCCGGGACGCCCAGCTCGGATGCGACGAGCTCCGCGTAGTCAGGTTCCTTGCCATCGGCCTCTGTTGTCAGGCTCAGCACCATCTTCCCGGTCGGGTGCACCCGCAGGAAGACGGCGCGGTAGGCCTGGTCAGCCATCGTTGGACCTCCTCGCGTCGGTTTCTATGTCGTTCGCCTTCTCGCGCTCGAGCCGCTGGCGCTCCTGGTGGGCGGTGAGGGCATTGTGCTCTTCCAAGTCGCAGAAGCTCGAGGGCGGGCCGCCGAGTGCATGCGGCGGCACCACCGGCCGGTCGCAGCCGGGATAGAGGCAGGTTTGGGTTGCCGGTCCGCTCATCGGAGCGGGCTCCATCCCGGGGTCGTGTTCCCACGGCTCGGGCCATAGCCGCTCGGCATCGCCACGGAGCTTCCGGCGACCGGGGTCGCGCTCGCCCAAGGCTCGTCGTCGTCTGGATCGAGAGACGGCTCAAGCGGCTCGAGCGCACCGCGCTCGGCGCCGATCGCTTCGCCCACCTCCCCTAGCGCCTGAAGCGTGTCGCCGCTGACGAGCCTGTCGATGTACGGCAGCGCGGCGGCCATGCCGCCGGCGTGCGGGGCAAAGCCGCTCGCCGCCGCGCGCGGGTTCACCCAAACGATCCGGTATGCCAGCCGCGCGAGCCGTTCCATCTCGCGGCGCACGAGCTCGGGATCCCCCCGCTCCCAGCCGTCGGACAGGATCACGATGACTGCGCCCCTCGCCATGCCGCGGCGGCCATGGCGGTTGTTGAATGCGCGCAGCGCATCGCCGATGCGCGTGCCGCTCGACCAGTCCGGAGCAGCCGCGGCGGCCCGCTGGATCGCCTGCTCGGGACTGCGCGACGCGAGCGCGCGCGTGATCCGGGTGAGGCGCGTCGCGAACACGAACGCCTCAGCGTGCGGACCGGCGCCGACCGCGCTGACGAGGAAGCGCAGGTACACGCGTGCGTACGGCTCCATCGAGCCGGAGATGTCGCAAAGCAGGACGATGCGCCGCGGCACGACGCGGCGGCGACGCCGCGCCAGGCGGGTTGGATCGCCGCCGGTCCGGAGGCTCGCCCGCAGGGTACGGCGCAGATCGATGCGCTCGCCCAGGCGGTCGTGGTCGGCACGGCGGGTGCGTCGGCGCGGCGTGGCGATCCGCAGCTGGCTCATCAGGCGGTACATCGCAGCGAGCTCGCCGGGCTCGAGCGCCTCGAACCGCTTGGTTCGAAGGCGCTCCTCGTCGCTCGCCGCGACTGGCAGCACGGCTTCGCGCGAGTCGCCGTCAGCTTGCGGCGAAGCCGCCGCAGCGCCGATCGCATCCGCTTCGGGGCCATCCGCCTCGCGTCGATCCGCGTCGCGCGCGCTCGGCTCGCGCGCATCCGCCTCGCTCCCATCCGCGTCGGGCGAATCCGCGCCGCGATCCAGGCGGGACCCGAAGACCTCTTGGAAAACGGCATCGAATGCCTTCACATGCGAGCGATCGGACACGAGCGCCGCGCGCGCGGTCCAGTAGAGGCGCGTCCGCGCCACCGGCCGGACCAGCGTCAGTGAGTGCGCCAGACGCGCCGAGCGCTCCGGCGTAACGGTGACGCCGGCGTCGCTCAACCTTCTTCCGAAACGCGCCACGAGCGCCGGCAGGTCGAGGTCGATCGTCTCGACGGCAAAGTTCAATGCACGCTCCCGACGAGCCGGTCGAGCCCCGCGGCGCGCACGACCTCCTGGTCTTCCGAGTACTTGAGCACCGAGCCAAGCGTGCGATCCACCGCCTCCCCGTCCAAGCGGTCGATTCCGAGCACGTCGAGCGCGGCCAGCCAGTCGATCGCTTCGGCGATCCCCGGTGGCTTCTGCACATCGCTCGCGCGCATCTGGCCGACCGCCGCCACCACCTGGACCGCCAGCGACTCCGAGCTCCCCTTCACCCGCCGCCGGACGATCTCGATCTCGCGCTCCGCGGTCGGATAGTCGATGGAGTAGTAGAGGCAGCGCCGCTTGACCGCGTCGTGCAGATCGCGCGTGCGGTTCGACGTGAGCACGATTATGGGCGGGTGCGTGGCGCGCACGGTGCCGAGCTCCGGGATCGTCACCGCCGCCTCGCCCAGCAGTTCCAGCAGGAACGCCTCGAAGTCGTCGTCGGCCCGGTCGATCTCGTCGATCAGCAGCACCGCCGGGCGCGGACCCGGGTGCTCGAGCGCTCGCAGCAGCGGGCGCCGGATCAGGTAGTCGGAACCGAACAGCTCGTTCTCCCTGAGTGGCTCCTTGTTCGCCTCGGCCAGCCGGATGCCGAGGAGCTGGCGGGGATAGTTCCACTCGTAGAGCGCCTCGGCGGCGTCGATGCCGTCGTAGCACTGCAGGCGGATCAGCGGCGTGTCGAGCACGGCCGCGAGCGACTTGCCGGCCTCGGTCTTCCCCACCCCGGCCTCGCCCTCGAGCAGCAGCGGCTGCGGAAGGCGCAGGCTGAGGAACATGGCCGTCGCCAGGCCCTCATCGACCAGGTAGTCGACGCTCGCCAGACGCTGCGCGAGCGTCTCCACGTCGGGCGCCAGATGGCCCAGCTCGTCGATCACTGCGGCGGTTCGGCGCGCCCCTGCATCGCGGCCCAGACGCGCGCCGGCGTGCAGGGCATGTCGATGTGGTCGACCCCGTGTGTCTCGTGCAGAGCGTCGATGACCGCGTTGACGATCGCCGGCGGCGAGCCCACGGTTGGCGACTCGCCGACGCCCTTGGCGCCGAGCGGATGATGCGGGCACGGCGTGACCGTCTCGCCGAGCTCGAAGTCCGGGCACTCGAGCGCGGTCGGGATCAGATAGTCCATGAACGAGCCGTTGAGGCAGTTGCCGTCGTCGTCGAAGGTGAGGACCTCCATCAGCGCGATACCGACGCCTTCCGCCAGCCCACCGTGGATCTGGCCCTCGACGACCATCGGGTTGATTCGCACGCCGCAGTCATCGACCGCGACGAGGCGGCGCACCTTCACCTCCGCGGTCTCCGGGTCGATGTCGACCACTGCGATGTAGGCCCCGTACGGATACGTGAGGTTGGGCGGGTCGTAGATCGTCTGCGCGTCGAGGCCGCCCTCCATGCCCTCGGGCAATGGCTCGCCGCTATAGGCGCGCTGCGCGATGTCCTCGATCAGCACGCCCTTCTCAGGATCGCCCTTCACGTACCAGCGGCCCTTCTCCCACGCCAGGTCCTCGGGCCGCGTCTCCAGCATCGTCGCCGCGATCAGGCGTGCCTTGTCGCGTACCTTGCGCGACACCACCGCCACCGCCCCGCCGGACACCGGCGTCGAGCGGCTGCCGTAGGTGCCGAGCCCGTAGGGCGACTTGTCGGTGTCGCCGTGGCGCACCTCGATGTTCTCCGGCGGGATGCCGAGTTCCTCGGCCACGATCTGCGCGAACGTCGTCTCGTGTCCTTGCCCTTGCGTCTGGGCGCTGATCGAGACGACGGCCTTGCCAGACGGGTGCACGCGCAGGTCCGCGCCGTCGTTCATCGCGAGCCCGAGGATGTCCATGTGCTTGCGCGGCCCCGCGCCGACACCCTCCGTGAAGAAGGTGACGCCGATGCCCATGAGCTCGCCGCGGGCGCGCTTCTCGGCCTGCTCGCGGCGCAGCTCGTCGTAGCCCGCCATCTCCATCGCCACCTGCATCGTCTTGGCATAGTTGCCGGAGTCGTATGTCCACCCGGTGGTGGTCTCATACGGGAACTGCTCGGGCTGGATGAAGCTGCGCGTGCGCAGCTCGATCGGGTCGACCTTCATCTCCATGGCCAGTGCGTCGACCATGCGCTCGACCAGGTACACGGCCTCGGTGATGCGGAACGAGCAGCGATACGCGACCCCGCCGGGTGCCTTGTTCGAGTAAACCGCCTTGACTTTTACGTGCGAGGCCTGCAAGTCGTACGAGCCGCAGACGATGTGGAAGAACCCAGCGGGGAACTTCGTCGGCTGCGCGGTCGAGTCGAACGCGCCGTGGTCGGCGATCAGGTCCACACGCAGGCCGCTGATCTTGCCGTCCTTCGAGCACATCTCGGCGTGCATGACGTAGTCGCGCGCGAAGCCGGTCGACATCAGGTTCTCGGAGCGGTCCTCGATCCACTTGACCGGCTTGCCGGCCACGATCGACCCGGCGATGGCGCAGACGTATCCCGGGTACACCGGGACCTTGTTGCCGAAGCCACCGCCGATGTCGTTGCACATGATCCGGATCATGTGCTCGGCCAGCCCGGCCACGTGCGCGTACACCGTGCGGTGCGCGTGCGGCGCCTGGTTGCCGTTGTAGACGTCGAGCTGCCCGGTCTGCGGATTGAAGTCGGCGATCATGCCGCACGTCTCGAGCGGCGCCGGGTGGCAGCGCGGATAGATGATGTCGCGGGTCACGATCGTGTCCGCCTCGGCGAAGGCGCGGTCGGTCTCGGCCTCGTCGCCCGCCTCCCAGGTGGGGCTGGCGAGATTGTCTGTCTGCCCCTCCTTGTCGTCGCGGATGAGCGGTGCGTCGGGCTCGAGCGCCTTGCGCGCGTTCACGACCGCCGGCAATGGGTCGTAGTCGACGTCGATCACCTGGAGGGCGTCGCGGGCGGAGTATTCGTCGGTCGCGATCACGAACGCGACCTCCTGGCCCTGGAAGCGAACCTTGTCGCCCGCCAGCACCGCCTGCGTGTCGTAGGAGATCGTCGGCATCCATGCCAGGCCGAGCGTCTCGAGGTCCTTCGCAGTGATCACGGCCGCCACGTTCGGATGCGCGAGCGCCGCGGAGGTGTCAATCGAGTTGATCCTCGCATGCGCGAACGGGCTCCGCAGGACGGCGCCGTGCAGCATTCCGGGCAGGCGGATGTCGTCCAGGTAGTTGCCCTTGCCGCGGATGAAGCGCGCGTCCTCCTTGCGCTTGAGCCGCCCGAATCCGACCGGTCGCTCGTGGCTGGTGCTGGGGAGGTTCTCTACGGTCGCCATCGTCAGACCTCCTGCTGGGTTGCGTGCTCGTGGTCGGCGGCCCAGCGCACCGCGGCAACGATGTTCTTGTAGCCCGTGCAACGGCAGATGCCGCCGGAGATCGCCGTACGGATCTCGTCGTCGCTCGGGTCCGGGTTCGAGTCGAGGAGCGCGCGGCTGGTCATCAACATCCCCGGGGTGCAGAAGCCGCATTGCAGCGCGTGCATCTCGTGGAACCCCTGCTGCACCGGGTCGAGCCGGCCGCCCATCTCCAGCCCCTCGACCGTGCGGATCTCGTGACCCTCACACATGGCCGCCAGGGCAGTGCAGGACTTCAGCGGCTTGCCGTCCATCAGGACCACGCAGGCGCCGCAGTTCGAGGTGTCGCAGCCCCAGTGTGTGCCGGTCAGACCTGGCGTCTCGCGTATGAAGTGCACCAGCAGCGTGCGCGGCTCCACGTCGCGCGACACGGTCTGGCCGTTGATGTTGATCGACACCTGCATCGTCAGACCTCCTGCCCTGGCGCGCGGGCGACCGCGCGCGTGAGTGCGCGTTTCGTGAGCACCCCCGCCAGGTGCCGCTTGTAGTCGACCGGGCCGCGTTGGTCCGGCACCGGCGCGCAGTCCTCCGAGGCGATTGCGGCCACCTTGTCGAGCAGCTCGTCGCTGAGCGTCGCTCCCCTCAGGAGCTCCTCGGCGCGGGCGAGGTGGATCGTGATCGGGCCGACCGCGCTCAAGCCGATCCCGGCATCGGCGATCGTGCCGCCGTCCATCCACACACAGGCGGACACCGCGGCGATCGCCCAGTCGCCGGCGCGCCGCTCGACCTTGATGTGCGCGCTCCCACCGCCGCGCCGCAGCGGCAGCCTGATCTCGGTGACGATCTCGCCGGCGCCCACGACCGTCATCCACGGACCTATGTGGAAGTCGGTGATCGGGACGCTGCGCTCACCGTCGGGGCCCTGCATCACGACGCGCGCCTTCGCGGCGACGCACACCGCCGACAGGTCCTCGGCCGCGTCGGCCTGGCATAGCGAGCCGCCGATCGTTCCGCGGTTGCGTACGACCGGGTCGGCGATCACCTGCTCGGCGTCACGGAACAGCGGGAACGCCGTGGCGAGCTTCTCGTTCTGGAGCAGCTCGACGTGGCGCGTGAGCGCACCGATCGCGAGCTCGTCGCCGTCCTCGCGCACGTAGGCGAGGTCGTACAGGTCGTTGATGTCGACCAGGTACTCCGGCGATGCGAGCCGCAGTTTCATCATCGGCAGCAGCGAATGCCCGCCGGCGATCACGCGCGCCCCCGCGCCGTGGGCCTGCAGCGACGCGAGCGCGCCCTCCAGACTCGTCGCGCGCTCGTACTCAAACGGTCCCGGCGTCTGCACTGGGCGTCCTTTCTGTCGTTCCGTTCGTCGGCATCTGGCGACGCACGCCCGCCTCGTCCGTGGGCTCGTACTGCACCGGCGAGTCCGTCCCGATCACCGGTGAACGCGGCATCCGCTCCGGCCGCGTCTGGCGGATCTCGGGGTACAGCTTGCGCGCGGCGAGGCTGCCGTACGAGGTGTTGCGAAGTGCGGGTCCGTTCGGGCTGGCGGCAGCGATCGGCGCCTCGCGACCGAGCCGTGCCAGCGTCAGCGTGCCCTTCGTGTAGACCTCGGCGATCCGCGGCGGCGTGATGCTGCGGCTCTCCTCGAAGTTGCGCAGCCCCTCGGCTGCCGCGCCCGGGTAGAGGCCTTCGATCAGTCCCACCGCGTCATCCATGCCGGCCTTCTTGACGAGCAGGCCCTCGAGCGCGTCGACCGCGGCGTCGAGGTTCGCGTTGATGGTCGTGACGACGTCGTTCACTGGCGCGCTCTTCTCGACGATCTCGCCAACCGCGGCGATCGTCTCGTCGAGCCCGCCGACGATCTGGCGCAGGGCCAGGATCGTCGAGACCAAGTAGTAGACGAGGGCGAGCACGATCAGGACGACCGCGACTATCAGGACCACTCCGGCTGCAGGCATCTCTACCTCCTCCTCACGCGTCGTCGAGGATCACGTCGAGCGAGCCGCCGTAGTCGGCGACGCCCTCGACAGTCTTGATCACCTGGTCCTGCGTAGTCAGCAGCAGCGGCGCCGCGTCCAGGTCCTTGGAGCCTGCCTTCGCGGCCGTCGCTATCCGGTTGACACTCGGGACGATCGCGCGCGCTTCGCGCAGCACGCCGTTCAGCAGGTAGACGACGACCGGTGCGACGACGAACAGCAGGACCACGTCGCCGATCCACCAGAGGGTCATTGCGGCCTCCTCTCCGCGACGACCGCGGCTTTGCGGGCAATGCCCGGCAACGCGCCGAGGATGATGTCGAACTGGGCGTTGATCGCGGTGACGGCAGGCTCGAGTGGACGCAGGTGCTCGGCCTCGACCGTTGTCAGCGCTGAGCCGAGCGTGGCGAGTCCGGCCGAGATGCTCGCCAGGCGGCGGCGCACCTCGATCAGAGCCACCGCGAGCACGGCGACGACGACCACGGCGAGCAGCACGCTGAGCAGCACGAGCAGGTGGGTGGTGCTCATGGCGTCACCGCCCCGTAGCCGTCGGTCAACGCGCTCATGTAGCCGTCCTGGATGACGGCCTCGTCGACGATTTGCGCAAGCACCGGGGCCGTCGCCTCGAGCTGCGGGATGTTGGAGGTGTTCGTCGCGACGTCGCCGGCGATCTCCAGGAGGCTGCCGACGGAGGTCTCGATGCTGCGCACGGCGCGGATCAGCAGCAGCAGCAGGGCGGCGACCGCGAGTGCCGCCACCAAGCCGATCGCAAGCGATACGCCCCAAAGCGTATGGGCGGAGACGGCGAGGATCATTTGCCCACCGCGACCTTTCGCAGCGCTCGCGCTGAATGCAGGATCCTCACCCCGGAGTCGTTGATCCGGGCGATCCCGCCGAGCTCGGCCGTCTGAGCTCGTACCGCCTCGACACCCTCGACGGCCTGCTCGGCCTTGTGCGCGATCAGCTGGGCAAGCGTGACGACGACAATCACGATCAGCGCGGCGACGAACACCACCACCAGCCCGATCGCCACCCCGACGTACCACCCAGTGGACGCCGCTAACAGGCTTTCCATGCGCGCCAGTCCTCCTTCTCTGTCTCGATCCAGCTCTCCGGGTTGCGAATGTCAATCCTCTTCACGCGCCCACCTCGTGGATGCGCCCGTCTGAGGCCGACAGGCGGCCGCCGTCACGGCCATTGCGCACGGCGATGAGCTCGGCCATGATCGACACCGCCGTCTCCTCCGCCGACATGCCGCCGAGGTCCAGCCCGATCGGCGCGGCGATGCGCTCGAGCTGGGCGTCGCTGACGCCCGCGGCCACCAGGCGCTCGCGGCGCCTCGCCTGCGCGCGCCGGCTGCCCATGGCGCCGATGTAGGGGGCGTCCGAGTCGAGTGCCGCCAGCAGGGCGGCGTCGTCCAGTTTCGGGTCGTGTGTGAGCACCGCGAGGTAGGTCGCGCGGTCGATCCCTCCGATGCGCACCAGTGCCTCGGCTGGCCACTCGGCGATCACGGCTTCGGCCTCGGGGAACCGCTCAGGCGTTGCGAAGCGCGCGCGGGGATCGATCACGAACGGGCGCCAGCCCGCTGCCTTCGCGACTCGGCAGAGGGCGGCGGCGAAGTCGACAGCGCCGAACACCACGAGCCGTGGCGGGGGGCCGGTGACGTCGATGAACAACGTCACACCCTCGTGCTCGGACAGCTCGCAGCGCTCGTTCCAGATCAGCGGTTCGGCGGCTGCGCGGGCGACAGCGTCAAGCTGGTTGTCCCCCAGGCTCCCCGTGCTCGCGCCGTCGGCACGCACCAGCAGCTTCGCGCCGATCGCTACGTCCGATTCGCTCCGTACGACCGTCACGAGCGCTGCCCTTCCTCCATCGAGAGCAACACGCGCGAAGTCGGACTGGAGGCTCACTTCTCCCAGCGCTCAACCCAGACGTCGATTTCGCCGCCGCAGGGGAGGCCCACGTCCCAGGCCTCGGAGTCGGCAATGCCGAAATGCAGCAGCTGCGGCTCGCCGCCTGCGATCACGTCCTCGGCGACCTCGATCACGGCACCTTCGACGCAACCACCGGACACCGCGCCCACCACGGCTCCGTGCTCGTTCACGGCCATCTTGGTGCCGGGCGGCATCGGCGCCGAGCGCTGCACCGCTACGACTGTCGCCACCGCGACGCGATCACCGCGCGCTGTCCATGCCTCGACGTCCTTCAGGACTTCGCTCACCCGAACTCCGGTCTCCGAGTGTTTGTCACTACGGGTGGTCCCTGCAAAAACGATCATATGCAGACGCAGGGTCTCTGCGCGACCGATGGACGGCGGTGCGGTTAGGGCTGCGTTGCGCAGTCGCTAGGCCGCGCGGGCCGCTGGACCCATCGGCGGCCAGCTTTGCGGATCGCCCGTCGGCCGCGCGATCTTGTGCGGGTCGCCGGCGGGCAACGCGCCCAGCAGCTCGGCCACGGCGGGGTCGCGCAGCTGCTCGGCAACCGTGCGACGGGCGGTCTCGATGACGTCGTGGCGACCCTTCCGGCGCATCAGGTTGCGTCCCATCAGCGCGAGATCGCCAGCGACCGGCTGGATCAACACCACCTGCGTGCCCTGCGCGCGGACCTTGCGCGCCTCGTAGCCGAGCCTGCGGCCCGCGCCCTTGCGCACCGCGTCCGCGATTCGGTCAAGGGGGTTGCGCGCCGCGCTCGGCTCCAACGTCGACGTCGGGTTCAGGCAGATGACCACGTCGAGTGCTTCATTCGCCAGCAGGTCGAGGTTGGACGCGGAGTACATGCCGCCGTCGACGTAGCGGCGGCCGTCGATGTCGACCGGGTGGTAGAACCCGGGTATCGCGCACGATGCCGCGACGGCGTCCGGCAGGTCCGCCTCGGGCGCACCTGGGCGGCCGAATGGGACGCGGCGGCCGGTCCGGTAGTCGCAGGCGACGATCCACGTGTTCGGGTGATCGGTCCAGCCCTGTACGAGGACGCGGCGCACCACGTCCTTGATCGCGTCCGTCGAGACCAGGCCGACGGGCAGCCACGCCCCCATCGCCGCCGCGGGCGTGTAGCGCATCGGGCTGCGCATGGCCGCGACGCCCAAGCGCCACGATCCCGGGCCGAGCGCGGGCAAGCCGCGGTGAAGCTTGAACACGGCACCACCCGAGCGCGATGCCTCCGCGGCCGGGTTGCCGGCGGCGTCCACGAGTCCGCTGAACGACTCGCCGCCCGAGTGCGCGACCATGAACCACGGCGGGACCCCCTCGGCCAGCAGCGACCCGATCACAGAGCCGGCGGACGTGCCCACGATGTAGTCGGCCGAACCGGGATCCCAGCCAGTCTCGTCAGCGATGCCAGCGAGACCACCGGTGAGCCAAGCGCCTCCCAAAACGCCCCCGGCACCGAGGACGAGGCCGACCTTCATACACACAGGTTAGTTGCGCTCAGGACGACTCATCGGTGGGATTCGTATAGACGGTCTTCTTCCACGGCGGTTTGATGTCGCTGCCCTCGAGCGGGCGGTAGCTCTCTTGGTCGAGCGTCTCGAGCGGGACGAGGTGGATCGCGGGCGCCGTCGTCGAGCGCTCGCGCAGGCCGTTCGCCGGCGTCCATTCGGGGATGTGGCCGGCGTGCGAGCCGCGCGAGACGCGCGTCCACCCGTTCGGCCGCCCCCACCGAATGCAGTCGTTGTGCCAGTCCAGGACCCACCCCTTGCACCACGTGTAGCCGCCATGCTTCGTCGCGCGCACGGACTTGGTGCCGTTGGCTTCGATGCGCACCTGATAGCCCTCCCAGTCGTCGGGATGGAGGCCCTTGTAACGAAGGCCGAGGAGCCGCGTGACCCTGATGAGGCCCTTCGGCTCGGTGGCGGACTCCGGGTAGTAGAACCAGTACTGGAGGTAGGTCTTCCCGCGCTTCCGGACGACGTGGGTGAAGACGGTTGCCTGTGTCCCTCCGCGCGCGGAACGGTGCACGTCGAGGTCGCGGTCATCCGGCGCATCGGCGCAACGGTGCGAGCGGCAGCGCCGGTAGTCGACCGGCAACGTCAACGTGCCTGGCTCGTACAGGATGTTCGGCGCGTTCGCGCGAACGACGGCCGCATCGCGATCGCCGTAGGCGCGGCGAAGCGCTGCCCCCTCGGCCCGGCAATCCTGCTTGACCGCGCAGACGAGCGCCCGCGCGACCATTGCACCGAACGGCCGACCGTCGACCGCAGGCACGAAGGCGATTGCCGCTGCGAAGACGAGCGACACGAGCAGCAGCAACGTGATCCACTCGATGGTCGCCTGCCCGCGCTCCTCACTCACGGGCTCGAAACTAGGCGCGCGTGGGTGACGGGCGGGTTGCGAGCGTTACGCTGCCGCACCGCCTCATGAACTTCGACCTCACAGACGAACAGAAGAGCATCCAGCGCCTCGCCCGCGACTTCGCCCAGCAGGAGGTGAAGCCGGTCGCCGGGGAGCTCGACCGCACGAAGAGCTTCCCCTACGAGATCGTCGACAAGCTCGCCGAGCTCGGCATGATGGGCATGCCGTTCCCCGAGCAGTACGGGGGCGGCGGCGCCGACCACGTTTCGTACGCGCTGGCGATCGAGGAGCTCGGCCGTGTGGACTCGTCGGTCGCCATCACGGTCGCCGCTCACACCTCGCTCGGCACCTTCCCGATCTACCAGTTCGGCAGCGAGGAGCAGCGGCAGCAGTTCCTGCCGGACCTGTGTGCCGGGCGCAAGCTCTGGAGCTTCGGCCTGACCGAGCCGGAGGCCGGGTCGGATGCGGCCAACGTCCGCACCACCGCGAAGCTCGAGGACGGCGAATGGGTGATCGACGGCGCGAAGCAGTTCATAACCAACGCCGGAACCGAGATCTCCGGCGGCGTCACGATCACAGCGCGAACCGGCGACGCCGAGATCTCGAACATCATCGTCCCCAAGGACACGCCCGGCTACGAGATCGGCGAGGCCTACCGCAAGATGGGCTGGAACGCGTCGGACACACGCCCGCTCAGCTTCGACGGCGCGCGCGTGCCGGAGGAAAATCTGCTCGGCCCGCGCGGCCGCGGTTTCCAGCAGTTCCTCCAGACGCTCGACGGCGGCCGAATCGGCGTGGCCGCGATGAGCGTGGGCCTGGCGCAGGGCGCGCTCGACGAGGCGCTCGCGTACGCCAAGGAGCGACGCGCGTTCGGCCAGCCGATCTCCAAGTTCCAGGCGATCCAGGCCAAGCTCGCCGACATCTCGACCGAGGTCGAGGCGGCGCGCATGCTCACTCACAAGGCAGCCTGGCTGAAGGACGAGGGCCGCAACTTCACGCTGACCGCTGCGCACGCCAAGCTCAAGTCGGGCCGCCTGGCGGTGCGCGCGACCGAGGAGGCCGTGCAGATCCATGGCGGCTACGGCTATATCGAGGAGTATCCGGTCTGCCGCTTCTACCGCGACGCGAAGATCCTGACGATCGGCGAGGGCACCGACGAGGTGCAGCAGATGGTGATCGCACGCGCCCTTGGCGCCTGAGCAACAGGCGCCGGAAGGCATCGCGCCGGCTGGCCAGCGGCCGCCGAACCGCGCTCGCGATTTGGCTGGTACTGACCGCCGCCTACCTGTCGACGCTCGGCATCGACGCGGTGCCCGGCCACGACTACGCGGGCGCCGAGTCGCACTACCTGCTGGCGGCGCGCTCCCTTGCGAAGCAGCACAACCTCGACGTGAGCGACGACTATCGGAGCCGCGGCTGGCGCGACTTCGACACCGCGCCGCCACTGCCGCAGGGGGTGCTCAGCAAGGGCGCCCGCTACGAGCCGCACTCGATCGGCCTGCCGCTGTTGGCGGCGCCGTTCTACGCAATTGGCGGCGCCAAGGCGGTCGAGTGCCTGATCGCCGTGCTGCTGGCAGTGGCGTTGGCCCTTGCGTATCTGATCGCCCGGCGCGTCGTGCCCGACCCGTGGTGCGGCGGCGCCGCGCTGGCCGTCGGGTTGTCGCCTCCGCTCGTCGCGCACGGGACCGCGGTGGTCCCCGAGCCAGTCGCCGCCGCCGCCCTGGCTGGAGCCGCCCTGTGCGCGGCGCGCCTGCGCGACGGACCGTCCCGCCCGGCGGCGGTCGGCTGTTTCGTGCTGCTCGGGTCGCTCCCGTGGTTCGGGCTTGCATTCCTTCCACCGGGCCTTGTGATCGCCTGGTCGGCGATCCGCTCGCTGCGCGCCGCCGGCCGCGGCTTGCTCGCGCTCGTGAGCACGGAGGTCGCCTTCTTCTCGCTCGCGCTGCTGGTGGGCCTTAACGAGGCGCTGTTCGGCGGCCCCACCCCCCACGCCGCCGACCCGCCCGGCGTCAGCGCCACGGGCGCCGACTCCGTCTCGGACTACCTCGGCCGCTCCTGGCGCATCGTTTCGCTCTTCCTCGACGAGCGCTACGGCCTGCTGCGCTGGGCGCCGGTCGCGGCGCTCATCTTCGCCGGGGTCTGGGTGCTCTACCGCTCGTCGCGCGAGCGGCTGGGACGGGCGATCGTCGGGCTCGACGAGGAGCTAGGCCTCGCCCGTCTCTGCGGCATCGCGGCCCTCACCACCGCCGTCACAGCCGCGCTGTTCATACCGTCGCTCGCCACCTACGGCTTCCCCGGCCGCGTGCTGATCCCGGTCATGCCGCTGACCGTCCCGCTGGTGGCGCTCGGACTGCGCCAGTCGCCTCGGATCGGGCTGGCGCTCGCACTGCTCAGCGTCGCCGGCTCGGTGTGGCTCTGGATCGACGCCCGCAGCGGCGGTGCCTTGCTCACGAACCGGCCGTCGGCCCCGTGGGGACCGCTCGTGCATGTTTTCCCAGCGTTCCACGCCGGCGTCTGGCCGTACGCCCTGCTGGCCGCCGTCGCGGCCGCCCTGGCCGCGCCCGTCATTCGCAAGGAGATCGAGGTCAGGCGTCGTTTGGGCTGACACGACCGCATCGAATCGCGCGCACGTGTGTCTAGCCTCGTGCCCTTTCGTGCGCCCCCGCACGCTGACATTCCTCACGGCACTCCTGCTCGCCCTCGCCGCGGCCAGTCCCGCCATGGGCGCGGACAAGCCGTGGTATCAGGACGGCCCGAGCAGTCGCATCCTGCTCGGTGGCCAGTGGCTGTTCCGCGCCGACCCGGCCGATCAGGGCCTCACGGGCCGCTGGGCGGCTCAGCCCGAGACGACGGGCTGGACGCCGGTCACGGTCCCGAACGCCTGGAACGCCGGCGATGACTCGGACGCCAGCATGGCCGGCGGGATCGGCTGGTACCGGCGCGACTTCCAAGTCCCGGCCGACCCGGCCGGCGCCACCTGGACCGTGCGCTTCGAATCGGTCAACTACCGCGCCACGATCTTCCTGAACGGCGTGAAGATCGGCCAGCACGAGGGTGTGTCGATTCCGTTCGAAGTCAGGCTGAAGAACCTTCACAGCGGCCCCAATCACCTGGTCATCCGCGTCGACAGCCGCCGCGGCCCTACCGACCTTCCACCCGGGCCGCGCGGCGGGGGCTGGTGGAACTACGGCGGGATCCTGCGCGAGGTCTACCTGCGGCCCGTGACCGAGCTCGACATTTCCGAGCTGCTGACCCGAACCCTCTCGAGCCACGAGCTACTCGTCCGCGCCACGCTCTCGAACGTCGACGGCCACCCGCACGAGGGGGCGGCGAGCGTGAGGGTTGGCGGGCGCACCACCTTCCTCGGCTCGGTGCGAATCCCGGCGCACGGCAGCCGCTCGGTCTCGCAGCGAATCCGCGTGCCTCACGCGCGACCGTGGGCACCACGCCGACCGGCACTCGTTGAGGTCCACGCGTCCGCCAGGTCCGACGGGCGGACGGTCGCCGGCTATGTGGTCCACACCGGCTTGCGCCGCCTGGCGATGGGCCGGGACGGCCGCATCACGATGAACGGCCGCGCCCTCAACCTGCGCGGAGCGGCGATTCACGAGCAGACGCCGGAGCGCGGCGCGGCGCTCGTGCCGGACGACTTCGCGCGCCAGATCGCGCTGCTTCGCAACCTCGGAGCGACGATCACGCGCTCGCACTACCCGTTGTCCGAGAACTTCCTCGAGCGCGCCGACCGGGCCGGGATCGCAGTCTGGGAGGAGATCCCGTTCTACCAGCTGCCGGAGTCCGCCCTGCGCAAGCGCGCTGTTCGCAAGAAGGGCCTTGACTACCTGGCGGCGGCGATCAAGCGCGACGAGAATCATCCGTCGGTGATCGCCTGGAGCATTGGCAACGAGCTGCCGGCGTCGCCGCGCCGTGGCCAGCGCGCATACATCCACGACGCGGTCGCGCTCGCTCACCGGCTCGACCCGACCCGACCAGTCGCGCTCGCGCTCGCGGGCTACCCGACGAAGAACTACATCTCGGCGTACGCGCCGCTCGACGCACTCGGAATCAATGACTACTTCGGCTGGTACCACGGGCCGTTCGGCCAGATCGTGAATCGCGCGCCACTTGGCCAGTACCTCGACCGCGTGCACGCGAAGTACCCCCACAAGGCGCTCTTCATCAGCGAGTTCGGCGCCGAGGCCAACCGCGACGGAGCGGCCACCGAGAAGGGAACCTATGGCTTCCAGCGGGATTTCCTGAGCTACCACCTGTCCACGTACGCGAAGCGGAAGTGGCTGAACGGGGCGATCATCTGGGCGCTTCAGGACTTCAAGGTGCGCCCCGGGTGGCTGGGCGGCAACCCACAGCCCGATCCGCCCTGGTTCCGCAAGGGCCTGGTCGATCAGAACGGGAACAAGAAGCTCGCATACGCGCCGACCCGCGCGACCTTCCTGCGGGCGAAGCCGCTGGTGAGGCCATGAAGCCGGCGTTCGTTGCGGCGCTGGCAGCCGTCGCCGCCGCTGTCCCGGCGACGGCCGCGGCCGATCCGCCGAGCCGCATCACCATCGTCGCCGTATTCGACCCGATCGACTACGGCGAGGACGCATACGTCAACGGCCAGGTCTTCCAGGACACCCCTGCAGGTCAGGTCGTCACCCTCGAGCAGTCGGCGGCGCCGTTCACCGAGTGGGCCGCGGTTGCCCAGGTGACGACCGACGCCGAGGGCTTCTACAGCATCAAGCTCCACCCGACGCAGACGATGCTGTACCGCACGAGCTCGCAGGCAGCTTCAAGTGAGCGGACGGTCAATGTCTCCGTCGTGCCACGGATCTCGTTCAAGGCCAGCCGCGCCGGCAGCGCGAGCGTCCGTTTCAGCGGCACGTTCGCGCCGGCCCTCGACGGCCAGCGCGTGGCCATTCAGCGCCGCACGAACAGCGGCGCCTGGCAGACCGTGGCGCGCGCCGCCCTGCAGGGCGGCAAGACCTTCCAGGGTCTGATCCGGGCCGGTCATCCGCTTACGCTGCGAGCGTCCTTCCAAACCAATGGCGCCCTCGCGACCGCTGCCAGCAAGGCCGTCACGGTCCACGTCGGACACCGTTGACCTCGTGCTGCGCTCTGCTCTGACAATCGCGGTGGCGCTTGGCCTCGCGCTCGTCGTAGGCAGCCCCGCGGTGGCCGCGCCACCGTGGTACTCGGACGGGCCGAGCAGGCGGATCCTGTTCGACGACAGCTGGCTCTACCGGGCCGATCCCGGCGACACGGGCCTCACCGACGGCTGGGCGGCGCAGCCGGACATCGAGGGCTGGACGCCCGTGAGCGTCCCGAACGCCTGGAACGCGGGCGACGACTCGGACCCGAGCATGGTCGGAGGCGTCAGCTGGTACCGCCGCGACTTCGTGGTGCCTGACGTGCCCGTCGCCGCGCAATGGATCGTCCGCTTCGAATCCGTCAACTACCGCGCAACCGTGTTCCTGAACGGCGTGCAGATCGGCACGCACGAAGGCGCGTCGATCCCGTTCGAGCTGCTGCTGCCCAACCTGCAGCCAGGCGTCGTCAACCACCTCGTGGTGCGCGTCGACAGCCGGCGCGGCCCAAACGATCTCCCGCCCGGTCCGCGCGGCGGCTGGTGGAACTACGGCGGCATCCTGCGCGAGGTCTACCTGCGCCCGGTCACCGGGCTGGACATCGCATCACTGACCACGACGACGATCGGCACCAACCAGCTGCTCGTGCGGGCCACGCTGGCGAACCTGGACGGCGGGCTGCGGCGGGCGGCGGTGAAGCTGAACGTGGCCGGCCAGCGCTTCCAACTCGGCTCGGTCGCGGTCAGCCCACATGCGCGTCGTTCCGTCTCGAAGCGCGTGCGGATCCCGCACGCCCGCCTGTGGGCGCCACGTGCGCCGGCCCTGTACAAGGTCACCGCGACCGCGACCACGCGCGGCCAGCCGCCCGCGTCCTACAGCGTCCACACCGGCCTGCGGACGATCGGGATCCGCAGGGGGCAGATGACGATCAACGGCCTGGCGGCGCATCTGCGCGGGGCCGCGCTACACGAGCAGACGCTCACGGAGGGGGCCGCCCTGACGCCGGCGGACCATGCGCGCCAGATCGCGGCGCTGGAGAACCTCGGCGCGACCGTCGTGCGCGCTCACTACCCGCTGTCGGAGGACTTCCTCGAGCGCGCCGACCGCGCTGGCATCGCCGTGTGGGAGGAGATCCCGTTCTACCAGGTGTCTGAATCGGCGATGCGCAATCCGGCGGTGCGCCAGAAGGGACTTCTGTACCTCGCGGCCGCCATCCGTCGCGATCAGAACCACCCGTCGGTGATCGCGTGGAGCATCGGCAACGAGCTGCCCGCGAGCCCCGGCTGGGGTCAGGCCGCGTACATCCGCGAGGCCGCCGGGCTCGCGCACCGGCTGGATCCGACGCGCCCCGTC
>DATBDN010000220.1:0-11990 GCA_036269895.1 Thermoleophilaceae bacterium
CGAGGACGTCGACCGCTTCTGGCAGACGGGCGTCGACGCGGGCTACCGCGACGACGGGGCGCCCGGGCCGCGCCCGCAGTACCGCGACGACTACTACGGCGGCTTCCTGCGCGATCCGGACGGGAACAGCGTCGAAGCCGTCCACCACGGTGCGATGCGGCGCGCCGGGAACATCGACCATCTGTGGATCCGCGTGCCGGACCTCGACGCGACCGCGGCGTTCTACGAGTCGCTGGTGGAATTCACGGGCTTCCGGCTGAAGTCACGTCCGCCAGGGCGCGTGCACTTCGACGGCGAGGGAAGCAGCTTTGCACTCGTCGCCGAGGCGCCGGCCACGCAGAACCTGCACATCGCATTCGGCACCGATTCGAACGAGGCGGTCGACGCCTTCCACGCAGCGGCGCTGGCTGCGGGCCACCGCGACAACGGCGCACCCGGGGAGAGGCCGCAGTACCACGCCGGCTATTACGCGGCCTTCGTGCTCGACCCCGCTGCGACGAACGTCGAGGTTGTCAATCACAATCGCGTGTCGTGAAAGATCCACTGATGCTGGTCGCGCGGACGATCCTCGAGATGACCACCGCCCGCGCGCTGTTACAAACGGCTTAGCTCGGCTGCGGCACGATCCGGATGTAGGGCTTCGGCTCCTCCCAGTCGCCGAAGATCTCCTTCGCCTGGTCATTCGAGACCGAGCCGGCGATGATCACGTCCTCGCCCTGCTGCCACTGAGCCGGCGTCGAGACCTTGTGGTTGGCTGTCAGCTGCAGCGAGTCGAGCACCCGCAGCACCTCATCGAAGTTGCGGCCCGTCGTCATCGGGTAGACGAGGATCAGCTTGATCTTCTTGTCCGGGCCGACCACGAACACGTTGCGGACGGTCTGGTTGTCGGCCGGCGTGCGGGCGTCGTGAGCCTCGGCATCCGCCGCCAACATCCCGTAGGCCTTCGCGACCTTCAGCTCCGGGTCAGCGATGATCGGGTAGTTCGGGGCCGCGCCCTGTGTCTCCTCGATGTCCTTCGCCCAGTCCTCGTGCCGGTCGAGGGCGTCGGCCGAGAGGCCAATGATCTTGGTGTTGCGCTTGTCGAACTCCGGCTTGATGCTGGCCATGTAGCCGAGCTCGGTCGTGCAGACAGGAGTGAAGTCCTTCGGGTGCGAGAAGAGGACGGCCCACGAGTCGCCGATCCAGTCGTGGAAGTTGATCGGTCCCTCGGTGGTGTCGGCCTCGAAGTCCGGTGCGGTGTCGCCAAGAGCGAGTGCCATTTGGTGCAAACCCTCCTTGAATTTGTGGGAATTAATCTACTCCTACCTCGTCACCCAATACGAACGGCGGCACGAGGTCAATCCGATCGCCGCTCCAGAACCGCCCTGGGTCGTACCAGCTGGCCGGCCGGCGCTTCGGCAGCAGCCCCATGTGCTGGTAGGTGGTGGCTACGAGCTCGGCGCAGTAGATCGTCTCGAGCGCCGACGAACGCCGGAAGCGGCCGACCAGCCATTGGCGCGCGAGGCCCGCCGTGGTTGGGAACGGACGGCCGTCGAATCGCTCGATCACCTCCATCAGGCGATCCTCGTGGTGGCGCTCGAGCTGCCCGTGCAGCGGACGCATCCACGCGCGCTGGCCGTAGCGCTCGTTCCACGTGCGCACCGCGTCGCCGAGCAGGTGCAACTGCACGCCGCGTTGGCGCTCACCGGTCCAGACATCCGGCAGCGAGCGTCCAAGCTCCGCATGCCATAGGAGCGGCGGCAGGTCGTCGAGCGCGACGACCATGCCAACGTGGTTGACAGGTGCGTTCGTGACCGTGCGGATGGCCACATCAGCAAACGACTTGCCGCGGAACAGCCACACGTCGCCGGTCGACGCGGTCTCGAGTGCTGTGTCGAGCGTCACTGCCCCTGTCATTACGGCACCGTAACCTAGGGGTTGATGCGGATCCCGTGGAAGTGGATCGGCCTCGCCGGGCTGGCCGGCGTCGCCGCGACCGGCGTGGTCGTGACGCGGCGACGGCGAGCGCAGCAGCACTACACGCCGGATGAGCTTCGCGCGCGACTGCATCAGCGATTGGCGGACGCAACAGCAACTAACGAAAGAGCGGTGGATGGCGAGCGAGCACGTTGACGTCCTGGTCGTAGGCGGAGGTCTGTCGGGTGTCGGCGCGGGCTGCCAGCTGCGCATGAATTGTCCCGACAAGTCGTTCGCGATCCTCGAGGCGCGTGGCGCGATCGGCGGGACGTGGGACCTGTTCCGGTATCCCGGGATTCGCTCGGACTCGGACATGTTCACGCTGGGCTACAGCTTCCATCCTTGGAAGCAGGCGAAGTCGCTGGCCGACGGGCCGGCGATCCGGAGCTACATCAACGAGACCGCCGACGCGCACGACGTGCGATCCGAGATCCGCCTGAACCACCGTGTGGTCGCGGCCGAATGGTCGTCGAAGGACGCGCTCTGGACGGTCGAAGTGGAGCGCACCGACACGGGCGACAGGCTGGAGATGGCCTGCAAGTTCATCTACGCCTGCACGGGCTACTACAGCTACGACCAGGGCTACACGCCCGAGTTCAAGGGCATCGAGCGCTTCCGCGGCGACGTCATCCACCCGCAGCAGTGGCCGGAGGGTTACGACTACGCCGGCAAGCGCGTGATCGTGATCGGCAGCGGCGCGACCGCTGTGACGCTCGTTCCGGAGATGGCGAAGGATGCTGCGCACGTGACGATGCTGCAGCGCACCCCGAGCTACGTGGTCTCGATCCCCGGCACGGATCCGATCGCGCGGTTCTTGCGCAAGCACTTGCCGCCGCGGGTCGTCTGGCCGGTCGTGCGCTGGAAGAACGTCCTGATCCAGGCCGGGTTCTTCCGGCTGGCGCGACGGCGGCCGCGGTTCGTCAAGCGGCTGCTGATGCGCGTTGCCGAGCGCCACCTGCCGCCGGGCTTCGACGTCGACACGCATTTCAACCCGCCGTACAACCCGTGGGACCAGCGGCTCTGCGTAGTCCCGAATGCAGACCTGTTCGAAGTGCTGAGTGACGGCCGCGCGTCGATCGCGACCGATCGCATCGACACCTTCACCGAGATGGGGATCAAGCTCGAGTCGGGAGTCGAGCTCGAGGCAGACGTGATCGTGACGGCGACAGGGCTGAATCTGCTGGCAATCGGCGGGATGGAGCTGACGGTCGACGAGCAGCCGATCGATATCTCGAAGACCGTCGGCTACAAGGGAATGATGTTCAGCGGCGTCCCGAACATGGCCGTGGCTCTCGGCTACACGAACGCGTCATGGACGCTGAAGTGCGACCTCTGCAGCCACTACGTCTGCCGTCTGCTCGGCTACATGGACGAGCACGGCTGGGACCAGTGCATGCCGCTCGAGCCGGACCCGTCGCTGCCGCGGGAGCCGTTCATCGACTTCAACGCCGGCTACGTGGTGCGCTCGATCCACAAGTTCCCGAAGCAGGGGCCGCACGCGCCGTGGCGGCTGTACCAGAACTACCCGCGCGACATCGGGCTGCTCAAGCGCGGCCCGCTCCAGGACGAGGGCATCGAGTTCTCGCGCGCGCCCTCGAAGGAGCGCAGCGAGTTGCAGGCGGTCTAGCCTGCCGCGCTTGGCGCGTCGGCCGCCTAGGTCAGAGGACCCAGCCGAAGCAGACCGACTTCCAGGTGGGCTGCTCGCGCTCGTAGAAGCGGTGAGCGTCGGCACGGAGCTCGGAGGAGTCCAGCTCGAGGTGACTCGCGCCGCGCTCGCGCGCCCAGTCCTTGGCGGCGTCCAGCATGGCCTTGCCGACGCCCTGTGAGCGGTGCGCCTCGTCGACCGCCAGGTCCTCCACCCAGGCGCGGCGGCCGAAACGGACCGAGTCGATGTCGTCGTAGATGGTGCAGACGCCGACGATGCCGTGGTCGTCCGCCACCAGCACGTCCGCGTCCGCCGACTCGATCGCGTCGGTCAAGCGTGCTGCGGCCTTGTCCGGATCCCACATCGGCGGTTGTGATCCGGGGGGAGCGAAGAGCCACTCGTAGCAGCCGACGAGCGTGCTCACCTCGTCCGCCCGGGCTGGGCGAATCAGCACATCGTCAGTCTGACGCGCAGGCGGGGCGGAATGTCTTGGCGCGCAGGATCGACCTGCCGTTCGACAGCCGGATCCGGTACCGGACCTTGCCGGAATGCAGCTTCTTCGTGGAAACCGTCACCCGCGCGTGGCCCTTCATTCGCTTCACGTGCAGCACGCGGACCCGCTTCTTGCCTGAGCGAGCGCGGACTGAGCGGGCCTTCGCGCCGCGCGGCAGCTTGAACGTCGCCGTGAAACGGGACTTCGGTTTGCAGGCGCCGGCGCCGGGCCACGCGCCATTCGTCAACTTCAAGGCGTAGAAGCCCGTCGGCCCGTCCGTGAACCAGACCTCGTGGCGCTTCGGTTCGAACGCAGGCATCGACATGGAGAAATCGCTCGCCTGCCCGCCGTTCTCCGCCTTCGCCTTCGTCGGCGCGACGAAGTAGGCGACCTCGCGCGGCTTGGTGACGTCGGCGATGTTGAACACGCGCAGACCCGACGCGATGAACGAGCATGCGACCAGCTTCGGGTTCACGCGCGTGGGGATGTTGCAGTAGTGCGCCGCGTAGCCCTGCGGGCCGCCGTGGATCTGGCCGTTTGCCCCCGGGTCGCCGCCGGCCTCGGCGTGTTCCTTCGGCTGGTCCACCTGCAGGCGCAGGTTCGAGACGATCCTCGGCGCGCCCTCGTTCGAGATGTCGATGATTCGCCCGGCGCCGACGTCGTCCGGACTACCGTTCCCGAGCGTCGACGCGTTGTACTCGTCGAACTCGAGCACGTACGGCTTGCCGTGTGAGGTGAACGGGATCGCGTTCTGCGGGATCGAGACGCGGTCCCACGTGGTGCGGCTGATCTCGCGGGCCTGCGGGTCCGGCTTGCGCGCCTGGATCTCGCTCGTGTCGAGGATCAGCATGTCGCGACCGCTCGAGTCCGCGATGTATGCGCGGTTGCCATCGTTCGACAGCGACATCCCGTGCGAGATGATGTTGCCTTGCCAGATGGCGTGCGGCGTAGACGGGTCGGTCACATCGATCGCGGTGATCGCCTGGTAGGCGGTGCCGGTCGCGTAGAACGTTTTTCCGTCGAGCGAGAAGCCGGACTCGTGGCCGAGCCGAGCAATCGCGCCCGTGAAGGTGTGTACGGGATGCCGGCAGTCCTGGTGCGCGTCGTAGATGGATACCACGCCGGGATAGGTGGTGGGGTTGCCGTCGACAGCCGCGATCAGGCCCCGCTTGGTGTTCACGTTCAGCGACTCGTGGGGGGAGAGCATTGCGGGCTCGGTGAGCATGTCCGTCTGAACTGGCTTCGACGGGTTGCTCATGTCGAGCACGGCCACGCCGACGCCGCTCGAGTTCAGGTTGAGGGCGTTCATCGGGAACAGCAGAGCCGTGTCGTAGTACGCGCACTCGTGGCCGGCGTTGTCGACGTAGCGGTAGACCTTGAAGCCACCCGAGGTCCCCTGATGGGAAAGCAGGTTGACATTGCACCAGAGGCCGTCGGTGGCCGAGCCGGCGGGCACGCGGCCCTGGATGTCCGGCTCAGGCTTGGAGCCGGGCCCGCACTTCGCGCGCGGCGTCGCATCCATCGCGGGTGCGGGCGGCTTCTGGACGGGCACGGTGGCGGGTGTCTGCCCGCCGCCCTGGCCGAGCGCGAGTAGGTCGTTCAGCGGCCCGAATGGCCCCTCCGCCATTGCCGCGGCCGGAGTCAGCAGCAGAACAGTCAGCGAAACGAGTAGCGCCAGCCCGCGACGTGCCGTCATGCGCACGTTCTTCCCTGGCACGCTTGGCTTCATGCCCCACGAAACGAGCCCGGAGCGCCGGGACTTGCAGGATCTGCTCGCGCGGCGCGCGCTCACGCTTGACGACGCTCGCCCGGATGCGGTGGAGAAGCGGCATGCGCAAGGCGGGCGCACGGCACGGGAGAACCTCGACGACCTGGTCGATCCCGGCACCTTTGTCGAGTACGGACGCTTTGCAATCGCGGCGCAGCGCCAGCGGCGCGACCTTCAGGAGCTGATCGAGCGGACGCCGGCCGACGGCCTGATCGCCGGCGCGGCGCGCGTGAATGGCGAGCCGTGCGCGGTCCTCTCCTACGACTACACCGTCCTCGCAGGCACGCAGGGATACCTCGGGCACCGCAAGAAGGACAGGCTGTTCGAGCTGATCGAGCGCATGCGGCTGCCGACGGTCTTCTTCGCCGAAGGCGGGGGAGGACGGCCCGGCGACACCGACTATCCGGTTGTCTCGGCGCTTGACACCCGCGCGTTCGCGCTATGGGCGAAGCTCTCCGGGCTGGTGCCGCGGATCGCGATCGTGAAGGGCCGCTGCTTCGCCGGCAACGCGGTGATCGCGGGCTGCTCGGACCTGATCGTGGCCACCGAAGATTCGTCGATCGGCATGGGCGGCCCGGCGATGATCGCGGGCGGTGGCCTGGGTGAGGTGCATCCGGACGAGGTGGGGCCTAGCGACGTGCAGGCGCGCAACGGCGTCATCGATGTGCTGGTGGGCGACGAAGCCGAGGCGGTCGCCGTCACGAAGAAGCTGTTGGCCTATTTCCAGGGACCAATCGATGCATTCGATGCGCCCGCCCAAGCGACGTTGCGCGAGCTCGTGCCGGAGCGTGAGCGCCGCGCCTACAAGGTGCAGCCGATCATCGAAACGATCGCCGACCGCGACTCGGTGACGAGCCTGCGCGAGCGCTTCGCGCCCGAGATGGTCACTGCGCTGGCGCGCATCGAGGGCCGCCCGGTCGGTGTGGTCGCGAACAACACCATGCACATGGCCGGCGCTGTTACGGGCGACGCGGCGACCAAGGCGGCTCGCTTCATGCAGCTGTGCGATGCGTTCGGGCTGCCGCTGATCTCGCTTGTCGACACACCCGGCTACATGGTCGGCCCGCAGGCGGAGGCGACAGGGCTGGTGCGCCAGGCGTCGCGGCTGCTGGTCGCGGGCGCGGCCCTGAACGTCCCTTTGGTAGCCGTAGTCCTCCGGCGCGGCTACGGCCTGGGCGCACAGGCAATGGTGGCGGGCAGCCTGCACGAGCCGCTTCTGACGGTGGCGTGGCCGTCGGCCCACCTGGGGCCCATGGGCCTGGAGGGGGCGGTGCGGCTGGGCCTGCGCAAGGAACTCGAGGCCATCGAGGACGAAACCGAGCGCGAGCAGCGCGTGCGCGAGGTGACCGCGGCCGCACAGGAGAACGCGAAGGCGATCAACGCCGCGCAGCTGTTCGAGCTCGACGACGTGATCGACCCGGCGGAGACCCGTGCCCTGATCGCGGCGACGTTTGCGGCCGCGACCCGGGCGGCCGCGCCACCTCACGGTCACCGCTTCGTGGACACCTGGTAGGTACGCGTTTCGGGGTTGCCTTCCCGGGAAACGGGTGAAAAAGCGCCCGAACGGAGACAACGGATGGCTGAACGCAACGGAGACACGGAACTGCGCGACCCGCCGGTGGGGGACCTGATGAAGGACCTCTCCGAGCAGACGTCAACCCTTGTCCGCAAGGAGATCGAGCTTGCGAAGGCCGAGCTCCAGGTCAAGGGGAAGAGGGCAGGCCTCGGTGCCGGCATGTTCGGCGGCGCCGGGCTGTTCGGATTCTTCGCGTTTGCCGCTCTGACCGCGACGTTCATCCTCGCCCTGGCCGAGGCCGTCGCGCCATGGCTTGCCGCCCTGATCGTGACCGTCGTCTACGGCGCGATCGCCGGCGCGCTGGCGCTGCAGGGCAAGAACAAGGTTCAGGAAGCGACGCCGCCCGTACCGGAGCGCGCAGTCGACTCGAGCAAGGAGGACGTGGAATGGGTCAAGACGAGGGCCAAGTCGGCGCGCGGATAGCGGGAGAGACGACGGACGACAGGAGCCCGGAGGAGATCCGCCGGGAGATCGAGGAGACGCGCCAGGAGCTCGGTGACACCGCCGCTGCGCTGGCCGCGAAGACCGACGTCAAGACGCGCGCGAAGGAGAAGGTCGAAGACGTCAAGCAGACGATCGCGGAGAAGAAGGAGTCGTTCTCCTCGTCGTCTGGCAATGGCGCGGGCACCGGCGCCGGCGCGAGCAGCGCGCAGGCACGGGCCACAGAGGCCGTGACGCAGGTGAAGACGAAGGCGCAGGCGAACCCGATTCCGACCGCGGCGATCGCTGCCTTCATCGGCGGCTTCCTGTTCGGCCGGCTGACCTCACGCTAGAGCGAAAAGGAGACCCGGATGGCACGTAGCAAGTCGAAGTCCGACCAGGCGAAGATCGCCGCGCGGCGGCTGGTGGAGGACGAAGAGGTCCAGAAGCATCTGCGGCTGGCGGCGACGCGCCTCCGTGAGGCATGGGGCCGGGTGTCGGGCCGTTCTGTCTCGAAGGCCGCGAGCGACAAGAAGCTTTACTCGAAGGTCCGCGAAGCCGCGACGTCCCTGGCCGCCGCGGGCGGCCGGCTGCGCAAGCAGCCGGAGCCGCCGAAGAGGACGGGCCGGAAGGTGGTCGCGGCGGCGGCGGTAGCCGGCGGCACGGCTGTCGCGGTCAAGAAGCTGCGCGACAGCCAGTCGACCAACGGCGCCGACAGCGTCGTCGCGACGCCGGCGGCGTACCCGGACCGCCCGGTCCCGGTCGCCTAGCAGCTAGGCCAGCGCCGCCAGGGCAGCGGCGCTGCCCTGGCAGTCGTAGAGGGTCGTGCCGGAGGAGGTCGTGACGGACTTGCAGGTCTTGGCAACCGCCGCCATCACGTCGTTCGCTCCAGTGCGGCTGTCATTTGGCAGTCCGCCGCCCTGCGAGTCGGCGACTACCCAGCGGATCTTGCCGGCAGCTACTTGCTGGGCGAACCACTGAATCGACACCTGGCTCTCACGCCCGGAGAAGCCTCCGATGGCGACGACATTCGCACCCGACCTGATGATCGACGTGGAGGCGCCCTGCTGGCTGGCGACAGCGACAGCGCCGCCGCCATGCGAATTCGCGTAGGCGAGCGCGGCGGTGACGCTGGCGTCGTTGCCGCCGAGTTGGCCGGCGCCGCCGAAGCCGCGGCCGAACGCGCCCGCGGATGGCGCCTGCGTGGATCCGCTCGCCCCGCGTCCGCCGAATGCGCCCGCGGGCGGTGCTTGCGTTGATCCGCCGGCGCCGGGTACGCCGGGCGCGCCCGCGGGCGGACCGCCGTTTCCGCGGAATCCGCCGGGACCGCCGCCTCCGCCGAACGATGCTGAGACCGGCCCGCCGGCTGGGAACGTTCCGCTCGTCGCGTGGGAGAGCGTCTGGAATGCCCACGACGCGGGCGCGAGCAACAGCACCGCGAGCGCCGTCGCGATCGCGGCCGAGCGCCAGCGCCTCGCGCCTGGGTTGGCGAGCACGGCAGCCGCGGTCACGGCGACGAGCACGAGCACGGGCTTGAGCCAGGTGAGCTGTCCCGGATTCGCGCTCAGAACGGCGATCTCTGTGCCGGCGCCGGCCAGCACAGCGAGCGGCCCGAACAGCTTCATCGAACGCTCGCCTTGATGGATCAGCCCGACCCCGGCGCCGACGAGGGCGGCGCTGAACGGCGCGAGCAGTGACACGTAGTACGGGTGGAAGATCCCTTGGGCGAAGCTGAACGCCACGGCCGTAACGGCGAAGGCGCCCCCGACGGCGAGTAGCCAAGCGGCGCGCCGATCATGGCGGCGCATACGCGACACAACCGCAACGGCGACGACTGAGACGATCGCGAACCCGAGCAGCCAGCCCGCCTGGCCGCCAAGAGCCTCGTTGAGCAGCCGGAACGGCCCCGCAGATCCGCCGAAGGGGCCGGCGTTCCCGCCGGGGCCGCCTCCGGCGGGGCCGGCTCCGCCCGGTCCGCCGCTCTGGCCGCTCAAGCGGCCAAGCCCGTTGTAACCCAGGATCAACGACCAGATGCTGTTGTCGGATGTGCCGGAGATCCAAGGGCGATCCGCAGCCGGCGTCAGCCAGACGGCCACCGGCCATGCAAGCCCGGCCACGACCATCGCGGCACCGCCCGCGAGCAACTGCCGAATCGATCGGCCGAACCCGAATGCCGCCGTGGACGCGGATGGCGCGACGGATCCGGATGGCGCGACGGATCCGGTCGCAGCGGCCGTCGGCCGGTACCACAGCCACGCCGCGGCGATTCCCGGCACGACCATCAATGCCACGGCCATCTTCGTCTCGAAGCCGAGGCCGACCAGCAGCCCGGACAGGACCAGCCAGCGCGTCCGGCCGTCTTCGAAGGCGCGGACGAGCGCCCAGAGCGCTCCGACGCACAGGAGGACCAGCAGCGCATCCGGGTTGTTGTGCCGCGAGATCGCCACCGTGATCGGCGTCAGCGCGAGCACGAGCCCGGCTACGAAGCCGGCCGCCCGTCCGAACACTCGCCGCGTCAGGTCGTACACGAGCGCGACGGCCGCGATGCCCATCAGCGCCTGCGGTACCAGCAGGCTGAGCGGGTGGTAGCCGAACACCCGCACCGACAACGCCTGCACCCACAGCGCGAGCGGCGGCTTGTCGACGGTCATGATGCCGCTCGCGTCGAACGAGCCGAAGAAGAAGTTGTGCCAGCTCGTGCTCATCGATCGCACGGCGGCTGCGTAGTAGTCGTTCGCCCAGCCGTTGCGGCTGAGCGACCAGAGGTTGAGTACGGCTGCCAGCACCAGCAGCCCGAACAGCTCGGGCATGGGCAGGCGGCGCGCGCGGACGCGCATCCATGCGAAAGGGGTCGACAGCGGCTTCGGCTGGGCTGGGCTGAACGTGCTCATGCCCAGGACAGTCGACGGTCGGCGTAAGAGCAGCGCTTGCTCTACCTGGGAGTTTGGTGAGAGCCCGCTAGTGCGTCAACGATCCTGGATAGACCACCGCACGGGTGGTCAGGGCAGGATTGTTTCCCGATTTACCGTGCGCGAGCTAGTGCGCATACTGGCGGCCGATGCGCTTCAGTTGCCGCGGCCTCTTGCTCGACATGGACGGTGTACTGATCCTGTCGACCGCCAGCGTCGAACGCGCCTGGCGCATCTGGGCTGCGCGCCACGGTCTCGAGCCGGAGGCGGTGATCCACGCCGCCCACGGCCGCCCGACTCACGAGACGATCCGCGCGATCGCCCCGCAGCTGGACGTGGATGCGGAGACTCGACATCTGGACGAGCTGGAGGCGGCGGACGCCGATGGCGTCGAGCCCGTCCCCGGTGCAGCGCGGCTGCTGACGGCCCTCCCGGCCGGCTCGTACGCGGTTGTGACCTCAGCATCGCGCAGCCTCGCGGCGATCCGCTTCGCACAGGCCGGGCTCGATGAGCCTCCTGACGTCGTGAGTGCAGACGACGTGGCGCACGGCAAGCCCGACCCGGATCCATATCTGACGGCCGCCGCGCGTCTGGGGATCGACAGCCGCGATTGCGTTGTCATCGAGGACAGCCCGGCAGGTATCGCGGCCGGGCTCGCAGCCGGGTGCCGTGTGATCGCGCTCCGGACGACGTACGGAGACGACGCGCTGACCGGAGCCGAGGTCGTCCTCTCCGACCTGGATCCGATCGCGTTGAGCACGGGCGCCGATGGCGATCTGGTGCTCGACGTGCGCACGCCGTAGGCCAGCGGTCTCAGGTAGTTCCCAGGAAACAGCCAAGTTGGCTTAACGCCCACGGCCAAAGCTCCAGCCATGAGCACAGCCGCGATGCAGCCCCAACAGCAGAAACGACGGCCGAATCGCGAGGAAGGGATTGCGATCGCAAATGCGCGGAAAGCGGCGCGGGGGCGCCGAACGCAGCGCATACGCAGGGCCGTCGCCGTCGTGGCGATCGCGGCGTTCATAGGACCGTTCAGCGTCATCTACGTGCGGATGGCAAGCGGAAACGATCCGGCCCTGGCGAACACGGGGGCGGTCGCCTCGACCGCCTCCCGTTCGCTGTCCCAGGGCACGGCGAGCGCGACCGCGTCAGCAAAGCGTGCGGCATCGAGCGGCTCGGGTTCGAGCGGATCGACGTCGACTGGCTCGAGCGGGAGCGGATCG
>DATBDN010000221.1:0-23501 GCA_036269895.1 Thermoleophilaceae bacterium
TTCTGCGGCTGCGCGCTGTCGTTCGGGGACGACCCGAACATCCACACCTGCCCCGTCTGCCTGGGCCACCCGGGGACGCTGCCGACGACAAACGCGGAGGCGGTCCACTTCGGCCTGATGATCGCGCTGGCCCTGGGTTGCAAGGTCGCGCCGCGCTCGATCTTCCACCGCAAGAACTACTTCTATCCCGACCTGCCGAAGGGCTACCAGATCTCGCAGTACGACATTCCGCTCGGCACCGGCGGCCACCTGGGCGACGTGCGCATCCACCGCGTGCATCTGGAGGAGGACGCCGCCAAGCTCGTGCACGCGTCGAGCTCGGGGCGCATCCACGGCGCTGAGGCAAGCGTGGTCGACTTCAACCGTGGCGGCACGCCCCTGGTCGAGATTGTCACGGAACCTGACATCTACTCGCCGCAACAGGCAGAGGACTGGCTGCGCCTGCTGCGCGCCACACTGCGTCAGACGGGCGTCTCCGACGTGAACATGGAGGAGGGCTCGCTGCGAGCCGACGGCAACGTGTCCATCCGCCCGGCCGGCGAGGCCACGCTCGGCACCAAGACCGAGCTGAAGAACATGAACTCGTTCCGCTTCCTGCGCCGCGGCCTCGAGGCCGAGATCGAGCGGCAGCAGCGGATCGTGGCCGATAGCGGCGAGGTCGAGCAGGAGACGCTGCACTTCGACCCGGCGTCAGGAACCTTGTCATCGCTGCGCTCGAAGGAAGAGGCGCACGACTACCGCTACTTCCCGGAGCCGGACCTGGTGCCGCTTGCGCCGACGGAGGACATGCTGAAGCGCGCTCGCGAGGCGCTGCCGGAGCTGCCGCTGGAGCGCTCGGCGCGGCTGGAGGGCGAGCTTGGCGTACCAGCCGAGCAGGCCAGACAGTTCGCCTACAACAGCGAGCTGGGCGACTTCTTCGAGGCCGCGCTGGCGGCTGACTCGGCAGACGCGCGCTCGCTGGCCAACTGGATCGCCAACGACCTGGTTTCCCAGCTCGGCGATCGCACGCCCGAGGAGACCAAGATCCAGCCGGGAGCGCTCGCCAGGCTGGTGGGGATGGTCAACGGCGGCGAGGTCGCCGCCAATGCCGCGAAGGAGGTGCTCGGCGTCCTCGTCACCGACGGCGGCGACCCAGCCGCGATCGTGGCCGAGCGCGGACTCGGCAAGGCGGGCGCCGACGAGCTCGAGCAGATCGTGGAGCAGGCGATGGTCGACAACGCGGACGCGGTCGAGAAGATCCGCGGCGGCAACGAGAAGGCGATCGGGGCGATTGTGGGCGCTGTCATGCGCGCCACCAACGGCCGAGCCGACGGCGGCGAGGTTCAGCGGATCATCCGCGAGCGCATCAACGCATAGCGACCGGGGGCCCGGGTACCGGCGTTAGCGTGTCGTCGCTATCGCTCGAATTGCCCGCAACGTCGCATGCGCCCGCACGGGCCCGCGCGCTCGTCCGCGAGGCGGCGCGGCAGACAGGGGTGACCGACGACGACCGCTGGCGCGTGGAGATGATCGTCACGGAACTCGTGACGAACGCGGTGAAGCACGGTCCCGGCGGACCTGTCGAGATCGCCATCTCGGCCGGAGGGAACGGCGTGCGCGGCGAGATCGGAGACCCCGGCCCGGGCATCCACGGCAGCCGGCTCGTGCGGCGCCGGGCCACGGAGGAGGGCGGTCGCGGCCTCTTCCTGGTCGATGCGCTGAGCGACAGCTGGGGCCTGTCGGGGGACCGCAGCCGGGTGTGGTTCGAGGTCGCACCGTCGGCGTAAGATCGGCACGAACGATCTGGGAGGTTCAGATGCCACGGTTGGTGAGGATGGATGCGACGGGTCACTCGCAGCTCGGCGAGTGGAACGGCCCCGGAGTCGACTACGAGCACGCTGTCGAGGCGTTCCGCGCGCAGCTCGAGGAGGGCTACATCGCCGTCTGGGACCATCGCGACGGCACAGCCACTCAGGTGCGCGAGCTGCCGCAGGACGCTGACCTGGTGATCCTGCGCAAGCCCATCGCCGGCGGCTAGGCGCTTGGCGACGGCCACCCTCCCCGAGCTCGCCGAGGTCCCGTGGCGAGTGCCGATCGACCAGGAGCGCCTGCGCCGCTGGGGCCTGTGGTCGACCCTCTGGACCGTCGGCTGGACGATTCCGTTCATCGTCGCGGGCATCGTTCTGGTCCTGGTCGAGCCGCTGGCCGTGCCGGTCGCGGTGGCGAGCTTCGCGCACGCCTGGCTCGTGCCCGAGCTGCATGCGTTCCGCGGCGCGAGCGTGCTGCGGCGCAAGGGGGAGCGGCACGAGAGCGCTGAGCCGGTCGCCCAGGGGTTCCTGGCCGATCTGCTGGACCACGGGCCGCGCGAGCTGCAGCGCGATACCGGGCTCGCGCTCGAGCGCGGGAGCCTTGGCCAATGGCTCATAGGCGAGGCGGGGGCCGCGCTGGTGCTGGACGGCGGGCACCGGGTGCACTGCTTCTGCGTAGGGACCGCCGACAAGGAGCTGCCGCCGTCCGACCGAATCGCGCACCTGCTCCTGGCGCTGCGCACCGACGAGGTCGGCTTCGCGACGGTGGCGAACCACGCCTTCTCGGGCGCGCCGTGGCGGGTCCGGCGCAGGCTGCCGTCGCCAATGCGCCCGGCCTTGGACCGAGCCCTCGCGGCGGCCCGCGCCGAGGACTGACGCGTGGCGTGGCGCGTCGTAATCGCCGGAGGCGGCTTCGGCGGCATGTACGCGGCGCAGCGGCTCGAGCGCGTGCTGCCACGCCACAGCGCACAGGTCACGCTGGTGGCCGAGACGAACTTCCTGCTCTACACGCCGCTCCTGCCGGGCGCCGCGTCAGGCACGCTCGAGCCCCGCCACGTGGTCGTGCCGCTGCGGGAGGAGCTGAAGTGCACGGACATCCGCCTGGGCCGTGTGACCGGGGGCGACCCGTCGGCCCGGCGGCTCGACTTCGTAACGCCGGACGGACGCAGCGACTCGCTGGAGTACGACCAGCTGATCGTTGCCCTCGGGTCGGTGTCGCGCGTGCTCCCGATCCCCGGGCTTGCGGAGCACGGCATGGGCTTCAAGACGCTCGCCGAGGCGGTCGCAATGCGCAACCGCGCGCTCGTCCATCTCGAGGTCGCCGAAGAGCTCGGCAGCCCAGAGGAGCGGCGCCCGTGGCTGACCTTCGTCTTCGTCGGGGCGGGCTACGCCGGGCTGGAGGGGATCGCGGAGCTGCAGGACTACGTCGCGGATGTGGTCGAGCATTACCCCCGCGCGCGCCTGGACGGCACACGCTGGATCCTGGTCGAGGGCGGCGAGCGGATCATGCCCGAGATTCACCCCGGCCTGGCCGAGTTTGCCGCGCGCGAGCTGCGCGGCCGCGGGGTGGACATCCGCACGGGGACCACGATCGAATCGGTCACGGAGAGCTCGGTGACGCTTTCGACCGGCGAGCAGATCCCGTGCCGGATGCTCGTCTGGACCGCCGGCGTGCGCCCCTCGCCGGTGATCGCCAAGCTGGGCCTGCCGCTGGACGAACGCGGCCGGATCATCACCGACGAGTACCTGCGCGTCCCAGGCTACGACGGCGTCTGGGCGATCGGCGACGCCGCCGCCGTGCCCGACCCGGCCGCTGGGCGCAAGCGGCCCACGCCGCCGACCGCGCAGCACGCGCTGCGCCAAGGCCGGCTCGCCGGCGTGAACGTGGCGGCTGCCCTGGGGCATGGGCGCCTGAAGAAGTTCACCTACAAGACACTGGGCGTCTTCGTCGACATGGGCCGCCACCAGGCAGTGGCCGAGATGCTGCGCGTGCGCATCCGCGGCTTCCCGGCCTGGTTCGCAGCCCGCACCTACCACCTGGCGCTGATGCCGGGCTACACGCGGCGGCTGCGGCTGACCCTGGACTGGACGATCGCCCTGTTCTTCAAGCGCGCGTCGGCGGAGCTCGGCCAGCTCGGGCACCCGCCGACCCTGGAGTCGGAATAGCCTTGGCCGCGGTGCCGGCAGACGAGGTCTTCTTACGCGACGGGTCGCCGAGCGACCTGCTCGCCACCTTCACGATCTCCGACCGCACAATGCATCGCCTGGCCGTGGATCAGGGCTACCTACGCGGCGGAGCCCGCACCGACGCGGACGTCGCGGAGTCTTGGGGGCGCTACCGAGGCTTGGTGGAGTTTCTCGACGCACAGGAGGATCGCCGCTACCTGATCGCCGAGAACAGCAGCGGGCCGGTTGCCTACGCCCGGGTGGTCCGCTTCGGCTCCATGGAGCAGCTGACCGATTTGATGGTCAGCCCGGCGCACCAGGGCGAGGGACTAGGCCGGCAGCTGCTCCAAGCGATCTGGCCGGGCGACCCGAGCCCGGCGCTGGGCCGCTTGGTCGTCGCTACCGGAGCACCGCGTGACCTCAGCCTCTACATCGACTTCGGAGTCATGCCGGCCGCCGGGCATTGGCACATGCGCCAGACCACGACCAGCTACCTGGAGCGACGGTCGCAGGAGACAGACGCGACCGAGGCGGGCTCGGTGGTGGTGCTGACCGACGAGCGCGCAATGGCGGAGTGGAAGCGCCTCGAGCCCGATGTGATCGGCCACAAGCGGCCGGCGCTGCACGAGTTCTTCGCCCGCGACCGCTCCTGTCTGGCCGTCGTCGACCAGGACGGGACGCCCCGGGCGCTGTGCTGGGTCTCCACCGACGGCGACATCGGACCGGCCATCGGGACCGCGGAGGGCCACATGATCACGGTCGTCCTCGCCGCGCTCGACCGCGTCGCGAAGACTCAGGAGCCGCCAGTGCTGAGCGTCTTCGCATGCACGACCTCGTGGCGCCTGCTCCACCGGCTGCGGATCCTGGGCTTCCGCGTCTACTGGCCCAGTTGGGTGATGTGCTCGGTGCCGCTGCCGGGCCTGGACCGGTATGTGCCGACCAGGCCTCCCTTCGTGTTGTAGAGGGGGCGTACCCTTAGTACATGCGCGAAGCAGCAGGAGATCTCGGCCGGCGTGCGCTGGCCATCCTCGTTCTCGTCGTTGCCGCCTGGATCCTTCTCAAGGTCGTGATTGGGATCGTGGCGGGGCTCGCAACGATCCTCGTGGCGGTACTTGCGATCGTCGCGATCTTCTGGGCCATCCGCATCCTTTAAACGCGGGTAGCGAACGGGATGGGCTATGTGTTCATCTGTTTCTGCTGTGGGCTGTCTGCGGGCATCGTCGGCCGCTACAAGGGCAGCTCGTTCCTGCTCTGGTTCGCCATCGGGTTCGTGATCCCAATCCTCGGCACGATCGCGGCACTGCTCTGGCGGTTCGAGGACAACGAGGTCTACCGCGAGTGCGACGAGTGCGGACATGTCATGCCGCTTTACCAGCAGGTCTGCAACCGCTGCGGGGCCGATCAGGAATGGCCCGAGGAGATGGACGCCCCAGCTCCGGAGGAGGCGCAGTCGGCGGCTGGCTAGGATTCCGAGCCCCCGACTCGCGGAGCGACCAATTTCATGCGTGCCGTTGACGCCATCATCGAATGCCTGAAGGCCGAAGGGGTCGATGCCATGTTCGGCATCCCCGGAGGCGCCAACCTGCCGACCTACGACGCGATCTACGACGGCGGGATCACCCACATCCACTGCCGCCATGAACAGGGCGCCGGCCACGCGGCCGAGGGCTACGCGAAAGCATCGGGCAAGGTCGGCGTCGCGCTCGGCACCTCGGGCCCGGGCGCCACGAACCTGGTCACGGCGATCGCCGACGCGGTCATGGACTCGGTTCCGACGGTCTTCATCACCGGCCAGGTGCGCACGGACCTGCTGGGCACCGATGGCTTCCAGGAAGCCGACATCACCGGCATCACGCTGCCGATCGTCAAGCACTCGCTGCAGATCCAGGATCCGCGCGAGATCCCCGAGGCGATCCACTCCGCCTTCCACATCGCGCGCACCGGGCGCCCCGGCCCGGTGCTGGTCGACATCCCGCAGGACCTGTCACGGGCGGACATCAACTACAAGCCCGTCGACGAGGTGCGGCTGCCCGGCTACCAGCCGACCACCGAGGGGAACACGAAGCAGATCCGCCTCGCCGCCAAGGCGCTAGCGAACGCGCGCCGGCCCGTCATCTACACCGGCGGCGGCGTGATCCTGGGCGACGCTTCGAAGGAGCTGCGCGAATTCATCGCATCGGACCGCTTCCCGGTCACCTCCACCGTCAACGGCTTGGGGGCCTATCCCGCTGACGGCGAGAACTGGCTCGGCATGCTCGGCATGCATGGCACGCGCGCGGCGAACTATGCGATCGACGAGGCCGACCTGATCTGCGCGATCGGTGCGCGCTTCGACGACCGCGTGACCGGCAAGCTGGCCGAGTTCGCGCCACGGGCCAAGTTCATCCACATCGACATCGATCCCGCGGAGATCTCGAAGAACGTGCCGGCGCACATCCCGATCGTCGGCGACGCGCGGAAGATCCTGCCGAAGCTGACGCGCGAATACCGCGCGTTGGAGACGGATTCCAGCCGCTTGGACGGCTGGTGGCAGCGAATCAACGGCTGGATTGAGAAGTACCCGCTGTCGTACGACGATCCAGGCGACGGCGAGATCAAGCCGCAGTACATGATCGAGGCGATGGCGCAGATCGTGCCTGGCGCGATCATCACATCCGACGTCGGTCAGCACCAGATGTGGGCTGCGCAGCGCTTCCCGTTCACTCGCCCGCGCCAGTGGCTCAACTCCGGCGGCCTCGGCACGATGGGCTTCGGGCTGCCGTCCGCAATCGGCGCGAAGGTCGGTTGCCCGGATCAGGACGTGATCTGCCTGGCCGGCGACGGCTCACTCGTCATGACCTGCCAGGAGTTCGCGACGGCAGTCGCCCACAACATCCCGGTCAAGGTCTTCCTGATGAACAACGGGGTATACGGGATGGTCCGCCAGTGGCAGGAGCTGTTCTGGGACGGGCGCTACTCGTCGATCGACATGGGCGGCACGCCGGACTGGGTCAAGCTGGCAGACGCGTTCGGCGCGACCGGCATGCGCGTGACGCACAAGGACGAGGTGGCGGACGCCTTCAAGACGGCCCTGGAGACGGACGGGCCGGTCCTCGTCGACGTCCACGTGACGCGCGAGGAGAACTGCTACCCGATGATCCCGGCGGGCAACGCGGCTCGCGATATGGTCGGCTGATGGGCGAGCCGGGCACAGCAGAAGTCCTGAACCTCGAGGATCTCGAGGCGGTTTCCGGTCTGCGGACTGGACGCAAGCACGTCGTCTCGATCCTGGTCGAGAACAAGCCGGGCGTGCTGGCGCGCGTGTCGGGGCTGTTCGCCCGGCGCGGGTTCAACATCCAGACGCTGGCGGTAGGACCCACCGACGACCCGACGACGTCGCGGATCACGCTGACTGTCGACGGCGCGGCGCACCCAATCGACCAGGTGACCAAGCAGCTCCACAAGCTCGTGAACGTGCTGAAGATCCGCGACCTCGAGCCGGAGGAGATGGTGGCCCGCGAGCTCGCGCTCTTCAAGCTGTCGGCCGATGCGGACACCCGGCCCCAGATCCTCCAGTACGCGGAGATCTTCCGCGGCAAGGTTGTCGACGTCGACAAGCGCTCGGTCACGATCGAGGTGACGGGGTCGGACGACAAGATCGAGGCGTTCGAGCGGATGGTCCGCCCGTTCGGCCTGATCGAGATGGTGCGCACGGGCGAGATCGCGGTCTCTCGCGGCCGCGGCGCGACCTGATAGCGACCCTCACCGGGCTGGAGAGGCGGCTCGAAGCCGCCGCGGAGCGCGCGCGGCCGGCGATCGCGTCGCTGACCTTCGAGATCGACGCGTCGATCGACGCGTCGGCGGCCGCGTTCGCGGCACGGCGGCCGGAGGACGCGTGGTTCTGCATGGAGCAGCCCGATCGCGACGGCTACGCGCTGGTTGGCCTGGGCGAGGCGGCGCGGATCGAGGCACGCGGACCGGACCGCTTCCGCGAAGTGGCGGGGCGCTGTCGCGAGTTGGCGCGCGATGCGGAGTGCGGGGACGACCTGATCGGGCTGCCGCCAGGGGCCGGGCCCGTGTTCTGTGGTGGCTTTGCCTTTGCGGATGCGGGGGGCTCGTCGCCGGAGTGGGCGGGCTTTGCACCAGCGCAGCTGGTCTTGCCAGAGCTCTCGATCGTTCGCCGCGCCGGCCGCGCTTGGCTGACGCTGTGTGCGGTCGTCGCGGCGGATTGGGCTGGCAGCGCCGCGGATCCGGCCGTCATCGTCGAACGCCTCCACAGCCGCCTCGAATCGCTCGAGCCGGCGTCGATGCCGCTAATCGATCCGAGCCCGATCCAGCCGGCTCGCGTCGCAGGAGCCGCTCCGCCCGAGCATTACGAGAGCGCGGTCGGGCGTGCGGTCGAGCTCATCGGCCGCGGTCAGGTCCAGAAGGTCGTGCTCGCGCGCGAGGTGCGGGTGCATGCGGCGACCGCGATCGATCCGGGGGCCGTGTTCGGCGCTTTGCGTGAGGTCTTCCCCTCGTGCTTCTCCTACTGCGTGGGCACTCCGGACGGCGTCTTCGTCGGTGCCTCGCCGGAGCTGCTCGTCCGGCGCGACGGCTCACGCGCGCAGACGGTGGCGCTCGCGGGCACCACGCGTCGGTCGGCTGATCCGTCGGTAGACGATCACCTCGGTGAGAAGCTGCTGCACAGCGGGAAGGAGCGAGAGGAGCAGTCGATCGTCAGCGCGCGCATCGAGAACACGCTCGGTCCCGTGAGCGTGTGGGTCGCGGCGGCGGACGAGCCGGTGCTCGTGAAGGTGCAGAACGTGCAGCACCTGGCGACGCCGATCCGCGCGCAGCTGCGCGAGCCCGTCCCGGTGCTCGAACTGGCGGGCCTTCTGCATCCGACGCCGGCCGTAGGCGGCGAGCCCCGCGACCGTGCCATCCGCCTGATTCCGGAGCTCGAGGGACTCGACCGCGGCTGGTACGCGGGTCCCGTGGGGTGGACCGATCTCGCCGAGGACGGTGAGTTCTGCGTGGCGCTCCGCGGCGGGCTGGTGCGCGATCGCACCGCGCACCTGTACGCCGGCTGTGGAATCGTGCGCGATTCGGATCCGGCGGCAGAGCTCGCCGAGACCGAGATCAAGCTGCAGACGATGCTGCCACTGCTCGCCTAGAGGCTCCGGCCCGCAGTTCGGCGAGCTTCCGCTCCGGGTTCCCGCCGCAGGGACGACGTACATGCGAAGCTCGGCGGGTCGAAGCGGATCTCGCCAAATCCTTCGCGCAGCTCGTGCTGATCATGCGAACTCGGCGTCGAGGTGAGCAACGATCCTGGACGCCAGCTCGCGATGCCGCTGCAGGCTGGACGCGCGATCGATCCTGAATTCGACGAGCGAGCCAGGGCGCAGCCGCTCGCGCACCTCGGCCGCGGTGGTCGCTACGGCGTGCTCGAGACCGCCGAGGGCCGCAGCGGTTGCGAGGTCGAAGTCGACCGGCGTGGCGATGTGCGCTTCATACGCGTCGCGCTCCGCCTGCTCGGCGACCGGAAGGAAGTCGAAGATGCCGCCGCCGCCGTTGTTGACGCAGAGGATCGCGAGTTGAGCGCCGGCACGCCGGGCGCTGACGAGGCCGCCGATGTCGTGCAGCAGGGCGAGCTCGCCGATCACCAGATGGACGGGCGCGTTCGTACTGATAGCGGCGCCGGCAGCCGACGAGACAACCCCGTCAATCCCGTTCGCCCCACGGTTCGAGAGGACCCGCACCGACGAGTGCGGGAAGTACGACTCGAAGTCGCGAATAGGAAGCGACGAGCTGACCCAGATGGTCTCCGCCAGCTCCGCGAGGACGTTGTAGGCGAGCGGTTCAAAAGGCTCATCAGTCGCGGCGACCTCCTGTTCGACAATGGCGTCGGCCGCCTGCCACCGGGCAAGCCACGCGCCGCCCTCGTCCGCATCCGCGACCGGCTTCCCACCCGCGCCGTCGGGATCCGCATGCGCGCCGCCGGCATGTCGGCGCCATGCGGCGGCCAGGGCCTCGGGGGCTAGCGCGACGATCGATTCGCCGGATCGGGTCGGGTCATGCCAGTCGAGGTGCGGATCCACCACGACTTGGCGGCAGCCTTCGAGCCACGCTCGCAGTGGCTTCGACGTTGGCATCTCGCCAACGCGGATCACCACGGCGCTTCGATCCGCCGCGAACGTTTCGCTGCGCACCAGCAGGTCGTAGTGGGCGATTGCGCCTTCCACGCGCGCGCCCGACGTCGGCTCGGCCAGGACGGGCCATCCCAACCGCTTGCCGAGCTCCAGCGCCGGCGAGGCATACGCGCCTGCCGCGCCTCCGCACACGATCAGCCCGCGCGCGGGCGCGGGCTCCGCATCCGCGGCTGCGACACGCGGCGCCTGCGACGCCTTCGTCCACGGCTCGCCGGCTGGCCGCCCTTCCCAGTCGGCCGCTTCCAGCTCCTCGGTCCGCGGTGCCAGCGGCTCCCGCAGCGGGAAGTTGAGATGGACCGGCCCGGGCCTGCCGAGCGCCGCCGTCGCGTACGCGCGGCATCCGAGCTGTCGGTGGTGCACGGCGCTCGCGCGGCCCGGCGGCAGATTGCCGACCTCGACGAACCACTTGGCGAACGAGCCGTAGAGCTTGATCTGGTCGATCGCCTGCCCGGTGCCGACCTCGCGCAGCTCCGGCGGCCGATCGGCGGTCAGGACGATCAGCGGCACGGCAGCCTCGTGCGCCTCGACGACCGCGGGCAAGACGTTGGCTGCGGCGGTGCCGGACGTAGTCGTCACAGCGACCGGCCGCCCACTCTCCTTCGCCATCCCGAGCGCCACGAACCCGGCCGACCGCTCGTCCAAGACGGACACCGCTGTCAGGCCGGGCTGGGCCGCGAGCGTGAGCGCGATGGGGGCGTTACGCGAGCCCGGGCACGTGACCGCATGGGTCATCCCGCAACGGACGAGTTCGTCCACCAAGACCTGGAGCGGCGCGAACGTGCTGTTGATCGGGATCATCTGCGTGTGCCGGAAGTCGTCTTCCTACCGGGCTTCATGCAGCACGCGGACACGTGGGCCCCGATCGCTGCCGCCGTCGGCGAACGCTACCCGGTGCGCCTCGTCGATTTCTCGACGTGGACATTCGAGGAGCGGCTCGAGGAGATCCGCTCGGCCGCCGGCGCGGACTCCGTCGTAGTGGGCTACTCGATGGGCGGCCGGCTTGCGTTGCATTCCGCCTTGGGTTCGTCTTTCGGGGGTCTGATCGTGCTCGGTGCCTCCGCGGGGATCGAAGACCCCGACGAACGACGTCGACGAAGGGCGGCTGACTCGGAGCTTGCCGACTGGATCGAGCGGCATCCGATAGACGAGCTCGTTGCGCGGTGGGAGCGCAATCCGGTGTTCGCCTCGCAGCCCGAGGAGTTGGTCGAGACCCAGAGGGCGGGACGGCTGGATCACGATCCCGCCGAGCTTGCTCGGCTGCTGCGGAGCGCGGGTCAGGGCGCTCTCGACCCTGTGTGGGATCGGCTCGGCTCGCTCCAGATGCCGCTGCTGGCGCTGGCCGGCGAGAACGACCGCACCTATTGGGCGGCGGCCGAACGGATGGCCTCGCTCGCGCCGCACGGGCGCGCAACCGCGATTGGGGGCGCCGGGCACGCCGCGCACCTCGAAGCGCCGGATGCCGTCCGCGACGCGATCCTCGAGTGGATCGAACATCGAGTGGTCACTTAAGGGGCCTATAGCCCCGTTAAGTGACCATTCGGTGCTCAGAGCTCCTGCACGAGCACCTCGCGGATCGCCTCGTCGCTCACGTCCACGCCCAGGCCGGGGCCGGCCGGCACCTCGATCTTGCCCTCCTTAGGTGAAGGCAGTGCGCGAGCAATCGCGGCGTCGAACAGGTCGAGGGTGGCCAGGCCGCAGTGCAACGAGATCTCCTCCGCCGATGCCAGCTGCAAAGCCGCGGCGATTCCCCAGGGCCCATCCAAAGCGCTCGACAAGTACGGCGCGATCCCAGCGGACCGAGCCGCCTCGATCGCCGCCCGCGCAGCGTTCACGCCTCCCATGGGCGCCAGCTTGATCGAGACCATGTCGCACGCCTCGAGCCGAGCCGCCGCCCTGACGTCGTCCGCACCCTGCACCGACTCGTCGGCAGCAATTGGCACTTCGCAGGCGCGTCGCACCGCCGCCAGGTCCTCGAGCGTCACGCACGGCTGCTCCACAAGCTGCAGCCCGTACGGCGCCAGCCGCCGAATCCGCTTGACAGCGTCATCCGGTGCCCAGGCGCCATTCGCGTCCAACCGCAGCAGCGCGTCAGCCCCGATCGCATCGCGCACCGCGGCCACGCGCGCCTCGTCGTCCGCGAAGCCCACCTTCAGCTTGAAGCAGTCGTAGCCCTCGCGCCGGGCGGCCGACGCCGACGCCGCCACGTCCTCGGGCGTGGCACCAGCCAGCGTGAAGTTCACCGGCACCGTCGCGGACGCCAGTTCCGCGACTGGCGTGCCCAGCCGCCGCCCCTCCAGGTCGAGAAAGGCCATCTCGTCGGCCGCGTGCACCTGCGGGTACGGCGTAGGGAACCGCTGCTCCTGCAGAACCCGCGCCACGTCGGCGATCGCGACACCGTCATACGGCTCAAACGGCGCCGCCTCTCCATAGCCGACGACGTGACCGCGCTGCACTCGCAGCACCACGATGTCACGCGCCTTGACTGCTCCGGCCGCCGTCGTGAACGGCTCCTTGAAGGGGATCGACAGCCAGAGCAGGCGGCGGCTCACGACGCCAGCAGCCCCACCGAAAGCAGCAACGAGAACAGCGCGAGCAACATCCCGGTCTTCGCGAGCGCCTGGTTGAGCGATGGCCCGTCGGTGCGCTCGCGCACCGTGCGGATCAATGGGACCGCCAACGGGATCGACAGCAATGCGAGCAGCACTAGAGGGGAGATGTCGCGCCCGAACACGGCGACAACCGGGACCGTGAGATACGCGACGGCGATGGACCCCATGAACAACGTGCGCGCACCGTCGCGGCCCAACCGCACCGCCAACGTGCGCTTGCCCGCCCGCCGATCGGTGTCCGCGTCGCGAATGTTGTTCACCAGCAGGATCGCCGCCGCCAGGAGCCCGACAGGCACCGACAGCGCGAACGCCTCCCAGCGCAGGTCCTCGGTCTGGACGAAGTAGGACCCGACGACTGCGACGACGCCGAAGAAGAGGAAGACGAAGACCTCGCCAAGACCCTCATAGCCGTATGGCCGCGGACCGCCGGTGTAGAGGACGCCCGCCAGGATCGATGCCGCGCCGACGAGCAGCAGCTGCCAGCCTGCGATCGCGATCAGGTACACACCCGCCAGCACCGCGATGCCGAAAGCGACGTAGGTCCCGATCAGCACCGTGCGTGGCGGCATCAGCCCACCCGCGGTCACGCGCACGGGGCCGAGGCGATCCTCGGTGTCGGCGCCGCGACGCGCATCGGAGTAGTCATTCGAAAGGTTCGTCCCGATCTGGATGAAGATCGAGCCGATCAGCGCGCATGCGAACGCGAGCGGCCTGAAGGTGCCCTCGCCGACTGCCAGCGAGGTGCCGACCAGCACCGGCGCGACCGCCGCGGGCAGCGTGCGCGGCCGCGCCGCGACCAGCCAGAGCTTCACCGGGCTCAAGGGCGAAGCCCGTTCATGAAGGGCGCAGCCCGGTCTCGGTTGTTCAAGGGCGCTTGGGAAACCTGTCGTAGTCCGGGCGCCGCTTCTCCCGGTAGGCGCTGCGACCCTCCTGCGCCTCTTCGGACCCGTAGAAGAGAAGGTTGGTGTCGTGCGCCAGCTGCTGGATGCCGGCGAGCCCGTCCTCGTCGGCGTTGAAGCTGGCCTTGACCAGACGCAAAGCGAATGGCGACAGGCCGAGCATCTCGCGACACCAGCGGACCGTCTCCTCCTCGAGCTCCTCGAGCGGCACGACAGTGTTCACGAGGCCCATCTGCAGCGCCTGCTGGGCGTCGTACTGCCGGCAGAGCATCCAGATCTCCTTGGCCCGCTTCTGCCCGATCTGGCGCGCGAGCACCGACGCGCCGAAGCCGCCGTCCCACGAGCCCACGCGCGGGCCGGTCTGCCCGAAGCGGGCGTTGTCGGCCGCGATCGTCAGGTCGCAGATCACGTGCAGCACGTGACCGCCTCCGACCGCGTAGCCCGCGACCATCGCCACGACCGGCTTGGGCGTCCGGCGAATCTGCACGTGCAGGTCGGTCACGTGGAAGCGGCCCACGCCCGTCGACGCCTGGACGTACCCGGCGTCGCCGCGCACGCGCTGGTCACCACCCGAGCAGAAGGCGAGAGGGCCCTCGCCGGTCAGGATGATCACGCCGACACCGGTGTCCTCGCGCGCGCGGTTGAAGGCATCGGAGAGCTCGATCACGGTCTCCGGCCGGAACGCATTGCGCACATCCGGGCGGTTGATCGTGATCTTCGCGATGCCCTCCGCCAGCTCGTAGCGGATGTCCTCGTAGTCCGCCGCCGACTGCCAGTCGGCCGCCGGGCGGATGGTGCGTTCTTCGACCCCCATGCGGGTCCATACGATAAGCGGCTTGGACCTCTGGCTCGATCTGGCAGCGCGCGAGGAACCGGACGCGCCCGCCGTAAACGGCATCACCTACGAGGAGGTGGATGCGCAGGCGGCCGCTTGGGCGGAGGCGCTCGTTGCCGACGGTGTCCGGGCCGGAGACCGCGTGGCGACGACGCTGGGCGGGGTCGATTTCGCCCGCCTTCTGCATGCGCTGCCGAAGCTCGGCGCGGTAATCGTCCCCGTGAACACCCGGCTGACGGAGGCTGAGCGCGAAGGCGTGCTCGCCGATGCTGCGCCCGCGCGGCTTGTCGATGCCCCACCAGCGCTTGGCCCCGCGGGCAGCGCACCGCTGCGCGACCGCGCCGACCCGGACGAGCCGTTCGCGGTCGTCTACACGTCCGGCACGACCGGTCAGCCCAAGCCCGTCGAGCTCACCTACGGCAACGTCCACGCCAGCGCGCTCGCCAATGCGGAGAACCTCGGTGTCGATCCCGACGATCGCTGGCTCTGCTGCATGCCGCTGTTTCACGTCGGCGGCATGTCGATCCTGACGCGCTCGGCGATCAACCAGACGGAGGCGGTCATCCACGAGCGCTTCGACCCCGAGCGGGTCCTGCACGCCCTCGAGGAGGAGGCGATCACGCTGATCTCCCTGGTGGCGACGCAGCTGCGGCGGCTGCTCGACGCCGGGCTCGAGGCGCCGCCCGATCTGCGCGCGGCGCTGATCGGCGGCGGCCCGGTGCCGAGCGACCTGCTGAAGCGCGCCGAGCAGGTCGGCGTCCCCGTCGTCCCGACCTACGGACTGACCGAGACCTGCTCCCAGGTCTGGACCGGCCAGCCGCTGCCGGGCGCTGAAATCGTCGCCGGCGAGGACGGCGAGATCCTGGTCCGCGGACCGATGGTCGCCCCAAAAGCGCTTGCGGACGACGGCTGGCTGCACACCGGCGACCGCGGTCAAATCGACGAGGACGGGAACCTGACCGTCGAAGGCCGCATCGCCGACACGATCGTCACTGGCGGTGAGAACGTCGCGGCCGCTGAGGTCGAGGAGGCCTTGATCAGCCACCCCCTGGTCGACGATGTTGCCGTTGTCGGCCGTCCCGATCCGGAATGGGGTCAAGCCGTCACCGCGTTCGTCGTCGGAAGCGCTGATCCCGACGAGCTGCGCGCGCACGCCCGTGAGCGCCTGGCCGGGTACAAAGTCCCCAAGGCGATCCACAGGCTCGACGAGATCCCTCGCAACGCAGCGGGGAAGGTCCAACGCGGACGCCTCCCGCAATAGAGTCCTGCGGAATGGAACTCGCAGGAATGATCTACGACAACGACGCCGACCTGTCCCTCCTCGAGGGCAAGACCGTGGCCGTCCTCGGCTTCGGCTCGCAAGGTCACGCCCATGCCCTGAACCTCCACGACTCGGGCGTCAACGTGGTAGTCGGCCTCCGTCCGGACTCCAGCTCGGTCGACAAGGCAAAGGCTGACGGCTTGCGGGTCGAGTCGATCGCCGACGCCGCCAGCCACGGCGACATCGTGATGATCCTGCTGCCCGACGAGAAGCAGGCGGAGGTCTGGGAGAGCGAGATCAAGGACGGCATCGCAGCGGGCAACCTGGTCCTCTTCGCCCACGGCTTCGCGATCCACTTCGGTCAGATCGACCCGGGCCCCGAGGTCGACGTGGCGATGGTCGCGCCTAAAGGCCCCGGCCACCTCGTCCGCCGCCAGTTCACGGAGGGCGCGGGCGTTCCCGGGCTGGTCGCCATCCACCAGGACGCCACCGGCCACGCGCGCGACCTCGCGCTGGCCTACGCCAAGGGCATCGGCTGCACCCGCGGCGGCGTGATCGAGACCTCCTTCAAGGACGAGACTGAGACGGACCTCTTCGGTGAGCAGTCGGTCCTCTGCGGCGGCGTCACCGAGCTGGTGCGGGCGGGTTACGAGACGCTCACGGAGGCCGGCTACGACCCGCGCCTCGCGTACTTCGAGTGCCTGCACGAGCTGAAGCTCATCGTCGACCTGATGTACGAGAAGGGCATCACCGGCATGCGCTACTCGATCTCCAACACCGCCGAATACGGCGACCTGACGCGCGGCAAGCGCGTGATCGGGGAACCGACGCGCGAGGCGATGAAGCAGATCCTCTCCGAGATCCAGTCCGGCGAGTTCGCGAAGGAGTGGATTGCCGAAAACCGCGCCGGGCAGGAGAACTTCCAGCGCATGCGCGGAGAGGAGAAGAACCACCAGGTCGAGACGGTCGGCAAGGAGCTGCGTTCCTCGATGGACTGGATCAACACGGAGTTCTGACGTGGAGCTCTTCGTTGTCGACGGGCCGGACCAGGGACGCTCGTTCGCCCTGGGCCCGCAGTCGGTCCTCGGGCGGGACCCGACATCGTCGGTCCACCTGACCGACGAGGAGGTCTCGCGCCGGCACGCGATCATCATGGTCGGCGAGGGCCACTGCACGATCGAGGACCTCGGATCCTCGAACGGCACCTACCTCGACGACCAGCTCGTCGAGGGCGAGGCCGAGATCGGCGCCGGCGCGCGGATCGCGGTGGGGCGGACCGTGCTCGAGCTGCGCGAGCTGCCCGGCGCAGACCCCGAGAACCTCAAGTCGACGAAGGTGCCGCTGCCGCCGCCCGAGGCGTCCTAGGCGGCCGCAGCGTCGATCTGCCGCATCAGTTCCGTAGCCGACTGCGGCCGGTCGTCGGGGTCCTTGGCCAAGCCGCTCAGGAGGGCGTCGCCCACGCCGCCCGGCAGGTCCGGCCTCAGCAGCGCCAGGTGCGGAGGCGGGTCCTGCAGATGCGCCCACAGGACCCGCATGCCGACACGGTCCCCGAACGGCGGCTGCCCGGTCAGGAGCTCGAAGAGCACGCACGCCAGTGCATAGACGTCGGTCGCGGCCGTGACGCTCTCGCTGCGGATCTGCTCGGGCGCCATGTAGTCCATCGATCCGACCGACATCCCCGGACGCGTCAGCACGGTGCCCGGGTTCAGGTGGTCCTTCGCGAGCCCGAAGTCCGCGATGTACGGGTGCCCCTCCTCGTCGACCAGGATGTTCGCGGGCTTCAGATCGCGGTGGACGAGCCCGTTGGCGTGCAGCGCGTCGAGGCCGGGTGCGACCTGGTCGAAGATCGCTACCACCTCGTCGAGCTCGAGGCAGCCGCGGCGCTCGAGCTCGTCCTCGAGCGAGCCACCGCTGATGAAGCGCTGCGCCGCCCACGGCATCCCTTCGAAGTCCCCAGTGTCGACGACGGCGACCAGGTTCGGATGCTGGATCCGCTGCGCGATCTCGGCCTCGCGCCGGAAGCGCTTGAGGAGGACCTCGTCGCCGAGCATGTCCTCCTTGACCATCTTGATCGCGACGGGGAGGCCGTCGGCACCGACTGCCTTGTAGACGCGGCCCATGCCGCCTTCCCCCAACTGCGACTCGATCGTGTAGCCGCCGACGGTGTCGCCCGCGACAGGTGCCGCCACGAGGCCGAGGCTAACATCGCCTGCCCATGTCGACGCCGCAAACCGCCAGTGCGCTCGTTATCCCGGAGGACCTCAAGCCCGCCGATGGGCGCTTCGGGTCCGGCCCGTCGAAGGTGCGGCCCGAGCAGCTCGACCACCTGGCGCAGCACGGACTGGCCGTCATGGGCACCTCGCACCGGCAGGCTCCCGTACGCGGAGTCGTGCGACGCGTGCGCGAGGGCCTGGGGGAGCTGTTCGCGCTGCCGGACGGCTACGAGGTGGCGCTTGGCAACGGCGGCACCACCGCGTTCTGGGACGCCCTGGCCTTCGGGATGGTGCGCGAGCAGGCGCTGCATCTGGTCTACGGCGAGTTCTCAAGCAAGTTCGCCAAGGTCACGCAGGGAGCGCCGTTCCTGGGCGACTCGGTGGTCGTCGAGGCGGATCCGGGCGACGCCCCTGAGCCGCGTGGCGAGGCCGGCACCGACGTCGTGGCTTGGGCGCACAACGAGACCTCGACTGGCGTCATGGTCCCCGTCACCCGACCCGCAGGCGACGCGCTCGTCCTGATCGACGCAACGTCGGGCGCCGGCGGGCTGCCCGTCGATATTGCCCAGACCGACGCCTACTACTTCGCGCCGCAGAAGTCGTTTGCCTCCGACGGCGGCCTGTGGCTCGCCGTCCTCAGCCCAGCCGCGCTCGAGCGCATCGAGCAGATCGCCGCCTCCGGCCGCTGGATCCCCGACTTCCTCTCGATCGCCACTGCGCTCGACAACTCGCGCAAGGACCAGACCTACAACACGCCCGCCGTGGCCACCCTCCTGCTCCTGGCCGACCAGGTCGACTGGATGCTCGGCAACGGCGGCCTCGACTGGTGCGTCACGCGCACCCGCGACTCGTCGTCGCGCCTCTACGACTGGGCCGACGAGCGTTCGTACACGCAGCCGTTCGTGGCCGACCCGGCCAAGCGCTCGCAGGTCGTCGGGACGATCGACTTCTCCGACGAGGTCGACGCCGCCGAGGTGGCGAAGACGTTGCGCGCGAACGGGATCGTCGACGTCGAGCCGTACCGCAAGCTCGGGCGCAACCAGCTGCGCGTCGCGATGTTCCCGGCGATCGAGCCGGACGACGTCGAGGCACTGACGGCGTGCATCGACTGGGTCGTCGAGCGGCAGTCATGACCAAGGTCCTGGTAGCCGAGAAGGTCGGCGCGAGCGGCATCGACCTCCTGCGTGAGCACTTCGACGTCGACACCGCGTTCGACCAGGAGGACTTCGACCTGCCCAGCCGCATCGGCGACTACGACGGCATCCTGATCCGGTCGGCCACGAAGATGGACGCCAACCTGATCGCCGAAGGGCAGAAGCTGCGGGTGATCGGGCGTGCAGGCGTGGGGGTCGACAACGTCGACGTCGCGGCGGCGACCAAGCGCGGGATCGTCGTCGCGAACGCGCCGCAGTCGAACGTCGTCACTGCCGCCGAGCACACCGTTGGCATGCTGCTCGCGCTCGCGCGCAACATCCCGCAGGCGCACGGCGCCCTCGTCGGCGGCGACTGGGCTCGCTCGAAGTACTCGGGCATCGAGCTCATGGACAAGACGCTCGGCATCCTCGGCTTCGGCCGCATCGGCCAGCTGGTCGCCGAGCGGGCGCGCGGCTTCGGCATGCGCGTACTGGCCTACGACCCGTATGTCAGCGCCGAGCGCTACCGCGAGCTCGGCGTCGAGAAGGCGGAGTCGTCCGACGAGGTCTACGCGCAGGCCGACTTCCTGACGCTCCACCTGCCGAAGACGCCCGAGACCGAGGGCTGGCTCGACGCGGAGGCGCTCGCCAAGTGCAAGGACGGAGTGCGCGTGATCAACGTCGCCCGCGGGCCGCTGATCGTCGATGAGGACCTGCAAGCGGCTATCGAATCGGGCAAGGTCGGCGGAGCTGCGCTGGACGTCTTCCGGACGGAGCCGGTCACCGATCACCCGCTGTTCGGCAATCCCAAGGTGGTCGTCACGCCGCACCTGGGCGCCTCGACCGCCGAGGCCAACGACCGCGCCGGTTACCAGGCGGCCGAGCAGATCGTTGCCGCGCTCAACGGCGGCAGCGTCACGAGCGCCGTCAACGCGCCGTCGGTCAAGGCGGAGGACCTCGAGGTGCTTGGCCCGTTCATGCCCCTCGCGCGCAACCTCGGGCGCCTGGCGGTGGCGCTGTCGTCGGGCTCGTCGGTCGACGCCGTCGAAGTCGAGCACCTGGGCGGTATCGCCGAGCGCGACACGCGGCCGCTCACCACCGAGGCGCTGCTGGGCGTGCTGTCAGGGCACACCGAGGAAGAGGCGAACGCAGTCAACGCGCCGCTCCTGGCCGAGGAGCGTGCCATCGAGGTAGCGGAGACGCGCAACCCGCACGCGCGCGACTTCACCGATCTGCTCCGCGTCACCGTCGTCAGCGGCGGCCAAAGCACGCGCGTGGTCGGCACCGTGCTCGGACAGAAGCACCGCCCGCACCTGCTCGAGGCCTGGGATCAGCGCTTCAACCTGCAGTTGGAGCCTCACATCGCAATCTTCAAGTACCGCGACGTGCCGGGGATGATCGGCCGCGTCGGCATGGCCTTCGGCGATGCCGGCATCAACATCGCCTCCGCAGCAGTCGGCTACCTGCCGGAGGGCGGCGGCGAAGACGATTGCGCGGTCATGGTGGTCACGACCAGCACGGAGGCCCCGCAGGCGGTCGTCGACGGCCTGGTCGCCCAGGACGAATTTCTCGCCGGGCGCGCCGTAACCCTTTAGCTTCGTCCGGCCTTGGAGGCGATCTCGGGTAGCGTCCAGCCGCCTATGCGGGCAGCGGTGCTCCCCCGCCACGGCGGGCCAGACGTCTTCGAGATTCAGGACCGGCCCGAGCCGGCGCTCGGACAGGGCCAGGTGCGTGTACGCGTCCGGGCGGCCGGGATCAACTTCGCCGACCTGATGGCGCGCCAAGGCTTGTATCCAGATGCCCCGGAACTGCCGGCGGTGCTGGGTTACGAGGTGGCCGGCGAGGCCGAGGAAATCGGCGAGGGCGTGGGGGAGTTCGCGCCCGGCGACCGCGTGGCCGGCTGGACACGCTTCGGCGGGTACGCCGAGATCGTCTCGGCGGGCGAGCACGACCTGGTCGCCCTGCCCGATGACTGGAGCTTCGACGAGGGTGCCGCGTTTCCCGTGGTGTACGGGACGGCGTACGCCGCGCTCGTGTCGTTCGGCAACCTGCGCTCGGGAGAACGGCTGCTCATCCAGGCCGCCGCCGGAGGCGTCGGGATTGCCGCCACCCAGATCGGGAAGCTGCTCGGCGCGGACATCTACGGCACGGCCTCCGCCGGGAAGCACGACGCCATCCGCGGCTTCGGCGTTCAGCACCCGATCGACTACCGAAACAAGGACTTCGCCGACGAGGTCAGGCGGATCGCGGGGGATGAGCGGCCGCTCGACTTGATCGTCGACGGGATCGGGGCCGCCAGCTGGAAGAAGGGCTATGGCCTCCTGCGCCCCGGCGGGCGGCTCGTGATGACCGGCGCGGCGTCGTTCGTTTCAGGCGAGAAGCGCAACCTGCCAAAGGCGGCAGCCAACTTCGCCCGGGTTCCTCGCTTCAACCCGATCAAGATGTCATCCGAGTCGCTGTCGGTCATCGGCCTGAACATGCTGCGCCTCTGGGACGCGCGCGGCAGCCTCGAGGAGTTCACCGAGCCGCTGCTGCAATGGCTCGACCAGGGGCTGCTGCGACCGGTGGTCGCGGAGACGTTCCCGCTGGAGCGCGTCGCTGACGCGCACCGCTACATGGGCGAGCGGAAGAACGTCGGCAAGGTGGTATTGACGGTGTAGGCTGGCCCCCAGTGTTGGACGCTCGTTCGCTGCTTCTCCTTCTCCTCCCCCTCCGGGGGGAGTGATACGTGGCGGCCGTCAGCCGCAAGCCGATGGGGAAGATCTGAAAGGAACGAGATGAGAGAAGAAGCCAACCGAGTACGCATTTTCGACACGACGCTGCGCGACGGCGAGCAGTCGCCGGGCATCGCCCTCAACAAGCCGGAGAAGCTGGAGATCGCGCTGCAGCTCGCGCGACTCGGCGCCGACATCATCGAGGCCGGCTTCCCGATCACATCGCCCGGTGACTTCGAGGCGGTCCAGGCGATCGCACGCGAGGTCGACGGTCCGATCATCTGCGGGCTGGCGCGCACCGCCAAGTCGGACATCGAGGCCGCCTGGAATGCGGTCCGCGACGCCGAGCGGCCGCGCATCCACACCTTCATCGCCACCAGCGACATCCACATCGAGCGCAAGCTGCAGACGACGCGCGACGACGTGAAGGGTCAGGCGCGCGCTGCCGTCTCCTACGCCCGTGAGCTCTGCGAGGACGTCGAGTTCTCGCCCGAGGACGGGTCGCGCTCGGACGTGGAGTTCATGGCCGAGGTGATCCAGATCGCGATCGACGAGGGCGCGACGACGATCAACGTCCCGGACACCGTCGGCTACACGATGCCCGACGAGTACGCAGCGATGTTCAAGCGGCTCTACGAGCTCGTGCCCGACCTGCGCAACGTGACCGTCTCGGTCCACTGCCACAACGACCTCGGCCTGGCGGTGGCGAACTCGCTCGCCGGCCTCGAGGCCGGCTGCCGGCAGGTCGAGTGCGCGATCAACGGCATCGGCGAGCGCGCCGGCAACGCCTCGCTCGAGGAGATCGTGATGCTGCTGCACACGCGCGAGTCCTCACTCGGGCTCTGGACCGGGATCAACACCCAGGAGATCGCGCGCACGTCGCGCCTGGTCTCGCGCCTGACGGGCTACCAGGTCCAGCCGAACAAGGCGATCGTCGGCCGCAACGCGTTCGCCCACGAGGCCGGCATCCACCAGGACGGCGTGCTGAAGGACCGCACGACCTACGAGATCATGGACGCGACGACGATCGGGCTCGAGTCGAACTCGATCGTGCTCGGCAAGCACTCCGGCCGCCACGCGCTGCGCGACGCGCTCGAGCAGCTCGGCTTCGAGGTCGACGGCGCGGCGCTCAACACCGCCTTCAAGCGCTTCAAGGACCTGGCCGACAAGAAGAAGAAGGTCACGGCGCTCGACCTCGAGGCGATCGTCTCGGACGAGATGCTGCGCGCGCCGACCGCGTTCGAGCTCGAGTCGTTCGACATCGAGGCGTCGTCGGTGCGCGGGCCGCTCGCGCGCGTCGCGGTCCGGATGCCCGACGGCGCGCTCGCCGAGGGCAGCTTCACCGGTGACGGCCCGATCGACGCCTTCTTCAGCGCGCTCAACGCCGCCACCGGCCACGAGGCGCGGCTCAAGGAGTACCACGTCAGCGCCGTCACCGGCGGCCGCGACGCGCTCGGTGAGACGTCGGTGCTGCTCGAGCTCGACGGCGAGCTCGCGAGCGGTCAGGGCGTCTCGACAGACATCCTCGAGGCGTCGGGCCGCGCCTACCTGCGCGCGCTCTCGAACGCAATCGCCGCAAGCGCACGGTCGAGCAGCGCGGAGCCAGAAGCCGCAGCCGCCACGACGCCATAGCCACGCACTATTGACACGAATATGAAAAGGGGTCGGACCCCTCATCGACGACGACCGGCTGATCCGCGACGGCGACGGGACG
>DATBDN010000222.1:0-4105 GCA_036269895.1 Thermoleophilaceae bacterium
GCTACTTGATGAACAGCATCTCGCTGTAGCGCGGCAACGGCCACAGGTCGTCCGCCACGATCCGCTCCAGGCGATCGCATACGGCGCGCACGTCGGCCATCGCCGGCAGCACCGAGTCACGCATGTACTTCGCGTGCTCGAGGACGTCGGCCTCGTGCGGCTCGTGCGATTCCTGCGAATTGACCTGCTCGAGCGTCTGGATCGCGGTCACCAGCTCATCGACCGTTCCCCGAGTCTCCTCGGCGACCGCCGACACGCCGGCGCCTTCCGCGAGCGCGAGCTGGCGCAGCCCGGCCGGCAGCACCATCGTGCGCGCCATGTCGGCCAGCGTCTCGGCCTCGATGTTGAGCCTGACCGCGTACTGCTCGCAGAGCACCTCGTAGCGGGCGTCGATCTCGCGCTCCGACAGCACGTCGTAGTTGCCGAAGGCATCGATCGTCTGCTTCTCGAGCAGTTGCGGCAGCGCGTCGGGCGTCGTCCGCAGGTTGAGCAGGCCGCGCTGCTCCGCCTCCGCGTGCCAGTCCTCCGAGTAGTTGTCGCCCTCGAAGACGACCTTCCCGTTCTCCGAGAACGACTTCTGCAGGACGGCCGGCAGGGCCTCCTCGAGCGACTTGCCGCCCTTGATCTCCGAGTCGAGCTGATCGGCGAGCTCGTCGATCGCCTCGGCCACGATTGTGTTCAGCACTGTGTTCGGCAGCGACAGCGGCATGTTCGATCCGAGCGCACGGAACTCGAACTTGTTGCCCGTGAAGGCGAACGGCGACGTCCGGTTACGGTCACCGCCGTGCATCGGCAGCGGCGGCAGCACCGGCGTGCCGAGCCCGAGCAGCGAGCCCGGTGTGGACTCCCCGGCCTCGCCCTTCTCGATCGCCTCGAAGACCTTGCGCAGCTCGGCGCCGAGGAAGATCGAGATGATCGCCGGCGGCGCCTCGTTGGCGCCCAGGCGGTGGTCCTGGCCGGCGGACGCAACCGACGCCCGCAGCAGGCCCTGGTGCTTGTTCACCGCCTGGATGACCGCCGAGCAGAAGAACAGGAACTGGATGTTCTCGTGCGGCGTGTCGCCCGGCTCGAGCAGGTTGTGCCCTGTGTCGGTGCCCATCGACCAGTTGTTGTGCTTGCCCGACCCGTTGACGCCGGCGAACGGCTTCTCGTGCAGCAGGCACACGAGCCCGTAGCGCCGAGCGACCCGCTGCAGCACCTGCATGCAGAGCTGCTGGTGGTCGGAGCCGACGTTCGAGTTCTCGAAGATCGGCGCGATCTCGTACTGGTTGGGCGCGACCTCGTTGTGACGGGTCTTGATCGGCACGCCGAGCTTGGCCAGCTCCTGCTCGACCTCGAGCATGTAGGCCAGGATCCGGTCCGGGATCGAGCCGAAGTAGTGGTCGTCGAGCTCATGCCCCTTCGGCGGCTTGGCGCCGATCAGGGTGCGGCCCGTGTTCACCAGGTCAGGACGGTCGTAGTAGTACTGCTCGTCGATCAGGAAGTACTCCTGCTCAGGGCCGACGGTCGTGAAGACGCGCGCCGACAGCTCGTCGCCGAACAGCCGCAGCGCGCGCACCGCCGACTTCGACAGCGCGTCCATCGAGCGCAGCAGCGGGATCTTGTTGTCCAGCGCCTCGCCGGTCCACGACGCGAACGCGGTCGGGATACAGAGCACCGCGCCGTTCGGGTTCTCGAGGATGAACGCCGGCGAGGTCGGGTCCCAGGCGGTGTAGCCGCGCGCCTCGAAGGTCGCGCGGATGCCGCCCGTCGGGAACGACGACGCGTCCGGCTCGCCCTGGATCAGCTCCTTGCCCGAGAACTCGGCGATCGCGCGCCCGTCGCCGGTCGGCGCGTAGAACGAGTCGTGCTTCTCGGCCGTAGAGCCCGTCAGCGGCTGGAACCAGTGCGTGTAGTGCGTCGCGCCCTTCTCCAGCGCCCACTCCTTCATCGCCAGCGCGACCGCGTCGGCGAGCGACACGTCGAGCGGCTCACCCTTCTCGAGGGTCGACTGCAGGCGACGGTAGGTGTCCTTGGACAGGCGCTCGCGCTGCTCGCTGATCGAGAAGACGTTCGCGCCGAAGATCTGGTTCGAGGGCTCGGTCAGGTCCAGAGTTCCGAGCGCGCCGCCGTTGGATTCCCACTGGGCGGCGTAAAGATTGTGCGGGCGAGTTCTTGGCATAGCGGCGAATCTAGGCGACGCTCGGCCAAGCGGCTTTATCCACGTGGACAAAGATCCGGGAGCCCTTTCTACAACTGGGCGAATGCCGCGGCGCGATCTTTCGACGGGTGTCCAAAGACGCCAATCCGGAGCGTCCATAGCTTGGGGGACGCGATGGCCGCATCCGCCCCCGAATCTCTGCCCACGCCTCGAGGCGCGCACCTGGAGATGATGGCTGCCGTCCTTGCGGGCGACGGCTTGGGGCGGGTGGCGGAGATCGCTTCCCGGCACGCGGGTTCTCCCGTCGCGGTTGTGGTCCCGCGAATAGGCGTGCCGATTGAGGAGTGGGCGCCTTATGAGCGCTACGTGGCCGCCCGTCTCGCGGGCGGGCGGCCCGCTCCTCCCCCGGAGATCACCGCAGAGGTTCCAGTGGCGTCCGGCCCCGAGGAAGTCGGGGCCGTTCTGCTTCTCGGGGCGGGTCGCGCGGATGCCGGCGAGTACCTGCACATGGCGGCGCTAGCGGCGCTGACGGAGCTGGCCGTGGTCGAGGCCCGCGAGGACGCGGAGCGTGCGCTGCGCGGCTCGTTCCTCGAAGAGCTGCTGTCGACGGCGGAGATGGCGCCCGAGGCGATCGAGCGCCGTGCGCGGCTGCTGGGCTGCGACCTGTCGGCCGGGGCCGTCGGGCTGTGCGCCGACCCCGGCGAGCGATCCCCGGGCCTGGCGCTGGCCACGATCGCCAGCGAGGTCGCGGGCTCGATCGCCCAGTCGGTGGGATCGAAGGTCTATGCGATCCTGCCGGGGACTCCGGAACGCGCCGGCGACGTGGCCGCCCGGGTGGGCAAGCACGCCGCCGTCGGCGTCTCCTCGCACTACAAGAACCCCGGCGACCTGCGGCGCGCACTCGAGGAGGCCGAGCTCGTGCTCGAGGTCCAGTCGCGCGGCGGCGCCAGCAGCGCCGACATGGGCGACGGCACCTACCGCCTGCTGTTCCGGGTGATGGCCTCGCATCCCGAAGAGATCCGCTCGTTCTACGACGACACGGTCGCCCCGATCGTTCGCTACGACCGCGAATACTCGTCGGAGCTCGTACGCACGCTCGAGACCTACCTGGGCCAGAACTGCAACATGAACGCGACCGCCTCGGCGATCTACGCGCACCGCCACACGATCGCCTACCGGCTCGAGCGGATCCGCGACCTGACCGGCTTCGACCCGATGAGGACGGAGGATCGTGAGCGACTCGGCCTAGGCCTGAAGGCGTTCCGGATCATCGAGCCGTCGCTTCCGAAGTAGCGGACACAATCGTCGTGTGCTGGCCACCCTGCTGGTGGTGGCGGGGATCGCCGCCGCCGACTCCCTGAACCCGACGACGATCGGTCCCGCGCTGCTGTTCACGATGGGGGCGAAGCCGGTCCGCAACGTGCTCGAGTTCGCTGCCGGGTTCTTCTTCGTGAACCTCGCCGGCGGGGTGCTGCTCGTGCTCGGTCCGGGCAAGTGGCTGCTGTCGCTCTTGCCGCATCCGAGCGCCCATACGAAGCACATCCTCTCCGTCGCCGGCGGGGTAGCGCTGATTGCCATCGCTGCTGGGCTCTGGGCGGGCCGACGCCGGCTCGCGAAGTCAGAGTCGGACGAGAGGATCAGCCGGCGTTCGGGCTCGGCGTTCGTCACCGGCGCCGGGATCGCACTGGCCGAGCTGCCGACCGCGTTGCCCTACTTCGCGGCGATCGCGGCGATCGTCGCCGCCGACCTTCACACGGCGACAGAGCTCGGCCTGCTGCTGGTCTTCAACGTGATCTTCATCGGACCGGTGCTGGCGATCGCGGTCGCGCTCAGTGTGGCGCCGTCGCTCCGTGCGACGCTCATCGAGCCGCTGCGCACTTGGCTGGCCGTGGAGTGGCCCAAGGTCGCGGCCGTGATCGTCGCCGCCGGCGGAATCGCACTGCTCGGGGTGGGAGTAGGCGGGCT
>DATBDN010000223.1:0-11007 GCA_036269895.1 Thermoleophilaceae bacterium
AGGCTCTCGAGCGCCTGCCGGATCACCGGTCCGGCGCCCACGGCGTCGAAGGAATAGTGCAGCCCTGGCGCGGCGAGCTCCTGGACCCTCCACAGAAAGTCCTCGGTTTCGGTCGGGTCGATCGTGTGGGTGGCGCCCAGCTCGGTTGCGATCGCGAGGCGCTCGGGATTGAGATCGACGCCGATGATCGGGTCGCACCCAACGGCCTTGGCTGCCATCAGCGCTCCCAGGCCGACCGCCCCGAGTCCGAAGATGATGATCCCCTCTCCCGCGTCTACACGCATCACGTTGAGGACGCTGCCCGCGCCGGTCTGGAAACCGCAGCCGAGCGGGCCCAGCAGCTCGAGCGGCAGATCGTTGGGGACCTTGACGGCGTTGCGGACGCTTGCGATCGCGTGGGTCGCAAACGACGACTGGCCGAACCAGTTGCCGTAGACCTCGTCCTCGCCGCGGTGCATGGTCACCGAGCCGTCGAGTCGCGTGCCGAAGTAGTTCAGCGGAGCGAACGCGTCGCAATACGCGGGGTGACCTCCCGAGCACTGCGAGCACTCGCCGCAGTGATCGAAGCTCAGCGCCACGTGGTCACCCACGCGCAGCTTCTCAACGCCGGCACCGACGGCTTCGACGACGCCGGAGCCCTCATGCCCGAGCACCGCCGGGAGCGGGACCGGGAAGATGCCGTCACGCGCGGACAGATCGGTGTGACAGATGCCGACGCCGCGCATCCGCACGAGGATCTCGCCCTCGGCGGGAGCGCCCAGGTCGACCTCGGCCAGTTGCAGCGGCGCGCCGACCTCTTCGAGCAGCGCAGCGGTCGCGCGAACTCCCCCGGGGCTGCCCGAGGCCGAAGGCTCGGTCCCGTACTCGGTGGCTGACATTGCGTGGCTCCTCTCTTCGAGCTGGGCGGGACGGAGCTAGACGGCGGCTGCCGCGTCCTTCTCGGCCACGCGCTCGTTGTACATCGGGAACAGCGGCCGGGTGAGCGGGACCAGCTTGAGGATCTTGTTCACCGGACCCTTTGCCTTGACCTGACCCTTGGCGAGACCGATCGCGAGGTTGTACTCGCCACGCCAGTACTTGTCGGCGATGTCTGCGGGCATGTACAGCTTGACGTCGGCAGCCGGGTCTTCGCCACCGTCCTCGACCGTGAGCTTCGGCTCCTGGAAATGAATCAGGAGCTTGGAGTCGGGGTCCGAGTAGTAGATCTGGAGGTTGACGTTCGCGGCCGCCATCTTCGGCCCGACGTCTGGATGGTCGGCGGCTGCACGGAACACGCCACCGACGTACTCGTAGACCTCGTCGGCGTTGTTGAAGAAAGGCATCTTTACTCCCTCTGGTAGGACTCCCGGCAGCGTAAGTCGGCGCGCTCTGTGTGCCATCCCCCCGGAGGGAGATATTCCATTCCGAAAGAGGATCAGCCTTCTACCGGCAGTGCCGCACGCTCGACGGGCGCGGCGCTCGCGTCCGCCTCGGCCAGCGGTCGCTCCGTCGTGTCAGCCATCTGGCGTCGTACGTACCGGAGCATGTAGAAGGTGAAGACCCCGAACCAGATCAGCCACCACGGAAACGCGATCCAGAAGTTCCACAGGCCGTTTACCGCGAATGGTCCGGTGGTCACGTAGGGGATCACGCTCTCGGGCACGAAGGACAGCGCCCCGCCGATGGCGACCCATCCGGCCCACCGTGGCCACACGGGCGAGTCACTTCGATCGGTCAGCGTGTAGATCCCGATCGCGAGCATCTCGAAGCCCGTGATCATGTAGGTCATGTCGTAGATGAACCACGCCTCGCGCCAGTAGGAGTGCTGGAGCAGGGGATGCGCTGTTCCATAGGCCGCGGCGTGGAGGATCTTGCCCGGGAACTCCGCCAGGATCCAAGCGGTGATGCCGCCGCCGAGGAGGCTGATGCTGGACAGCAGCGGTTGATGGTGCTCCTTGCGCAGCATCACCCGTGACATCGCTGCCGCCCACGGCAGATAGAAGACACCCACCACCATGCAAATCGTCATGCCGGCGACGATCTGGCTGTGGTAGGGCCTGAAGTAGTGGTCGACGAGCTCCTGGGGCGAGTAGGCGCGCGAGGGCGGCGGATGATTGTGGCCGAGGAGCCCGAACGAGACGAGGTAGCCGACGAGGAAGATCACGCCACACCAGGCGGCCCAGTACTGAAGTTTCAGTTCAAGTCGCTTGTCCATCAGGCCGGCTCCTCCGAGAGCAGGATGGGGAAGATGTGACGGTCCCGTGTCTGCGTCAGGTCGAGGTGGATGTGCTTGGCCTCGGTGTACTCGTTCAGCGCGTCCGGACCAAGCTCCCGGCCAACGCCACTCTGCTTGTAACCGCCGAATGGAAGCGTCGGGTCGACCATGTGCCAGTTGTTGATCCAGACAGTCCCGGCACGGAGCTGGTCGCCGACCTCCTTCGCCCGCTCGTAGTCCTTGGACCAGACGCCTGCCGTCAAGCCGTATATCGAGTCGTTGGCCTGCTCGATCGCGTCGTCGAGGTCGCTGTAGCGGAGCACTGACAGCACTGGCCCGAAGATCTCCTCGCGCGCGATCTGCATCTCGTTGGTCACGTCGGTGAAGATCGTCGGCTCGATCCAGTAGCCCCTCTCGAACTCCGGACCCTCGGGCGTGCCGCCGCCGATCGCGACGGTTGCCCCCTCGGCCCGTCCGGAGTCCAGGTACTCCACGATCCGGTCGCGCTGGCGCTCGGAGATCACCGGACCCATGTCGGTGTCGAGATCGTCGGGATCGCCGAGCTTGATCGTCGAGGCCCGCTGGACGACCCGATCGACGAACTCGTCGTGGATCGAGTCGTGAACGTATACGCGGGTCCCTGACTCGCAGATCTGGCCGGAATACAGCATGCACCCGAACAGCACCCCGTCGGTCGCGATCTCCAGGTCGGCGTCGTCGAGCACGATCACCGGGCCCTTGCCCCCGAGCTCGAGCGAGACCTTCTTCACAGTCCCGGACGCGAGCCGCATTATCTCGCGGCCGACGACTGTCGAGCCGGTGAAAGCCACCTTCGCCACGTCCGGATGCGACGCGAGCCGCGCTCCGACGTCGGGACCATCGCCGGTAATCAGGTTGAAGACACCATCGGGGACGCCGCACTCGTGGGCGACCTGCGCCAGGCGCAGCAGCGACAGTGGCGTCTTCTCGTCCACCTTGACCACGATCGAGTTTCCTGCCGCGAGGGCTGGCGCAACCTTCCAGATTCCGAGCACGAGCGGGAAGTTCCACGGCACGATCGCGGCGCACACTCCCACCGGCTCGCGGCGGATGAAGTTCGTCGACATCGTCGGATAGGCGGGCAGCGGTACCGACGTCTCGAATTCATAGCTGCCGGCCAGCTCGGCGAAGTGCAGGAAGTGCTGCGCGGCGAGGCCGACGTGGAAGCCGTAGGCCTGCCGCCGGGTGGCGCCGTTGCACGAGATCTCTGCGTCGGTGAACTCCTCGAGGTCGCTGCCGAGCCGTTCGGCGATCGCCTTCATGATCCGCGAGCGCTCCTCTTTGGGCATCCGCGACCACGAGCCGGACTCGAATGCGCGCCTAGCCGACTCGACCGCGGCGTCGGCGTGCTCCACCGACCCCTTCGCGACGGTGCAGACGACCTCCTCCGTGGCCGGGCTGTGGATCTCGTAGAACGAGTCCGCGTCGACGGCCTTGCCGTCGATGAACATCAGGTGGTGCTGGACGCCAATCGTCGCCACGTCGGTTTCTCCTCGAGTTGCATTGGGCTGGGCGACTCTAGGTTCGGGTCACTCGTCGTTCATCGCCCCAAGGAGGGATCCCCGTCGTCCGAGAGGGGATGACGCGCCGTCGAACGCGGGCGGCCGCCGGGCGAGAAACGCGGCGACTCCCTCACGTCCGTCCGGGCACGCGGCGTTGGCCGCGATCGCGCGCGCCTCGGCTTCGAGTTGCTCTCCCAGAGCAGCCGTCGCGGACGCCTGCAGCAACCGCTTGACCGACGCCAACGCGCCGGTCGCTCCCGCGCGCAGCCTGTCGGCGAGCGCCTCGACCTCCGCGTCGAGCGCATCGTCGGGAACGACCGTGGTGACGATCCCGGCGGCCTCTGCCTCGGTAGCGCTCAGCACGCGGTTGGTGAGCAACATCTCAGTCGCCAGCCGCAGGCCGACGATCCGGGGCAGGAACCACGACGCACCGCCATCGGGCGACAGGCCCGCTGCGGTGTAGGCCATCGTGAAACGCGCCGACTCGCCGGCGAGGACGAGATCGCACGCGCACGCGAGGCTGAGTCCGCCGCCGGCGGCTGCGCCCTGCACACCCGCGATCAGCGGGGCGCCGAGACTGCGCAGCGCCTCAATCGCGGCGTGGAAGTCGATCGCGAGCTGGAGGATCTCGGGCTCGATGTCGTCGATCCCCGCGAAGTGGGCGAGGTCGCCCCCGACGCAGAAGTTGCGCCCCTCGCCGCGGAGCACCACCACGCGAACGTCGTCGCGGACAGCGAGCGCCTCGGCGTGCGCGAGGAGCTGGGCGATCACGGTCTCATTCAGTGCGTTTCCGGCGTCCGGGCGGGCGAGCTTAAGCCGCGCGATGCCGTGATCGACGGTCATTGAGATGTCCTGGGTGAGCATGGGACGAGCTTGTCGGATGATCTCGGCTGCTACGTCCCCCTTCCGGACTAAAAAGACCATGCGCTGGGGCGACGATGACCGCAGGAGCTCGCGCAATCGTTTACGTGCGCATGGCACAGGTGTTTTTCGAGCCAATCGGCGAAGAGATCGATTGCGGCGAGGACGAGACGGTTCTCGACGCCGCGTTCCGCCAGGGCTATTCCCTCGTCTACGGCTGCCGGGAGGGCCAGTGCTCGGCGTGCAAGTGCTTCCTGCTCGAGGGAGAGGTGTCGCTCAAGCGCTATTCGACGTTCGCGCTCTCGGACGCCGAGGAGTCCTCCGGTTACACGCTGCTGTGTCGCGCGATGCCGGATACCGACCTCACCGTGGAGCTCCTCCACGTCCAGGAGGACTATCGCCTCGAGCACGCGATCAAGGACGGGACCGCCACCGTCGCAGCATGCGAGCAGTTGACGAGTGACATCTACCGGCTGGTACTCGACTCGGGCTCCGATCATGAATTCACCCCCGGGCAGTACATGGACCTCCATGTCCCGGGGACCGATCTGCGCCGGTCGTTCTCGATGGCCGGGCTACCGGGTAGCCGCACCCTGGAGTTCTTGATCCGGGCGTACGAGGGCGGCGCGTTCGCGGGCCTGCTCACGGCGGGCCTCGACGCGGGCACCGAGATCGGCTTCACCGGTCCATACGGCTCGTTCAAGCTCGCAGACACCGACCGCGACGTGTTGATGGTGGCCGGCGGCTCGGGGATGGCGCCCGTGCTCTCGCTGCTACGCGAGCTGTCCGCCGAAGGCAGCAGCCGAAAGATCCGCTTCTTCTACGGAGCGCGGACGAGCGGCGACCTGTTCAACCGGGAGCTGGTCGCAGAGCTTGGCTCCAGGCTTGCCGGCTTCGAGTACGTCGAGGTCATCTCCGAGCCCGACTCGGGCGGCTGGGCCGGCGCGACGGGCTACGTCCACGAGGCCGCCGCCGCCGCCCTCGCCGCGGGCGAGCTTGTCGAGCCCGAGGTGTACACGTGCGGCCCGCCGCCGATGGTCGACGCGCTGCTCGAGGTACTGACCAGCGTCCACGGCGTGCAGGAGAGCGACATCCGCTACGACAAGTTCACGACTGCGGTCAGCGAGTGAGCACGCTCCCGAGCCACGTCCGAATCCGCGAAGTCGGGCCGCGCGACGGCTTTCAGAATGAGCCCGAGCGGATCGCGACCGCGGACAAGATCCGGCTGATCGAGGCGCTCGCACGGGCCGGCCTGAAGCGGATCGAGGTCGCGAGCTTCGTCCGCCCCGACGTGATCCCGCAGCTCGACGACGCAGTAGAGGTGTTGACAGGGATAGACCTGCCCGACGACGTCTCGCTGACCGTGCTGGTCCCGAACGAGCGCGGTCTCGAGACGGCGCTGGAGCATCGCGATCGCTTTCACGAGGTCGCCGTCTTCCTGAGCGCGTCGGAGACGCACAACCGCAAGAACGTCAACCGGTCAGTGGCCGACTCGCTGGCGACGCTTGAGCGGCTGATCCCGCGGATCCGTGCCGCCGGCCTGCGCTGCGCAGCGGTTGTCGCCACCTCGTTCGGCTGTCCGTACGAAGGCCAGGTTGCGCCGGGGCGCGTGCTGGAGCTCGCGGCGAGGCTGGCCGCGGCCGGCGCGCAGGAGCTCGGGTTCGGCGACACGACGGGAATGGCCAACCCGCGCCAGGTCCACGAGTTCTTCACCGCCGGCGTAGAACAGCTCGGGGGCGTCGAGCTGACCGCCCACTTCCACAACACCCGCGGCCAGGGTCTCGCGAACTGTCTGGCTGCGTTGCAGGCTGGTGTGACGAGCTTCGAGTCGTCGTTCGGTGAGCTCGGCGGATGTCCAGTTCCGCCCGGGTCGACCGGGAACGTCGCCAGCGAGGATCTCGTATCGATGTTCGGGGAGATGGGCATCGAGACGGGGATTGATCTGGCGGCGCTGATCGCCGCCTCGGCGGAGGTCCAGACGATCCTCGGCCGGCGACTGACAAGCCATGTGCTGGTCGCAGGCCCGGTGAACTGGAATGGCGAGTAGCGGCCTGGTGAAGATCGCCCGGCGGGGCGACGTCATGCAATTCGTGATGGCACGGGGCCCGGCGAACGCACTCGGGCCGCCCTTGGTCGAGGCACTCGAAACGGCCCTTGATGCGTTCGACGCGAGCGATGCCGCGGTCCTGGTCATCAGCTCTGCGCTCTCCGGGTTCTTCGCGGCGGGTGCGGACCTGAAGTACATCTCGACCCTCGACGAGGAGGGGTTCAAGCGCTACCGCGACGCGCTGCGGTCGCCGATCGAGCGACTGGCGTCATCTGGGCGGCCGTCGATCGCGGCGATCGACGGGCGCGCACTGGGTGGCGGGCTGGAGCTTGCGCTGGCGTGCACGCTGCGATTCGCCACGCCCCGCTCACTGATGGGGCTGCCGGAGGTCAAGCTCGGGCTGGTCCCCGGTGCCGGGGGCACCCAGCGGCTGCCACGGCTCGTCGGTGCCGGCCGGGCGCTCGAGCTGATGCTGAGCGGGAGCGAGGTCGACGGTCGCTCGGCTCTGCGGATCGGGCTGGTGGGCGCCGTCCACGAGACCGACGTCGTCAGCCACGCGCTCGCGTACGCCGTGCAGTTGGCGCGGTGGCCCGCTCCAGCGATGGAGGCGATCATCGAGTGCGTGGACGCGGCGTGGGGTGCACCGGAGCGCGGCATGGAGGTCGAGGGGGACGCCGTGGCGCGGCTGTTCGCGCAAGGGCATGCCGACGCCGGCATTGCCGGCTTCCTCGAGAAGGTCCGGGCATGAGCGCGACCCGCGGCGTGACGATCCTCCGCGGCGGGATCGAGACGATCGCAGCGACCGCGGCCGACGCCGAGAAGGCCGGCTTCGACGCTGTCTGGACGCCCGAGTTCTACACCCGGTCTGCGATCGTGACGCTGTCACAGATCGCCGCCCGCACGAGCCGCTGCCGGGTCGGCACGAGCATCGCATACGCCACCGGTCGCTCGCCGCTGATACTTGCGACCGAGGCTCGGAGCCTCGACGAGGTGTCCGGTGGCCGGCTCGTGCTCGGACTGGGAACCGGCACCCGCCGGATGATGCAGGACTGGCACGGCGTCGACCCCGACGGCCCCGCGACCCGGATGGAGGAGCTGGTGCCGCTGCTGCGGCGGCTCTGGCGGCTGCACGAGGGGCCAGTCGAGCACGAGGGCCGCTTCTACCGCTGCCGGATTACGCCAACGGCCGAGACCACTCCCGGCATCCGCGACGAGATTCCGGTCTACACGGCGGGCGTCAACCCGCGGATGATCCAGGTGGCCGGGCGGGTCGCTGACGGCCTCCTCGGGCATCCGCTGTTTTCGCGCGACTACGTCGACGAGGTCGTCCGGCCCGCAATCGTCGAGGGCATGCGCTTCGCCGACCGGGAGGACACCCGCGTCGAGTTGGTGGGCGTGCTGATCTGCGCGATCGCCGACGACCCGGTGCAGGCCCGGCGAGAGGCGGCGGCGCAGCTGGCGTTCTACGCGGCGCCGAAGACGTACGGGCCGCTGCTCGACGCAAGCGGCTTCAGCGCGGCCGGCGAGACGATCCGGGCAGCGTTCGCGGAGCGCGACTTCGCGGCGATGACGGCCGCGATTCCCGACCCGATGATCGACGCTATGGCCGCGGCCGGCACCGCCGCCGATGTGCGCGCGCGCCTCGATGAGGCCGCCGAGCTGTTCGACCACGTCGTCGTCTATCCGCCGAGCTTCGGGCTCTCCGAGGCGCGGTGCGACGAGCTGGCGGCCGCCCTCGTGCGCGAGCTGGCGCCGCCGCTCGGGGTCGGCCGTGCCTGACGTCGGCCTCGTCGTCGACGAGGTCGAGTTCGCGGTCGAGGAGGGCAAGCTGCGGGAGTTCGCCCTTGCAGCCGGCGACGCGGAGGGCGACGGCGTGCCGCTGACGTTCACGGCCGTCGCCGGCCACTGGCGCGACCAGGCGGCGATGGTCGATCTGCTCGGGCTCGACCTGCGCCGGATCGTCGTCGGCGGCAGCGAGTGGGAGTACCACGCGCAGTTCGCGGCGGGCGACCGGCTGCGCGGCCGGCGGGTGCTCACCGCTCGCGAAGAGAAGCAGGGTGCGCGCGGGGCGATGACGATCCTGACGCTCGAGACCAGGTTCCACCGCCAGGACGGCGAGCTGGCGGTGGTCCAGCGCGACACGGTGATCGAGCTGCCGCAATGAACCGAACCACGGAGGAGATCACCCGGACGCAGATCGTGAGGTTCGCGGGCGCCGCCGGCGACTTCAACCCGATGCACCACGACGAGCCATTCGCGCGCGCGGCGGGCCAGCCGTCGGTGTTCGCGATGGGACAGCTTTCAGCCGCGATCCTGGGCGCCGCGGTCGCCGAGTGGCTCGGCCGGGACAACGTCGCCGCGTACGGCGTGCGGTTCACGGGCAAGGTGTGGCCGGGCGACCGGCTGGAGATCGAGTGCGAGCCGGTTGGCGAAGGGCGCTACGAGCTGAGGATGGCCCGCGCGTCCGACGGCGCCGTCGTCGTCACGGGCTGGGCACGGGCGCGCACGGCTTCCGGCACGAGTGAGAGCGAGTCGGCGATCCGGTCCTCGTAGAGACCTGGTCCCCCGAACAGCTCGCCGTCGCTCTTGGCGCGCTTGAAGAGGATCTGCAGGTCATGCTCCCACGTGTAGCCGACGGCGCCATGGAGGAACAGCGCCTTGTCGGCGACGAAGCTCGCCACACGTGCAGCACGTGACTTTGCAACCCAGGCGTCGACCGCGCTCGACGCCTCGCCGGCGGCGACCGACCACGCGGCGTAGTGGACCGCGGCGCGCGTGCCTTCGATCGCGACGAGCATCTCGGCCGCCGTGTGTTTGACGGCTTGGAACGAGCCGACGGGCACGCCGAACTGGCGGCGTTCCGACACGTACGCGACTGTGAGGTCGAGCATCCGCTGGGCGGCACCGAGCGCGTCAGCGGCGACGATCACGGCTGCGCGTGCCGCGACAGCCTGCATGCCCGATGGCTCGACCCCGCCGAGGCTCTCGATTGGCTCGCCGTGGAGCGTGACATCGGCCAATGAACGTGTGCGGTCCACGAGCAGGCGAGGTTCGCAATCGGCCTCTGCGTAGCGCTCGAGGCTCGCTCCGTTCCAGACTATGAACGCGGTCGCGCCGGCGGCCCCGACGACCAGCGGTGCTTTCTTCTCTCGGTGAGCGGTGTCTGCCGGCTGGCCGCCCGGATGGACGAGCACGGCGCGCTGCTCGCCCAGCGCCAGCGGCGCGACCGCCGCGTGGGCGCCAGCGAGTCGCAGCGCGCTCGCGGCCACCAGCGACGCGTACAGCCCGTCGGCCGGGACGGCGCCCCGGCCGAGCTCCTCGGCGAGGATGGCCAGCTCGATCTCCTCGCCGCCCTGACCTCCGTGCTCCTCGGGGCTGCCGATTCCGGTCCACCCCTGGCGAGCCGCGAGGTCGAACCCCGGGCCAGAGTCGGGCGATGCCGGCTCGATCACCCACTCACGAACGGCCCGAAGCGGAGCTTCGCGCTCGATCGCGCCGCGGACCGCTTCGCGCAGGAACTGCTGTTCGTCGGTGAACGCCAAGTCCACAGCCGTAGTCAAGCCGGGGCTTGCACGCTCGTCATGCCTCCCGAGGGATAGCCGAAGTATCCGAGCGGGAGGGGTGGGCGCGTTTGGTCGGCCCTACGCTGCCTGATCATGGAAATGAATGCCAATGGACATCAGCGCGTCGCGCTGGTGACGGGCGGCGCGCGCGGAATCGGCGAGGCTATCTCCAAGGCGCTCGCCGCAGACGGCCACAAGCTCGTCGTTGCCGATCTGCGGATCGAGGAGGCTGAGGCGACGGCCAGCGCGATTCGAGATGCCGGGGGGCAGGCGATTGCCGTCGAGCTCGACGTAACCTCCGGCGACAGCGTGCACGCCGGGGTGGCGTCCGCGTACGGAGCGCTCGGATCGGTCGACATCCTCGTCAACAACGCCGGCTGGGACGACCTCAAGCCGTTCATGGACACCGACGAGGAGTTCTGGGACCGCGTGCTGGAGGTCAACTTCAAGGGCGCGCTGCGACTCACCAAGAGCGTCCTGCCGGGCATGCTCGAGCGGGAGTGGGGACGGATCATCAACATCGGGTCCGATGCGGGGCGCGTCGGTTCCTCCCTGGAGTCCGTGTACTCAGGCGCGAAGGGCGGCGTGATCGCGTTCACGAAGACGATCGCGCGCGAGGTTGCACGGAATGGTGTGACCGCCAACGCGGTTTGTCCCGGGCCGACCGACACCCCGTTCCTGCGCGAGGTGGTCGCCAAGCAGGGAAACGCCGACAAGGTGATCGGTGCGATGGTCTCCGGCGTGCCGATGAAGCGGCTCGCGCAGCCGGATGAGATCGCCACCGCGGTGCGGTTCTTCGCC
>DATBDN010000224.1:0-14148 GCA_036269895.1 Thermoleophilaceae bacterium
GCACGGAGCGCCGGTCGAGAATCCGGAGACGGTGGCGTCCGCGATCAGGATCGGAAATCCGGCGCGCTGGGAGGAGGCGATGGACGCGGTGACCAGCTCACGCGGCCAGATTCGTGCTGTGTCCGACGCCGAGATCCTCGACGCGTACGCGTTCCTCGGGATGAGCGAGGGCGTCTTCTGCGAGCCGGCGTCGGCGGCGTCTGTTGCGGGGTTGCTGAAGTACGGGGCCGAGGGCACGGTCGTCTGTGTGTTGACGGGGCATGGCTTGAAGGACCCGACGACGGCGATCGACCGCGCCCCCGGCGTCATCTCGTGCGATCCGGAATTCAGCGCCCTTGAAGCGGCCGTGCTGGCGTGAACAGGCGGCGGCTGGTTCGCGTCCCGGCTAGCTCGGCGAACCTCGGCCCTGGCTACGACTGCCTCGCGGCTGCGCTGTCGCTTCATCTCGAGCTCGAGGTCGAGGAGACCGGCGAGTTCGCTGTCGAGACGGACCTCGACGGGGTCGCGCTCGATCGCTCCAACCTGTGCGTCCAAGCGTTCGAGAAGCTGCATTCCGCCGACGGGCTGACGTTCCGCGTCAAGTCGGAGATCCCACTCGCCGCAGGCCTCGGCTCGAGTGCCGCGGCGATCGTCGCCGGCCTCATGGCCGCCGACCACATGTACGAGCTCGCCGAGCCGATCTACCCGCACGCCGTCGAGATCGAGGGCCATCCCGACAACGTGGCGGCGGCGCTGCACGGCGGCTTCGTGATCTGCACGCCGGAGTGCGCGCAGCGGTTCGAGCCGGCCGCAGGGCTCGAGGGCGTCATCGCGATCCCGCCCGATCCGGTCGCGACACACGAGGCGCGTGCCGCCCTGCCAAGCACGGTGGCCATCACCGATGCAGTGCACAACATCGCGCACGCCTCGACGCTGGTGCTTGGGCTGGCAAAGGACGACTTCTCGCTGATCGGTGCCGGGCTGTCGGATCGGTTGCACCAGCGTCAGCGCGCGCATCTGTATCCGCGCTCGATGGAGCTGGTCGCGCGCGCGGAAGAGCTTGGCGCGGTGGGCGCGACGATCTCCGGCGCCGGGCCGACCGTGCTGTTCTGGTGCCACTGGCAGCAGACGGGCGGGGTGTTCGAAGCGCTGCAGTCGGAAGCGGCGGATTGCGAGGTGCGGCGGGTGCAGTTCGTGCCGGGCGGGGCGGACGTTCGCGCGCTCTAGGGGTCGTCCGTGATGCGGACTGCCGGTTCGATGCGTAGATCTGGGAGTGTCCTGGTTTACCCACCCATAGGGTGGTCAGGGCAGGACACTTGTCGCGGAAACCGCCTCGCGACCTGCGAATCCGGCCGCCCTGTCGCCCTTGGTCGCCGCTGTTTACGCACCGAAGTGCGCAGCGCACCGGGGACGGCCGCCGCACTTCACAGCCGCGCCGCAGCACCCGACGGCCGACGCTCATGCCACCGCTGCTCTGCCTCGAGCTGCGCGGCGACAGACAGCAGCAGGCCTTCCGACAGCGGCGGCCCGATCAGCTGCACCGCCAGCGGCAACCCGTCGTGGCCGTGGAACACCGGCAGCGATATCGCCGGCTGCCCCGTCACGTTCACGAACGGCGTGAACGGCGTGAAGCGCGATGACGCCTCGAACGTGGCCATCGGGTCCGGCGCCGCTGGATCGAGCTCGCCGATCCGCAGCGGCCGCTTCGCCAGTGCCGGCGTCAGCACCGCATCCCACTGCATCGACCACTCGACGGCGCCGCGCGCGACGCGCTGCAGGATCGTGAGCGAGCGCAGGTAGGTCGACGACGGCGTCGCAAGCGCCCGCTCGTGCAGCGCCCACGTGAGCGGCTCGACGTCATCGGCCGTCGCCTCCCGTCCCGCCACCAGCTCGCCAACGCGCACCCCGCCCGAGACCATCGCCGCCCATAGGTCCGTGAACAGCTCGAGCAGCTCGTCGAACTGGATCGGCGTCTGCACCTCCTCGACATGGTGACCGAAGTTCTCGAGCAGCGATGCCGCGTTGCGCGCTGCCTGCTCCGCCAGCGGGTCGAGATCCCCGGCAAGCGGCGGCTCGACCACGAGCGCAATCCGCAACGGGCCGGGCTCGCGCTCGGCAGTCGCCGAGAATGGCTCGAACGGCGGCGGCGCCCAGGTGGCATCGCCCGGCTCGTAACCCGCCAGCACGTCCAGCGTGGCCGCGCCGTCAGCCACGGTGCGGGCCACGACGCCGTCAACGGAAAGGAACGAGTCGCCCTGGTCTGGGCCGCGCGATATCCGGCCGCGGCTCACCTTCAGGCCGACGAGCCCGCAGCACGCTGCCGGGATCCGGATCGACCCGCCGCCGTCCGACGCGTGCGCAATCGGCACCAGGCCGCCGGCCACGGCCGCGGCCGACCCGCCGGACGACCCGCCGGGCGTGTGATCGGTGTTCCAGGGGTTGCGCGTCGGGCCGAACCGTCGCGGCTCCGTGACCGGCAGGATGCCCATCTCGGGCGCCGCCGTCTTCCCGACGATCACGAACCCGGCGTCGCGGATGCGCCGCACGACGTTGGCGTCGTAATCGGGCGTGTAGTCGCCGTACAGATCCGAGCCGCTCGACACTCGCAATCCCGCCGTCGCGACAGACAGGTCCTTGATCGCGATCGGGACGCCCGCGAACGGGCGCTCGTCACCAGGCTGGATCGCGGCCGCCGTCGCGAGCGCGCGGTCGCGGTCGACGACGGTGAAGGCATTCAGGCCATGCTCGTCCGCCGCGATCGCGTCGAGGGCGAGCTCGGTCAGTTCGCGCGCCGAAACCTCGCCGACCCGAACCAGGTCGGCCAGCTCCGTCGCGGGCTTGAAGAGAAGGCCGCGGTCAGACACCCGGCGCGAGCTTAAGGCCACTCGCACCTGTGGGCGCGTCGCTGCGCACCTGCATGAAGTACAGACGGAAGGCGCCGATGGCGATCTCGTCCCCGTCCTCGAGCTCGTGCCAGTCCACGCGATCGCCGTTCAGGAAGACCCCATTCAGGCTGCGGTCGTCCAGCACCCGCGCGCCGGTCCGGTCGCGGTGGATGAGCGCATGTCGGCGCGACACGGTCGGGTCGTCGAAGCGGACGTGGGCGGACAGACTGCGACCGACCCGCGTCCAGCCATCCTGCAACCCCACGACGTGGACGCGGTCGTCGAGCTCGTACGCGAGGTAGTCGCCGCTCGTGACGAGCGCGTCGCGTGCCTCGGCGAGCCAGTCGGGCGCGCGCACGTCGGGCACCTGCTCGAGCTCCTGCGTGTGCTCTGGCTGCTGTCTTGCCATGAACATCGACGCGCGCTTGAACTTGCGCCCGCCGCACTGCGGGCACCCGGGTACTTCGTCAAGCTCGTGCAGCGCGACGGCGAAGCCGCACGACTCACATCTGAATGAGCCGGCCCCCGCCAGGGTGCCGGCGGTGAATGCTTCCACCGGTGATCCCCTTCCTCCGAAGTTGTTGACGATCTTAACTAGGTGCCTCCCCAAAGACAAGTAAACGTCCGCAAATTGCAGGTTTATGCCCACAAATGGGTCACCATCATTACCCGCCCTGAACACGCGCTCCTGTGCTGGGGGCACACGGGTGCCGTGAAGGGAATCGCCGGGCGGAGGCGAATCCGCGTCCGTGCGCTTCGCCGCCGTCGACATCAGCTCCGAGCTCCAGCTCCACAATCTTCACGCCACCCACGCGGCCGCATGCTGCTCGACCTGCGAGCGGCGGCTACTGCCCGGCGAGGTGCTCCACATCTACGAGGCGAGTGCGCTCTGCACGCTCTGCGCCAGGTCCCACGGCGACGAACCGCTGCGCCGCGAGCGCATCCACGCGACGCCGGTGAGGCTTGCCGTCGTACCGCGAGCGGCCTGACCCCTCTAGCGACCTAGAATCGCGGCCGGTGAGGCCGGTCGAGTCGCGCATAGTCATCTCCGCTCCGCGCGCGGACGTCTACGCGTTCATTGCCGACATCGGCAGCCGCGTCGCCTGGATGGACCACTTCCTGAAGGACTTCCGCCTGACCCGCGTCAACCCGGTGGGCGTCGGCGCCGGGGCGAGCTTCAAGATCGACTCGCCGCTGTTCCCGCAGCGGGCGGAGTACCAGGTGATCGAGGCTGAGGCGCCCAGGCGCCTGGTCGAGCGCGGCCGGGTCGGCCGTCTGGGCCGTACGACGGGCTACACCGAGTGGGAGCTGGTGGAGAGCTACGGGTCGACCGAGGTGACGGTGACGGTCTGGACCGAGCCCGGGATCCGCTGGGACGCGTTCAAGGAGAGCCTCGGTGTCCGTGGCTGGGTGCGCCGCCAGATGGGCGTCTCGCTCCGGCGGCTGCGGAAGATCTTCGAGGAGCAGCCCGATCGGCCGCTCGCGCGGGCCGGTGTGGCGGGGTACGAGCCGTTGACGGCAGCGCGCTATGGCAGCCGGGCATAAACTGCGCGACCGCATGGCCCTTCGCCCCTCGAAGCTGACCGTCGTCTGCGCGCTGGCGCTTGTCGCCATCGGCGTGCTCACGGGGTGCGGAAAGTCCAGCAACAAGCCGGGCGAAACGGTGCGAGAGGGCCTGTCGACGCCGCTCGGTGGCCTGCGCTACACGGTCTTCCTCACGCGCCAGCTGAACCTGGCCAACCAGGAGGACAAGGGCTACGTGCCCGGCCGCAAGGAGGCCCCGCCCGGCAAGGGGCTCTACGGCGTGTTCATCGAGGCGTGCAACCAGAGCGGCTCGAAGGGCGCGATCGCCGCGAGCCGCTTCTACATCCAGGACTCCCAGGGCAACCGCTTCGCACCGCAGGGGCTCGCGCACAACAACCCGTACGCGTACCAGGGTGGCCCTGTTCCGCCTCAGAACTGCATGCCCAGAAGCGGGAGCCTGGCCGCGCTGGGTCCGACCTCCGGGGCGCTCCTGCTCTTCGAGCTCCCGCTCGCAGACACCGAGAACCGCCCGCTCACGCTGCACATCCAGGGCCCGTTCAACGCCGGTCAGGGCAAGCCCGACCAGACGTCGGTCATCCTCGACATCTAGCGTTCAAGGCCCGCCTGCAGCACCCCGCGCGCGGCCGGAGCCGCAGTCGAGCCGCCGGCTCCTCCGTGCACGATCAGCACAGAGACCGCCACCTTCGACCGCCTGACTGGCGCGTACGCGGCGAACCAGGCGTCGGTGTCGTATCCGGGCGGCTTCGCCGGCACGCCGGTGTCCAGCGGTTGGGTCTCACCCTCCTTCTGCACGGTCGTCGTCAGCTCCGCGGTGCCGGTCTTGCCGGCCACCTTCACGGGCGAGAGCGATGCGCTCGTCCCCGTGCCGTAGGAAACGACGTCGATCATCAGCCGCTCGAGCTGGTGCGCGACCCGCCGTGACATCACCCGCTTGCGATCCGGTGGCGCGTCGGGGAAGACGCGCGGACGCGTCATCACCCCGTTCTGCGAGATCGCCTGGGCGACCGACGCCATCTGCAGCGGAGTGGCAAGTACCTTGCCCTGCCCGATCGCGGTCGAGCCGACGGCCAAGGGCGTGTTGACCTCCGACGCCGGCGGGATCGTGCTCGGCAGGGCACCGGGTATCGAGGGCTTGTCGTTCCAGCCAAGGCGCTCGGCCTGATCGACGATCCGCCGGGCCCCGAGGCGCACGCCCAACGGCGCGAAGACGGAGTTGCAGGAGTGCGCGAAGGACTGAGCGAAGGTGCCGCCGCAGCTCTCGCCGTTCGCGTTCTCCAGGTTCACGCCGTCGATGACCGCCTTCGTCTCGACCGGAAACGGAGTGGAGAGCTTCACGAGCTTGTCGTCGAGTGCGGCCGCCGCAGTGATGATCTTGAACGTCGAGCCGGGCGGCTGCGGCCCCGAGAACGCGATGCCCGCCAGCGCCCGCACCTCACCGGTGCGCGCGTCGAGCGCTGCCACTCCGCCGTAGCGGCCGGCGAGCGCCGTGATCGCGGCCTGCTGGATATTCAGGTCGATCGTCGTGCGCACGGCGTCCGCCGGTTTCGGCTGCGTCGACGCGAGCACGCGGCCACCAGCGCTCAGCAGCCCGCCCGGCACGCCCGCGACCCGGTTCTCCGCGATCCGCTCGAGGCCCGACGTGCCAACCAGCGTGCCCGGTGGGAAGCCGCGCGCCCGCAGCGCGTTGCGCTCCGCTTGCGTCTGCGGTTCACCAAGTCCACCGGCGACCGACTGAGCCGCCGCCCCCGCCGGCTGAACGCGTGCACTGGCCGGTCCGGTCGCGATCACGGTGACGTTGCGCGCGAGGATCGAAGCGCGCTGAGGAGCCTTCGTCTGCCGCGTCAGCCTGGCGCCCGCTGGCTTGCCCGGGAAGGTCATGGAGCGCTCCCAGGCGATCTTGGAGTCGACCACCGGCACGTCCATCGGACTGCGGACGGTGCCGAAGGCGTTGGTCGTCGCCGCCACCATCAGCTCGACACGATCGCCGCGCCGGCGCACGCGCACGATGCGGATGTGGCGCAGAGTCGCGGTCATGGCGTCGTCGCGATAGGCGGCGCGAAACGCGGCGCGGCTCGTTTCCCGCTTGGCGTCGTCGGTCAGCAGGGCGTACATGGCGTCGAAGTCGCCACGCTCCCATGCTCGGGCAAAGTCACGGCCGGCCCGGACGGAGGCCGGAGTGTGGAACGCGCCGAACAGGAGGCCCCCGAGCAGCGAGATCGCCGCCAGCACGGGCAAGAGTCGGCGAATGATGCGCCGTCGGCGTTCGCGTCGGTGATCTGTCACTCCCAGCCCGCCGCAACGTACCCGGAAGGGCGGACCGCCAACCCGTAACGTGCCCGCCCCGTGACCACCATCGACTGGATCATCGTCGCCTTCGTGATCCTGATGGCCTTCTGGGGCTTCCTCCAAGGGCTGATCGTGGGCGTGTTGTCGCTGGTCGGCTTTGCCATCGGGGCGATCCTCGGCGCGCGGCTGGCGCCTCTGCTCCTCAGCGGGGGGTCGCACTCCCCGTACGCGCCACTGTTCGCCCTGCTCGGCGCGATCCTGCTCGGTGGCATCCTCGCGATGGGCCTCGAGTCGCTCGGGTTCAAGCTGCGCGGGCTGCTAATCGGGCCACTCGGGATCATCGACAGTGCCGGTGGAGCAATCCTCCTCGCCGCGGTGGGGCTCGGCGTCGCGTGGCTGTTCGGTGCCGTCGCGCTTCAGACGCCCGGCGCGCGCAACCTGCGACGCGACATCCAGCGCTCGGCGATCCTGAGCTCGCTGAACCGCCATTTTCCGCCGACGGGCAGCTTCCTGAATGCGCTGGCCCGCTTCGACCCGTTCCCGTCGGTCACGGGACAGGTGCCGATCCTGCGGCGGCCGAACTCGAGGGTGGCGCGCGATCCTCAGGTGCGCGCCGCCACGCGCAGCACCGTGAAGGTGCTCGGCACCGCTTGCGGACTCGGCATCGAGGGCTCGGGCTGGGTTGCCGCACCGGGGCTGATCGTGACGAACGCGCACGTGGTCGCCGGCGAGCACGACACCACCGTCCAGCCGCAGGGCGTGGGCCCGCAGTACGACGCGCACGCGGTGTGGTTCGACCCGCGCAACGACGTTGCGATCCTGCGCGCCGGCGGCATCTCCAACCTGCTGCCGCTGGCTCGCAACACCAATGCTCCGAGCGCAACTTCCGGCGCGGTGATCGGCTATCCGGAGAACGGCCCGCTCGACGTGGAGCCGGCACGCATCGGCCCGACGATCACGGCTCTCTCACAGGACGCGTACGGACGCGGCCCGATACGGCGCAAGATCACGACCTTGCGCGGCCTTGTTCGCTCCGGCAATTCCGGGGGACCGCTCGTGGACAGCGACGGGCGCGTGCTGACCACGATCTTTGCCTCGAGTGTCTCCCGCGGGGAGCACGCGGGCTATGGCGTCCCGGACACGGTGGTCACCGATGCGCTTGCGAGGGCGCACGGGCCGGTCGGCACGGGACCCTGCACCCGCTGACCAGAGTGCGCAAAAGCACACCTTCTGAACCATTTCCGGCGTAGCGTGCCGAACATCATGTTCATCAGGGCCAGCGACGGAACGCAGCTGTATGTGAGGCACGTCAAGCCGCGCGACAAGGATCTGATCGCGAAGGCGTGGCTTCAGCTCTCCGAGCAGAGCCAGCAGCGCCGCTTCCTGGCGCCCAAGCCGGTCCTCACGAAGGGCGATCTGCGCTACCTGACCGACATCGACGGACACGACCACGTCGCGTTGATCGCAGTGCGGCTGGACGACCCGACCCGCGTGGTGGGCGTGGCCCGCTACGTGCGCTTGAGGGACGACCCGGAGACCGCCGAGGTGGCGGTGACGGTCGCCGACGCGATGCAGGGCAAGACCGTGGGCAAGCAGCTCGGCGTGCTGCTCGCGGACGAGGCCCGCGGCCGCGGCGTCCGCCGCTTCAGCGCGTCGATGCTGGCCGACAACCGGCCGGCCCTCCGGCTGATGCGCACGATGTCGAAGCGGCTCGACTCGAACATCGACCACGGCGTTCGCGATCTCGTGGCAGATTTGGCCGCCTGAGCGAGAAGGCGTTCCAGCAGCTCGTCGGCAGGCTCGACACACCGATGTTCATCGTCACGGCGATCGGGCGCGACGGGGAGCGCAGCGGCTGCCTGATCGGCTTCTCGACCCAGTGCAGCATCAAGCCGCCCCGCGTCCTCGCGTGCATCTCTAAGCAGAACCGCACGTTCGACGTCGTCTCGCAGGCGGGGTCCGTCGTCGTCCACTTCCTCGGGCGCGAGCAGCGGCAGCTAGCCGAGCTGTTCGGGGGCGAGACGGGCGACGAGGTCGACAAGTTCGAGCTCTGCGACTGGTCCGAGGGGCCGTGGGGAATCCCGGTGCTCGCCGGCGTTCCCGGCTGGTTCGGCGGGCGCGTGCTCGACCGATTCGACCTCGGCGATCACGTTGGATTGTGGCTCGACGTCGTGGTTGCAGACGACCGCGGGGGACCCGTCGATCTGGGCTTTCAGGCCGTCAAGCCGATCGAGCCGGGCCACCCCGCCTAGGTGGACATTGGTCTCCAAGGGGGGCGAATCCGCTGACACCGTGCCCTAAGGTGGAAATCCAGGTATGGGTCAAACACTCGTAGTTGCAGAGAAGCCATCGGTAGGTCGGGACATTGCGGCTGCGCTTCCCGGCACGTTCAAGGCTGCCCAGGACAAGACGCATCTGGTCGGCGAGGACTACATCATCACGTGGACGGTCGGCCACCTGGTCGGCCTAGCGGACCCCGAGGAGTACGACCCGAAGCTGAAGAAGTGGCGCTACGCCGACCTGCCGATCGTCCCCTCGAAGTTCAAGCTGGTACCGAACGACGCCAAGGCTGAGAAGCAGCTGAAGGCGATCCATCGCCTGATGCGCTCCGACGACGTCGACGTGATCGTCAACGCGTGCGACGCCGGGCGCGAGGGCGAGCTGATCTTCGCCTACACCTACGAGACGTCGAAGTCGAAGAAGCCGGTCAAGCGCCTATGGCTGTCGTCGATGACGCGCAGGGCGATCCAGGACGCCTTCCAGCGCCTGCGCGACGGCGACGAGATGAAGGACCTCGAGGCCGCGGCCAGGGCGCGCTCCGAGGCCGACTGGATCGTCGGCATGAACGCCACCCGCGCCGCCACCATCCGGCTGCGCTCCGCTTTCGACGGCGCCGTCTCGCTCGGCCGCGTCCAGACGCCGACGCTGGCGCTTGTCGTCAGGCGCGAGGTCGAGATCCGCGCGTTCGTGCCCGAGCCGTACTGGCTGGTCGAGGCTCGCTTCGGAGCCGAGCGCGGCGACTACAGCGGTCGCTACATGGGCGGCAGGCGCCTGAAAGAGGCGGGCGAGGCCGAGAAGATCGTCGCCGAGACGCGCGACAAGCCCGGCACGATCACGAAGCTCGAGAAGAAGGAGGAGCGCGAGCAGCCGAATCTGCTCTACGACCTGACCACCCTCCAGCGCCACGCGAACACGCTCTACGGGTTCACCGCCCGGCGGACGCTGTCGGCGGCGCAGGCGCTGTACGAGCGCCACAAGGCGATCACCTATCCGCGCACCAGCTCGAAGTTCCTGTCCGGCGACCTCGTCCCCGAGATAAAGCCGACGGCCGAGATGGTGGGCCAGAACGAGCCGTATCGGAAGGGCGCCGAGTACGTGATGTCGCTCGAGTCGCTGCCGCTGCAGCGCGTCGTCAACGACGCGCGCGTGACCGACCACCACGCGATCATCCCGACGCGGTCCGAGCATGTGCTGGACAAGATGTCCGACGACGAGCGCCGGGTCTACGACCTGATCGCCAAGCGCTTCCTCGCGATCTTCCACCCGGACGCGGTCTTCGAGCGCACGCGTGTCGAGACGACGGTGGAGGAGCACGTGTTCCGCACGAGCGGGCGCCTGCTGATCCAGCCTGGCTGGCGCGGCGTCTACGGCGAGGAGATCCAGTCGCGGGACGGCGCCGACGACGACACCGGCGGCGAGCAGATGCTTCCCGAGCTGCGTGACGGCGAGTCGGTGAAGACGCTGAACGTCGAGTCGCTGCGCAAGGAGACACAGCCGCCCCGGCGTTACACGGAGGCGTCGCTGCTGGGCGCGATGGAGACGGCCGGCAAGGACATCACCGACGACGAGATGCGTGAGGCGATGAAGGAGTCCGGCATCGGAACTCCTGCCACGCGCGCGGCGATCATCGAGCGCCTGATCTCCGTCGGCTACGTCGAGCGTGAGGGGCGGGCCCTGCACGCGACCGAGAAGGGCGTGAAGGTCATCGAGCTTCTCGGCGAGCACGTGATCACCTCGGCCGAGCTGACGGGCGACTGGGAGCGGCGACTGAACAAGATCGAGCACGGCCAAGAGTCACGGAACAAGTTCATCCAGGACACGTCGAAGTTCATCGATGACATCGTCAAGTGGCTTGACGGGCACCTGAAGGACGTCAAGGTCGAGCGGGCCAACCTCGGGCCGTGCCCGGTCTGCGGCCGTGACATCATCGAGAACCGCAAGGGCTACTCGTGCTGGTCGCGCGAGGATCCGGGCTGTGGCTTCGTCATCTGGAAGAACAAGGCGGGCAAGACACTCACGGCGACGATCGTGAAGGAGCTGATCGAGTCATTGCGCGAGTCGATCGCGCGCGGCGACCAACCGCCGGTAGGCCGCACCAAGGGGCAGGTGACCGGCTTCCGCGGTCGCTCCGGACGGTCGTTCCGCGCCAAGCTCAAGCTCGAGCAGAACGAAGAGGGCAAGTGGCGGGTGGACTTCGACGAAGACTGGGCACAGGGGCCACGGGGGGCCCCACCCGCAGAGGACGAGGCGCAGGCCGCCGAGCCCGAGAAGGTCGCAGCGGGGGTCGCGGACGAATCAGCCTGAGCGGCTGAGCGCGGAGGCGCGCCGTGCTCGAAGAGAAGCCGCGCATCGACGAGTAGTACGGCAACGCAGGCTGGCTGCGCTGACGGTCCTCGCGCTCGTGCTCGCGACGATCGGGTTCTTCGTGGCGCGCGGGGGGTCGAGCAAGGCGAACCTGGACCCGGCCGCGGTCGCGACGCCGCAGAAGCCCGCGAAGCCGAAACCCCCACCACAGCTGCCGGGCGGCGGGCGGCACCTCTTCCCGCGTCATCGGGTCGTGGCCTACTACGGCGCGCCGGGGAACGTCGAGCTGGGCGCGCTGGGGATCGGCACTCCGGACCAGGCGGCGCAGAGACTGCTTGCCCAGATGCGCCGCTACCGGCGCGGTGGCCGGCACCTGCTGCCGGGGATGGAACTGATCGCGGTGGTGGCCGCCGGCTCGCCGCAGGCGGACGGCTCGTACAACCGCAAGCAGAGCCTCGCGACCGTCAAGAAGTTCCTGAAGGCAGCGCGCAAGATCAAGGCGCTGCTCATCCTGGACATCCAGCCCGGTCACGCCGACTTCATGGCGCTGACCAAGCACTTCGGCCGCTTCCTGCGGGAGCCGGACGTAGCGCTCGCCCTCGATCCGGAATGGCACACGCCGAACGCCGTCCCGGGGACGGTCATCGGCTCGACGGACGCGGCGACCGTGAACCGCGTCTCCGCCTATCTGCAGGGCATCGTCAAGAAGTACCGGCTACCGGACAAGATGCTCCTGGTCCACCAGTTCACCGACTCGATGATCCAGCACAAGGAGCAGCTGCGGCACCGGCACGGCGTGCCGCTGGTTCTGAACGTCGACGGCTTCGGCAACCAGGCGGTGAAGATCGCGAAGTACAGGGACTTCACGCATCCACGGACGCGGTCGCGCAACGGCTTCAAGCTCTTCTACAAGGAGGACACGGACACGATGACGCCGGCGCAGGTGCTGAAGCTGCGCCCGCGTCCGGACGTCGTGATCTACGAGTAGGCCTCGTGAGCGCCGAGGTCCTCCTGGGAGACCTCGACGAGAAGACGCCGCAGCTCCGGCGGCTTGTCGTCCTCCACGAACAGGACGCAGCCGGGCCAGTATGGGCTCTTGCCCGCCTCCGCCCCCAGGAGGTTCGGCTCGTAGAGCCAGCTGCCGCAGTTGAACAACCGGTCCCAGCCGCTGTCGCCCGGCAGCGGCCCCGGCCGGTGGGTGTGCCCAAAGACGATCTCCTGCGCATCGAGCGCGAGTCCGTCGATGACGTCGCGCATCGCGCGGAGGCCCGATTCCCGCAGCGCGACGCCTGAGAGCTTGGCCTCGAACGGGCCCATCCCCGCGCGGTTGAGGGCCCACACGGCTGACGGGATCGCGACGTCCCGCATGGCGCGCGTGCGCATGTCGGTGCGCGTGTCGATGCGCTTCCAGACCTTGCGGCTCAGGTCCATGCCGAGCACGCGCCGGGCGCGGTTGCTGCCCTGCGCGAGGGCGTAGGCGAGCGCGTACAGTGGCGTGATCGCGGCCTCGTAGTCCTCGGGCATGCGCGGTGCGGGCGCCAGCCCACCGGTGGCGTGCAGCGTCGCCGCGACCGCGAGTACCTCGAGCCGCGGCATCGACATGTGGGCGTCCATGTAGTGGCCGTGCAGGGCGTAGGTGCCGGGGCGCAGCCAGAACCCCGGATACACCAGCTCTACCTCGTTGCTCGGCATGCGCCCGGCGATGAGCGCGAGCGGCCGCGAGGACTTCGGGCTGGTGCGGTGCTCCAGGCCGAGCGGCTCGTTCGCCAGCCGCATCTCCTCGAGCCACTCGGCGACGATCCGGTGATCGTGGTTGCCCGACAGCACGGTGATCGGCTTGTGCGGAAGCGCTTCGCCGAGCTCCTCGAAGAAAGGGAGCGCCACCTCCAGGACGTCCGGCAGCGGCTGCTCGCGCAGCTCGAGCATGTCGCCCAGCAGGACGATCTGGTCGGCTTCCTGAAGCGCGTCGAACAGGATCCGGCGGACGTTCGGGCGTCTCAGGACGTCAGCTCGGGAACGCGTGCCCAGGTGGAGATCCGACAGTACGGCGGTCAGCACCGGCCGCATGTTGGCAAGGCGTACGCTCGACTGATCGAATGACGTCGCTCTTCTGCCGCCACAACCGCTTCACCGCCGACTGCCCGATCTGCTCGAAGAACACCGTGCTGTCGCGCGAGCCGGCCGAGCGCGCGCGGCCGTCGAAGCCGACCGCGACGAGGTCTAAGCCGCGGCCGAAGGCTGCTGCGGGGACGGTCACCCGCTACCCGCATGCGTCGGTCCAGGTGCGCGGCTACGAGGTGCGCCTGGAGAAGGTGCCGGGTGGTCTGCGGCTTGGGCAGTGGCGGGGCGGCGTCCTGGAACGCAGGGCGCCCGTGCTCCCGGCGTCGGCTTTGCGCGAGCTGCTCGGCGAAGCGCGCGGGCGCGGTTACGTCGCTTTCGACCTGCTGGAGCGGGGTCAGGCCGCAGATCGGAAATCGGTCGCGAGCGCCGGGCGCGCGGGTGACATGCAGGAGGAGCTGAGGCTGGAGCATGCCGGCGAGCCGGGCTTCGTGCGGGTCGCCAGGTGGCTGTTCTGGCCGGGCGAAGGCGTCGGCTGGGAGCTGCAGGACGCACCGGTGATGCTGCCCGAAAAGCGCTATGAGCAGGTGCTTTCCCACGCTGCCGCCGCTGGGTTGATCTAGAGGCGGGACGGGTGTCAGAAAGCAGGAAGCGGGGGCGACTTTTCCGTCGGCCCCGCTTCCTACGTTTGATCGCTTGCCTCTGAAGCTCGTAACCGGTCCTGCTAACGCCGCAAAGGCAGGCTCGGTGCTGGGCGAGTTCAGGGCGCGGCTGGACGAGGAGCCCCTCCTCGTTGTGCCGCGGATGGACG